>CALXLA010000032.1 GCA_944389075.1 uncultured Spirochaetaceae bacterium
GTTTGCTATACTTTGTTCGATGAGCATGTGTTCGTCCTTTAGTTTTTGAGTGGTATCTAAACTTTAGAACGCGCATGCTCTTCTTTTCAATCTAGCTCTTCATCCCTCAACTTTCCGTGAAGAACCTAAATTCTTCTTGGTTCCTCCCATGTTGAGCCAGTGCCTCCGGCTGTCTGTGGCTGCATTGAGATAGGACCATATGCATTTGCAAAGAATATTCCATCCCAGGCTTCTACCTCTTCAGCTGATTTGAAACGCTCCTTTACAACTCCATAAGGAATGCCATGGAATGTATTTATACCATACCTGACATATCCCTGAACTGTACCTTTATCTGTTTCTACTGTTGCAATTCCCGGTCCTGCTTCAACAACAGCAGCTGAAAGCATAACTGCTGCAAATAACAGGATGGCCGTTGCAAATATTCTTCTGAGTTTCATTCTATTTCCTACTGTTTAGTATCCAAGTCCCTGAAGCCATGTTCTGACACTGTTTTCAGAAGCACCGCTTCGGAATCTCCTGCCATCAAGCCAGTTTCCATTACCCTCATAGTTTTCAAGATTCGATGCACTATCTCCGATTTGACTTGAAGAAGAAGTGCAGAACGGTATGATCGTCTTTCCGGAAAGATCTTCATTATCGAGGAAAGTAAGAACTATAGCCGGTGCCTCTCCCCACCAGAGCGGGTAACCAAGGAATACTGTGTCATATCCTGAAAGATCTATATCATTCTGGATTCCCGGCCTCACCGTATCATAATTGTTATGCTCCTCATTCACTCTGCTTGAATTATTGGTCCAATCCAGATCGGCATTGGAGTATGGATCAGCAGGGATTATCTCAATAAGAGACCCACCCGTTTCATCTGCTATATACCCCGCCACACGTTCTGTATTTCCAGTTGCGGAAAAGTAGACTATAGCTACATTCCCTGAATCAGATATTCCTTCACCGCCTGCATTTCCGTTATCTGGAGAGCAGGCGATGAGAGAGGTGAGTATCAGGGCTATTGAAATGATTACCGGTATTCTCCTGTCTTTCGTTTTGGCCTCTTTTCTCAATATCCGATTTCTTCAAGCCATTCCCTGATATCACCTTCAGATACACGGCTCCTGAATCTCATACCATCAAGCCAGTTTCCGTCTCCTTCATATTCTGCAAGGTCAGTTGCACTATTTCCAATCCTGCTTGAAGAAGATGTGCAGAATGGAATTATTGTCTTTCCTGAGAGATCTTCATCATCAAGGAAGGTAAGGAGAATCGATGGTGCATGGCCCCACCAAATCGGATAACCGAGGAATACTGTGTCGTAACCTGCCAGATCGATAGTGTTTGCGATTCCCGGACGTGTTTCGATATCCAGAACTGAGTCATGGTTTTCTTCCAAGCTTACACGGCTGTCATCATCGGTCCATCTGAGATCCGCTGTAGAGTAAGGCTCAGAGGGAACAATCTCAAAAAGATCTGCTCCTGTCGCTTCCGCTATAGTCTCAGCGACTCTTTCTGTATTTCCTGTAGCTGAGAAGTAAACAACAGCTGTCCCCTCCGCATAAACTGCAATTGCTGCCAGAGCAAAGATAAGTATGGTTAAAATAGTCTTTTTCATTCATTTCTCCTTACTGAACGTTTGTCTTGATCCAGTTTTCTACATGCTCTGCAATCTCATCGCTGTTGTAGTCCTGGAACATGAAGTGGTCATTCCCGTAGATTCCGATCTTTGGAAGGTCTATGACTGTGCTGTTTCCGCCTTCTGCGTTATAAGCTGTGGTGAAGTCGTAGCAAGTCTGTCTCATTCCCTGCCATGCTGCTGTTGCCTGGATACGTGGGTCTCCATTGTCGATGTAATCACCAAAATACATGATTATATCAACGCCCTTATCGAGCATTGTCTGATACTCCTCAGATCCAGCTTCAGGAGCTCCACCTGGCTCTACTGCTACGATAGCTCTGACATGATCTGTATATTCAGGTACAAGCCAGCCAGCTCTGCCACCCTGAGAGTGTGTTACAAGTACAGAATCCTTTCCTGTCATCTCATAGACATCATCAATTGCTGCAGCAACTGCTCTTGCAACCATGGCTCCATCAAAATCAGAACCCATATCTGAACGCATTCCGGTATCCGGTGTCATCTGACGGAAGAACTGATCAACGGATTCTGGATCATTTGGGAACTGCGAGCCTTCATTAGCAACTGATTCTCCATTCTCCCAGCGTCCGATTCTGAACTGTGTATACCATCTCTGGTCGAGTGTCTTTGTACTTATCTCTCCTGCAACAGATGTTCCACCAGCTTCTCCACGTCTTGGCTCATCGATAAGGAATACACTGTGTCCTGCTCTGAGGAAATACTCAGACCAGCCATCACGTCCATCTGGAGTTGTCATCCAACCCATTCTTGACTGTCCATAACCATGGAGAAAGACCATAGGAAGTCCTGTTTCCTCTACAGGACGCTGGTACAGTACATTTGCATGATCTACATGTGCTGTCTGACCCTTTCCTGTCTCTTCCCAATGGTCCTCAGGATTGAAGACGCCGTCTGATGTAATTGTGATTCCTCCTGCAGAAAAGATACCCTGATCTGCAATCATCAATGGCTCATCTGCTGCATAAAGCGAAATTGAAGCCATCATTAATAAAACAAGTAAAGAATTTCTAAAAACCTTTTTCATAAAACTACCTCTTTTTATGTTTGTAGTTTAGGGACTGTAAAATCTATTCAGAAGTCTCGATTTTTCAACCAGTTATCACTCTTGGTTGTAAGTAATGTCCTTGCTGGAAGTGGGGATAGAAGCGCTCTTTGCATAGCCTCCAGCAAAGGCTGAAATCAATCGTTATAGATGACAGGTTTTATAAGCGATCTGTCATGATTCAAAAAGAGTTCCATTGCTTCAGGGATACTCTCCATTCCATGGAACCGATGCGTAATAAGAAGGGATGGATCTACTCGTTTGTTTTCCACAAGCGCTGCCATTCTAGACATCCAAAGTCTGCCACCTCCGCATCCGATTCCCTTTATTGTCTTCCCACCATATCCGAAGCCGAATACAGAAGATGAGAACTTGAAGGGATCATTGCTGAAATGTGCTGAGAGATTAACTACTGTTCCGCCTCTCTTGACTATTGAAAGAGCTATTTCAAGAGAATCATCTCCACCTCCTGCTATGACAACTCCATCTACAGGACCACAATTCAAGGCTATTATTTTCTTGCCATAATCTTTCTCATGATAGTCAATGAGATCAGTTGCACCATATTCTCTTGCAACATCAAAGCAGATCTTTCTTGAACCTATTCCGAATACTCTGCCAGCTCCTGAAAGCACAGCCGCTCTTATAACCATAAGTCCAACAGGTCCAATTCCTATAACTGCAATAGATTCTCCGAATCCTGTTCCCAGCTGCCTCATTCCCTCGAATGCGGTACACATCATATCCGGAATCATCACAGCCTGTTCAAGCGTGACATCTTCAGGAATCTTTGCAAGGTTCATATCTGCATCGCGAATATAGTAACTCTCAACAAAAGAGCCTCCTCTGTCTGGATAATCAATTCCAGCATACATATTGTCCTGTCTGTTGTTCGCGTGCCCATCCTGGGCTTCAAGACTTCTCCAAATAGGCATGACTGAACATACGATTACTCTGTCTCCAACCTTGAAATCATGAACATCATTTCCGATTTCGGTAATCACACCGCACATTTCATGTCCAACAGCTTTCCCAATCAGATAAGGAAGAGATGAGCATCCAGTTGCACAGAGGTGTGCATCACTTGTGCATGGAGACCATATAAGTGGCTTTATAAGAGCTCCAGTTGGTACGATTTTATCAGGAAGAGGACAGTTATCGCTTATCTCAAGTTTTCCCGGTCCTGTAATTACGACTCCTTTCATTCTCTTCATATTTTCCTCCTGAAAAAGAAGATAGGATTGACAGAAGGAAAACAGAAGTTCCAATATATTATCTCCTTGTAACCTTAGGTTATAACTATAAATGAGTTATCTTATTGCCATTAAAGCAGTTCAGATATTTACAGAATTTACATTCAGAGTGTTTGTATGGTACCATCAGGTATGGAGTTCCCACGATTAGAAACATTCATAAGAGTTGCAGAATCAGGCAGTTTCAATAAGGCTGCGGAGAGTGGAAATATAACAAGCACAGCTGTTATCAAACAGATGAATCTCCTTGAGGATGAGGTTGGTGTCAAGCTCTTTGATAGAACCCATCGAGGTCTCAAGCTTACAAAAGCTGGGGAATCTTTCCTGAAGGATTCCAAATATATTATAAAATACGCAAAGGATGCGGAGAAGCGAGCGAGGAAAGCAATGCAGGAAGAGGATAGCCTTATAAGAATAGGAACCTCCCCTTTAACACCTTCTGAAGCTTTCACCGAAATATGGCCGGAAATCCATAAATACTGCCCTGAAATGAGATTCCGGATCGTTCCCTTTGAGAATACCCCTGAGAATGCTGCTGGAATACTAGGGAATCTTGGAGACAATATCGATGTAGTACTCGGAATATTCGATGATACCCTTCTTAGCTTGAGAAGATGCGATGGTTTTGTGCTTTATGATGTTCCGATTTCCGTTGCTGTTTCCTTAGATCATCCCTTGGCTGAGAAGGATATTCTCAGCGTTGAGGATCTCTATGGTCAGAATCTACTCTTGATGCATAGAGGGTGGAGCCACTCGGTTGATGAGCTTCGAAATGATTTAGTTGCGGAGCATCCTGCGATAAACATAGTCGATTTCGATTTCTACGATGTAGAGATCTTCAATAGATGCAGCACATCAAATGATCTCTTAATGGCTATCGATAAATGGCAGAATGTCCACCCAATGCTGAAGATAATCCCTGTAAAATGGAAATATACAATGCCATATGGAATCTTCTATTCCTATGATCCATCTCCAACAGTGGGAAAGCTTCTCGATGCGGTAAGCTCCATAGATTTCTCAGCTTATTACAAGAAGTGATAACTACCTGAAAAATCAAGACTACTTTAAGTTATAAGGCACATCTATACTTCACCTTGAATTAAGTGGAGGTGGATGTGCAATTCATTCTGATTCTCATTTCAATTTTCCTATCTTCATGCTTCCTTCCAGTAAGTGCGGATAATAATCTGTTAGTTGAAGATGGGAGGATATATCTCTGGAGAGAGGGCAATATGCCATCGCTTCCTGAGCATGAGAACCTTGAAGGAAATCCATATATGGAAGTCTTTACAGTACCAGATGGCATGGAAGTGAGGGGTGCTGTAATGGTATGTCCCGGAGGGGCCTTTGAGTACCTCAGCCCACAGGAAGGACGTCCCGTAGCTGAAGAACTTGCAGGAAATGGCTATGTCTCTTTTGTCGTTTATTACAGAGTGCGTCCATATTCAATGGATGAATCCACACTTGATCTTGCAAGAGCAATACGCATAGCTAAGAGCCTCTCAAGCGAATATGGATACAGCCCCGATGATATCGCGGCTGTAGGTTTTTCCGCAGGTGGCATACTTATCGGAAACGAAGCTCTTTTCTTTGATGGATCTGTAAATGGTTCCACTGTTGTTACTACAAGGGAAAGATCAGGAGAATCGATTGATCCTGGGTATATCCCTGATGAAATAGACAACATCAGTGCAGATCTGATGGCAGTTGGAATGTGCTACTCATTCTATGGGATTCTTTCCCACGCTTCAGTTGATACAGATTCTTTCAGGTCAGGAAAAATACCACCGACATACTTTTGCTATGGCACGGATGAGATATTCCGCTCCGAGATAGAGAGGTGCATCGCTGCTGTAAACGATGCTGATGTACCCGCCGAAGTGCATGTCATTCCAGGCTTTAATCATGGTTTTGGAGCCTCCGGTGAGTGGATAAGCAGTTTTATTGATTTTCTCGATACATACATGAATTAGGAGGAGTTTATGAACGATTTTATCTATGAGTATCCTACAAAAGTATTTCTTGGAAATGGAATGGTAACGACACATCTTATGGATGTCCTACCGATTCTTGGTGATAGGATTATGGTTGTATATGGAGGAGGCTCTGTCAGACGTAATGGCACACTCAATGAAGTTCTTTCAATTATCAAAGGCAGTGGAAGAGTATATATTGAGTTCTCTGGAATCATGCCTAATCCTACATACAGCAAAGTACAGGAAGGTGCAAAAGCAGCTAAAGAGGCTGGAGTTACTGGAATCCTTGCTTTAGGAGGAGGATCTGTCATCGATGCCTCTAAGATTATTGCACTTCAGACTCCAAATGAGACCGATGTATGGAGCTCTGAGATGGAGAAGAATGGTGTACTCTCGAACACAGCACTTCCACTTGGTGCGATAGTCACCTCAAGCGGAACAGGCAGCGAGATGAATGGCGGAGCTGTTATAACAAATGAGGAGAAAAAGCTGAAAGCTGGATTATTCGCATCTGCTCCGCGCTTTGCCTTCCTTGATTATCATTTCATGGAGACTGTTCCTGATCATCAGGTACTTTCTGGAGCTTTTGATACCCTTTCACATGCAATGGAGACATATTTCGGATCGTCATCTTTTCTCAACGCCTCCGATGACGTGGCTCTTGGGGTCATGAGAAATACCGTGAAGAATATCCGGAGAATAATCGGGAATACCCATGATGAGGAAGCAAGAAGCAATCTCATGTGGGACAGTGCAATGGCAGAGAATGGAATTCTGAAAGTGGGTAGATTCACTGATTTCGAAGTTCATCAGATTGAGCATCAGCTTGGTGCTTATACAGATTGCAATCATGGAGAAGGCCTTGCAGTGCTCCAGCCTGTCTATTACCGCCATGTTTATAAGAGTGCTATAGAGAAATTCGCTGAGTTCGGCAGATACGTCTTCTCAGTTAATGAATCTGATGATGCTCTGGCGGCAGAGAAGAGTATTGAGGAGCTTGAAAATCTCATTAAAGCTATGGGGCTGCCAAGAAAGCTTACAGAGCTGAGAATGAAAGCAAATCCAGAAGAGCTTCTTTCTGATGATAACCTCAGAGCAATTGCAGACAGTACGAATATCCTTGCACATGGTCCAAGAATGCTTTCCCATGACGAGGTGTATGAGATTCTGAAGGAGTGCCTCTGATGAAGGTTCTAGCTATCTTAGGAAGTCCCAGGAAGGGCGGCAATTCCGATATCCTTGCAGATGAGGTTCTCCGCGGTGCAACGGAGGCAGGTGCGGAGACGGAGAAGATCTATCTTCAGGATCTTTCCATTTCGCCCTGCCGCGCATGCTATGGCTGCCGTGGAAAAGGAAAATGTGTTCAGAAAGATGATGGCGACTATGTTCTTGAAAAGCTTATAGAAGCAGATACTATCATTCTCTCATCACCTGTTTATTTCTACTCAATAAGCGCCCAGATGAAGATTATGATAGACAGGACACTCCCCCGTTATACGGAAATCAGGGGGAAGGAGTTTATCTTCATCCTCACTGCGGCCGCTTCCAAAGAGGAGATTCAGAGAGCACTTGAACCCCTTTATGGCTTTACAGATTGTCTCCCCTCTTCCCATGTGCGTTCCGTTATTCTTGGAGAAGGGGTGTATCTGAAAGGAGAGGTCAAGACGACAAAGGCGATGAAAGAAGCCTATAAAGCGGGATTGAATATCTATCTATGAATAAAAGAATCCTGCTTGACGCTTTGATGTCCATCCTCCTTGTGCTGCAGATGCTCTATCTTGTTCTCAGCGATCTGTGGCATGAGGTGGCTGGATGCCTTCTTCTTATGCTATTTGTTATCCACCACGTGACAAACAGGCGATGGTATAAGGCGCTAAGAAATGGAAAGTATAACAGACTCCGTATTGCAATGCTTTCTGTTGATACAATCTCCCTCCTTTCTGTCACCGTTCTTGGAATAAGCGGAGTGATGCTGAGTCAGCATGTATTTGTTTTCCTCGGTATCGCAAATGGCTTAGAGAGTGCAAGGATTGCGCATCTTTTCGCATCGTACTGGGGCTTCTTTTTTATCTCGCTTCACGCGGGGATGCATATGGCGGGAATACTGAGAAAGAGAGTACTGCGAACAGTTCTTACCATAGTCTCTGTGTATGGGCTCATTTCATTCATAAAGGAGAGACTATTGTCATACATGTTCTTACAAACGCTTTTTGCAATTTCTGACTTTGATATCTCTGCTGCTGTATACGTCCTCAGATACTCATCAATCATGGTTCTATACATGACGCTGGGAGCACTTTTGAGTCTGTTATTAAGAAAATAGGAGAAATATTATGGATAAACGTAAACTTGGAAATCTTGAAGTCTCATCAATAGGGCTTGGCTGTATGGGCTTTTCCCATGCATATGGAGAGCCTATGGAGGAGAGCGAAGCTGTAAAGGCTATACGCTCTGCATATGATCTTGGATATACATTCTTCGATACAGCAGAGGTGTATGTCGGAGAATTCAAAGATGGCAGGAAAAGCGTCAATGAGTGTCTTGTCGGCAAGGCTCTGAAGGATGTCCGGCATAGTGTTCAGATTGCCACAAAATGCGGAATAAGGATTGCCCAGGATAAGTCCCTCATTCCCGATAGCAGGCCACAATCGATTATCAAAGCGGTTGATAATTCGCTAAGAAATCTTGGAACAGATTATATTGATCTCTATTACCAGCATAGACCAGATCCTAATACGGACCCTGAAGAGGTTGCTTTGACTATGGAGCACCTTATTGATGAAGGGAAGATACTTCATTGGGGAATCTCTGAGTGCAGTGAGGAGTATCTGAGAAGGGCAGATGCTGTCTGTCATGTAACAGCCGTTCAGATGCGCTACTCGATGATGGCAAGAAACGTTGAAAGAATGTTTCCTACCCTTGAAGAACTTGGTGTTGGCCTTGTTGCGTTCTCGCCTCTTGCTAATGGTTTCCTGACAAGCGGAATCCATCATTTCGAAAATAGGGATGAAAAGGATTACAGGACTTCCATGCCGCAGTACACTGCTGAAGGCTATGAAAAAGGAAAGGCCCTACTCTCTCTTCTTTCCAGGATGGCGGAGGAAAAGAACAGTACGATTGCAGCTATATCTCTAGGATGGATGATGTCAAAGAAGTCTTATATCGTACCGATTCCAGGATCCAGAAAGATTGAGAGAATAGAAGAGAATGCAACAGCCGCAGATATCCATCTGACAGATGATGAGATTCTCTCTATTGATAATGCCCTTTCTTCTATGGATTTCCTTGTATTCGGAGGACATGGAATTCAAAAGCAATAACTTCTGGTTATAAGAGGTATACAAATCGAGACTACCTGAAAGCAACACACTGAAATAGATTTTATATCAGGAGTTGGTTATGAAGGTACTTTTGGTAAATGGTTCACCACACAAAGAAGGCTGTACATATACAGCGCTTAAGGAAGTTGCTTCTGCTCTTAATGAGGATGGCATAGATACAGATATCTTCTGGATTGGAAATAAGCCAATAGCTGGCTGTATAGGTTGTCACAGCTGCAATAAGAAGAATGAATGTGTATTCAGCGATACAGTGAATGAGTTTCTTGAAATCGCTGGCACTTATGATGGCTTTGTCTTCGGGGATCCTGTCCATTGGGGAGCTATGTCCGGTGCGATGACTTCTTTCATGGACAGGGCTTTCTATGCCGATCTCAATGGGAATGGAAGGAGATTCTACATGAAACCTGCAGCGGCTGTAGTCTCTGCACGCCGCATGGGAACAGTTTCTACATGGGATCAGATAAACCGCTATTTCGCCCTTATGCAGATGCCGATTGTGACATCGCGTTACTGGACAGCTGTCCATGGCACAAAAGCGGACGAAGTGAAAGAAGATAAAGAAGGAATGCAGGCGATGCGGATCCTTGGGCATAACATGGCATATATTCTTAAATGCCTTGAAGCAGGCAGAAAAAACGGAGTTGCACTTCCGAGGGAGGAAGCTGCTGTCTTTACAAACTTCATACATTGATAAGGAGGAAGGATGAAAAGGATTGCTTTGATTCTGCTCTGCGTTTTATTTTCGCTTTCGCTTCATGCAGATCCATCTCTTGATGTGATACATAATTCATTTGTCTCAGAGGTATCTGAGGATAATACTCTTCTCACTGAACGCGATAAGGCTCTTATAGATATTGTCTCGCTTGGTGCTAATCGTTCCAGCTATCTTCTGGGGGAAAGGATAGAAAAAGCGCTTGATGATGGCATAGCTCCTGTCGAGATATATGAAGCTCTGATGCATCTTGCCCCATATGCAGGAATTGCAGATGCTGACGAGTCCCTACGCATTCTTTCTTCCGTTTTTGAAGAGCGCGGAATTGTTGTCGACCACGATGGGGAGAGATTCAGTGAGGGAAAAAGATTCTCTGAAGGTTTTGAGAATCAGGTCAAGGTTGCTGGAGAAGGAATGAGAGCCTTTGCAGAGATGGATCCTATCCCACGCACAAATGAGTATCTCATCACAAACTGCTTTGGCGATTATTATACAAGAGAAGGACTTGATCTTGAAACAAGGGAGATGCTGACACTTGCTATCCTTGTCAACGAGGGCCTGGAAGGGGTGATTATCGGACATATCGGGGGCAACCTCAATGTCGGAAGATCTCCTGAATTCATCCAGGAGGTGATTCTCCAGTGTCTTCCATATGCAGGATATCCCAAGATTCTACTTGCAAACGGCTGCCTTCAGACAGTATTGGATAGCAGGCAATAAAATGAAGAGAGCTTTCCTTATTCTGTTATCTGCATTCCTGATTCTCGCGTGCAGTGCAGAAGTTATCGATAATGGCGAGTTTACGCTGGATAACGTCCATGATGGTATTCATTACGCACTCTATGTACCTGAAAGCTACGATGGAACAGAGCCTTATGCGCTTTTCATAACGCTGCCCGGCTATGAAGGACTATATTTCCAGGGAGTTGGAGAGAATCTCAGACGTGAGCATTTTGCCAAGGAAGCGATGAACTACGATGATGAGATGATAATCCTAGCTCCTCAGCTCATGGATTGGGGAAAGCGCTCTGCAGAAGAGACGATAGAACTAACTGAATACCTCATTGAGACTTTCAATATAGATAGAAGCCGTGTCTATCTTGAAGGCTTTTCAGGTGGAGGGGAAACCGGCTCGATTGTAATGGGACTAAGGCCCGATCTATATACAGCCTTTCTTGCTGTCAGCACAAGATGGAATGGTGATCTGGAGGAACTTGCTTCTTACCGTCGTCCTGTCTACATGGCAGTCGGAGAAGATGATAGCTATTACGGCTCAGAGCCTCTTCAAAGGGCTTATGAAGAGCTGAGAGGGATATATGCTCAGCAAGATCTTTCAGAAGAGGAAATTGACGAGCTTGTCATTCTGGATATAAGACCACGGTCTTTCTTTTCTGAGCATGGTTTTACTGATCAGCACTCTGGTGGTGATGCCTTCGCTTTCGACAAGAGCGTAATGGGCTGGCTATTCAGCAGAAGTATGGAGGAATGAATATGAAACAGACAGCAGGGAGAGATGCCCTTACAGGATTTGCAGATGAATTTGCACATCTCAATGATGATGTTCTTTTCGGAGAGGTATGGTCTAGGAAAGACAGGCTTTCATTGAAGATGAGATCGATACTTACAATAACAGTTCTAGTTTCGAAGGGACTTGTCGATACATCATTTCGACATCATCTGGAACTTGCGAAGAAGAATGGAGTAACGAAATCTGAACTTGCTGAGGTTCTTACCCACATTGCATTCTATGCAGGATGGCCTAATGCTTGGGCAGCATTCCGCGTAGCTCTTGAAGTCTACAAGGATGAGGATGCAAAGGATGGCGGAATGTTCGGACTCGGAGATCCGAACGATGCTTATGCTCAGTATTTTGTAGGCAAGTCTTATCTCAAGCCGCTTACAGATCCGAAAGAGACTGTATTCATGGCCAATGTCACATTCGAGCCGGGATGCCGCAACAACTGGCACATCCACCATTCAGACAAGGGAGGCGGACAGATCCTGCTCTGCACATCAGGTCGTGGATGGTATCAGGAATGGGGAAAAGAAGCCATTGCTCTTAAGCCAGGTGATGTAATCACTATCCCTCGCGAGGTTAAGCATTGGCATGGGGCTGCTGCAGACAGCTGGTTCAGCCATATCGCTGTAGAGGTTCCTGGAGAGAACACAAAGAATGAATGGTGTGAAGCTGTAACAGATGATGTATATGGTGCTCTGAAATGAGAACATGGCTTATAACTGGTGCATCTTCTGGACTTGGACGTGGAATTGCAGAAGCTGTATTGAAGCATGGGGAACGCGCTGTGCTTACATCCAGGAATGTGGAAAAGCTTGATGATTTTGTCTCCAGATATAATGAGGATGTTCTTCCCCTTCAGCTCAATCTGAATGATAGGAAAAACAGGGAACAGGTTGTGAATGCTGCGATAGAAGGATTCGGTAGCATCGATGTTCTTGTGAATAATGCTGGCCATGGTTACCGTGCAGCAATTGAAGAAAGTCAGGAAGCAGACATCAGAGAGCTTTTTGATACTGATTTCTTTTCCCCGATGGAGATGGTTAAACTCGTGCTCCCGCAGATGAGAAAGAGAAGAAGCGGACTGATCATAAATATCTCATCAATCGGTGCTGTGCGAGGCGCCATCGGGAATGGATATTACTCTGCAGCAAAAGCAGCCCTTGAGCTTGCTTCTGACTCCCTTAGAAAGGAAGTTTCTCAATTCGGAATACGTGTGATGCTTATCCAGCCAGGTGCGTTCAGGACAGGGTTCTATGGTGCTAATCTTCTTGAGAGCAATAAGGTGATTCCTGATTATCAAAGCATTGCTTCGATATATAGAAAAAACGGAGCCGTGCCAAACAATCAGATAGGCAATCCAGAAGAAGGTGGAGAGCTTATTTTCAAGGCAACGCTCTCTGAAGAGCCTCCTTTCCGTCTCCTGCTTGGTAGTGATTCTATTCAAGCTGCAGAGACAGAACTAGAGAACAGACTTGATGAACTTCGGAAATGGAAGTCATTCAGCATCCAATCTGATTTTGAGGAGGGTGTATGAAAAAGGTGATAATGGCTATTCTCATTTCCTTCTTAACTGCCTCCTGCATCATCTCTGCAGAGACAATGGAGGATGTCATGTATACAAGAGATACTCCTATTGAAAGCGTTATTGAAGATCCAGTCTTCGGTGATTATGGCCGTCTTATATTCCCGGTAGAGGACTGGTATTACAGCGGAGATACACTTGGAAATCTCCGCCTTACATTCTACAGCAACATAGATCCAGATAAGACTGTTGAAATCTGCAACTACTTCCGCACTCAGGCTCTGAATGGGGAAAAGATCTTCTATGACATCTACACAGATGAAGAGAAGGAAGAAGATCCGAGGAAGGAAAATACAGGGCTTTTCTTCTTTAGAGGAAAGGAAGGTGCTCCATTTGCTATATGCAATGCTGGGGGTGCCTTTGCATATGTCGGGGCAATGCATGACAGTTTTCCTCATGCCTTAGAGATTTCCAAGAGAGGATACAATGCCTTTGCTTTGATTTACCGACCAGGAGCGGAAACCGCATGTGAAGATCTTGCCAGGGCCATAAGCTTTATATTCAGGAATGCTGAAAAGCTGGGTGTTTCAACTTCTGACTATTCCCTTTGGGGAGGTTCAGCAGGAGCTAGAATGGCAGCATGGCTTGGCTCTTATGGTCCTGCAGCTTTTGGGGGAGATAATCTACCTCGTCCTTCTGCTGTGATTATGCAATACACAGGCCATAGTGATTACACCCCTTACGATCCTCCGACATTTGCATGTGTCGGAGATAGGGACGGTATTGCCCCATGGCGGACAATGGAGAGAAGGCTTAAGATCCTTTCTTCTTATGGGATTCCAACGGAATTTCATCATTATCCTAGCCTGACACATGGATTCGGACTTGGAACAGGGACTGTAGCTGAGGGATGGATTGATCAGGCAATCAGATTCTGGGAAGCGCAGATGGGAGAGTGATTATGGTAATTGATGAGAGTGAACGGTACCTATTTGAGAAGATGCCTGTGCCAAAGGCTGTAATGACACTGGCAATTCCTACTATCATCAGCCAGATTGTCACGATGATATACAATCTTGCGGATACTTTCTTCATCGGACAGATCGGAGACCCTGAGATGGTTGCAGCCGTCTCTCTTGTCTCTCCATGGTTCAACCTTCTTACAGCCCTTGGAAATCTTTTCGGACTTGGAGCTTCAAGTCTTATTTCAAGATTCCTTGGAGCCAAAAGAGAAAGAGATATAAAATATATCTCTGCGTTCAGTATATGGTGTGGTGCTGTTGTTACTTTGATCTTCTCCATCGCTTCATACCTTTTCAGGGAGCCTCTTCTTTCCTTCCTCGGAGCAAGTCCAAATACCTACAGCTATGCAGAAAGCTATCTTTTATGGGTTGTCACTATAGGAGGAGTCCCGACAGTAATTTCCCTTGCTCTGGGACACCTCTTAAGAAGCGAAGGCCACGCACGCCAGTCGAGCATAGGAATGATGTTCGGAGGCATTCTCAATGTTATCCTCGATCCCATATTCATATTTTTATTCAAGCTGGATGTGGCGGGGGCGGCGATTGCCACGATGCTCTCGAACACTCTCTCTGTTGCATTCTTTGCGATTATCTATATAAGGCTTGGAAACAACAGCGCCATATCATTCTCACCGAGGTTCTTCACTTTCAGATTCATGAAAGATGTCTTTTCCGTTGGTCTTGCCTCCGCTCTTGCCACAGCACTTGGGAATGCTTCGAATATGACAATGGTGCATCTTGCTTCCGGGTATGGTGATGTTCCTGTTGCTGCATATGGTATAGTGAAAAGGATCGATCAGCTTCCGCTTAATGTCTCTATGGGGCTTTGCCAGGGCTTCATGCCGCTTGTCGGATACAACTATGCCTCTGGAGATTATAAGAGAATGAAGGATATCTCTGTTTTCTCCTGGATTTCTGCAATAGTGATGTCAGCATGCTTTGTGGCTTTCTTTGAGATCTTTGCATCTCAGATTCTCCATATATTCATTCCAGAGGTGAATACAAGCACGCTTGGTGCTTCATTCCTGCGCATTGCATGTATCGCAGTTCCCCTCACCTCTATAAACTTCCTTATAAGCTATACGCTTCAGGCGATGGGCAAAGGAGCTGAATCCGCTATCCTTACTTCCTGCAGACAGGGACTTTTGAATATCCCTCTATTGATAATAATGAACATTCTTATCGGACTTTTCGGGATGATATGGACGCAGCTTGTTGTTGAGATAATCATGCTTCCTGTCTCTCTTGGAATATATTTCCATACATTCAGGAAACTTAAAAAGTAAAAAGAAGCGCAGGTTTCAATCACCTGCGTTTCCATCTTAGTCGTGTATCTTTCTTGTTGAGAGCATTTTGATGAACTCAGGATCTGAATGATCGACTATTTCGCTATGCCCTATATCGAGCTTCGCGATTTCATTCATATCATCATCGGAGAGGGAGAAATCCCAGACTGCGATATTCTGCCTCATTCTTTCAATATGCGTTGACTTCGGAATGACAACTACGCCTCTTTGGATATTCCACCTAAGTGCAACCTGTGCAGCGCTCTTTCCATATTTTCTTCCGATAGCTGTTAATACTGGATGGGTGAAAATATCATGATGGCCCTCTGCAAATGGTCCCCATGCTTCTGGCTGGATATCAAGCTCCTTCATCGTCTTCAGTGCTTTTTCCTGCTGGAAGAATGGATGAAGCTCCACCTGATCAACAGCAGGCATGACATCTACGTGCATTGCGAGATCCATAAGCCTGTCAGGATAGAAATTGCATACTCCGATTGCTCTTATTCTTCCTTCCTTATACAGCTCTTCCATCGCTCTATAGGCTCCATAGTAATCCCCGATAGGCTGATGAATGAGATATAGATCAAGGTATTCTGTTCCAAGGTTATCAATGGATGTCTGGAACGCCTTCATTGTTCCATCGTAGGAGGCATCCTGAGTCCAGAGCTTTGTTGCAAGGAAAAGATCCTCTCTCTTTGCCCCCGACTCCTTTATTGCTTTACCAACAGCCTTCTCATTTCCATATGAAGCTGCTGTATCGATAAGGGTATACCCAGAGGCTATTGCATCGATTACAGCTTTCTTACATGTCTCTTCATCCCGTATCTGAAATACTCCGAATCCTTCCATTGGCATTGAGATGCCATTATTAAGTTTGACTGTTTCCATTCTTATATCCTTATTTCTGCCCGTCTACATCCGGAACAAGTTCAGCATAGCGTCTGAGCATTTCAGGCGTGCTATGATAGTAGCGTTTCTGTCTATCCAGCTTTCCAATCATCTCCATTTCATTCTCTGTAAGGGAGAAATCGAAAATGTCGATATTTGCTTTTATGTGCTCTGGATTCTTTGAGCCCGGTATAACGATATCTCCATACTGTATATGCCAGCGAAGTATTATCTGAGCATTCGATTTCCCATATTTCTTTCCCAATTTGCTGAAAAGAGGCTCATTAAGCAGTGCTTTGTCTCCATGTCCAAGTGGATACCAAGCCTGCACTGCGATACCTTCGTCTTCAAGATACTTCTTCAGATCCTTTTCCTGTGAGTATGGATGTACTTCTGTCTGCAAAACAGCTGGTTTGATTTCAGCTATGCTTAGAATCTCCTTAATCTGTTCTATGCTGAAATTCGATAGACCAATTGCACGGACTTTTCCTTCTTTATAAGCTTTCTCCATCTGTTTGTAGCCAGCAATATAGTTTCCTGCAGGTTGATGTATGAGAAGAAGGTCTATATAGTCGGTGCTTAGCCTTTGCAGAGTCTTATCTACAGCATTTTCATTCTCATAGAATGATGGCCATAGCTTTGTTTCAAGGAAGATTTCCTCTCGCTTTAGCCCTGATGCCTTTATTCCACGACCCACAGCTTTTTCGTTGAGATAAGCATTTGCAGTATCAATAAGCCTATATCCATTTTGAAGTGCGCTTATTGTTGCAGCTTCTGCCTCATCCGGTGTCATCAAGAATGTTCCTAGTCCTTCCATTGGCATTTCAAGGCCATTTTTGAGTTTTATGTATTCCATGCTTTTTACTCCTTTTCTATAACTGCTTTAGAGTATAGTCACCGGCAGTAAAAGCAGAAGTCTATAAATGTTCATCAGTTATAACCTTTTTTACTTAAGAGAAATCAAAATATGTACTTGATTACTTAATCGATAATCTTCACCTTAAAAGAATTATTTCAGTAGTTATGAACTACTAAAAAGGATGAATTTTAGTTTTAACACTATTTTTATGCAGATAACATTTCAAAATGATGGAGAGATTTATCTTCAGTCTTTTTCCCGCTGGATATCCTAATATCTATTAATTCCTTCAATTGCGGAGTATATGAGTATAAGTTACCTGAACTCTATTATGTTAACTTTGTAGATTACAAGACAAGTGTATAACCTGAACAGCAGGAGTTGCGGACTTTTTGCGACCTTTTTTGCATTTTTGGCCATCTTTATAAAAATAACCCCTTGCAGAACAAGGAGTTACTTTTTTAGTTCGATTGCCGCCTCCAGGAATCGAACCAGGCACACAAGGATTTTCAGTCCTCCTGAATAGGTATCAGATAGTGTTAGCTCCTATTACTTGTGCATATATTATAACAATTTAAGCGATAGCTAGTAATATCTATCGATGGGAATTCATACGAATTTTGGTAACAATTTGAGTAACACAGACCAGAGTGCTCAAATATGCTTCTTTACTATCTTCCGGTAATAGTTCTTCATGAATAGATGCCGAGTGCCAAAGAAACATTTCTCCGATTTCGTAGCTCTGTTTTCATCCCACCTCATTTTTGTCTGCTCTAAAGTGCAGATATAATCTGCGACTTGCAATAGTTTATAGTCTTTCTGGTATGCTGTTCTAAACTCTATTCTGTTTCCAAAGATGTTTCCTAATGTATTCTGCAATATCCGGCTTACAATCGCCTGTCCTCGATCATAATAGCAGATTATGCTGTCATATCCATGGAATATCTCAAGGTTGTTTTCTATGAAGTTTCTTATCTGGTGCTCATAGGCTTCCTGCATTCTGGCAGCATCCTCATAGAATGACTTATCAGCAAAGAAGACAGCATATGAGATTGGCAAAGCACTTACGAAGGAAGCAAAAGTGTTGAAGATCCTTTTCCTATCAGCCCCTTCCATTGTTTCAAAAGGTTTATCCTGTCTTATCAACGGCATAGTATGTACAAACGGAGCAGACCAACCTATCTTGGATAATTTCTCATCAAGGAATGTTATTCCAGAAGAGATATCATCATCCTGATTGTGAAAAACCATTGCTATGCAGTATTCAGGATTCTGCTTATTAGTAAGGTTGAGATTACCACTCTCATCTATGTGGATAGACAGTACAGACAAACCAAAGCCCCTTTAACAAAAAATGCCGAAGGCTTCCTCCGGCTTATGGCGGGGACTCGCCCCTGTTCGGCTTGGTGTCCGACCTG
>CALXLA010000033.1 GCA_944389075.1 uncultured Spirochaetaceae bacterium
ATATCCAGTGGGTATTCCCGTACTGGTTGAGCTCTATGGCGCTGTATTCGCTCCTGAACCTCAGCTTCCCGTTCTTCTTTCCTGTCTTATCTCGCTTTGAGGCAAGAGAGGCCATATCCTGCTTCAGGGATGAGTATACACTCTGGATGAGCTTCGCAGGCATCGAAAGCTGGCGGTCAACAAGCTTGCCGTCCTTGTCGAGGGATGTGATCTCCCTAGTCCTTGTACTGAATGTCCTGAATGCATCGGCATCAAGCGAGATGAGGTAATTGCAGAGCCAGCGGCACTGCGTGAAGTAGTGCCAGAGCTTTTCCTGTTCTGTATTGTTAAGGCATTTCAGATTGAGCTTCAGCTCAACGACAACAGGACGCATCGAATTGTGACGGGCACGGGTTTCCTTGCCGTGTTCTTTGATTGCCATGTTCTTCCCGATGCGCGCTGATTCATTCATAATTCATTGTATCATATCATGTTAATATCAGCAATACGTCATGCACGACAGGCAATTCATCTCCACCATGCAGAGAATGGGGTCTTCTTGCCGATTTATGACCGGACTTATGTTTTTCAGCTGAATGCCTGCAGAATTCCATGCTGTTTGGAAACACCTCTGCATATATCTGCTTTTTCTCCGTTTTTTACTGAGGAATCATGAATGTTGATGTATTCTATTTAGTATAAGACAGATAAAAACCACCTTGCGGTGGTCATTTCCCTACAATGGGAGGCCCTTATGGGCATTTTGAACATGTTTTTGCTTGGACACGTTGTGTTATCTACATGTAATCCTAATGCCAAGCTGGGAAGGAGTCAATATGAAAGAGTGCGATTATTACATTGGATTGGATTGCGGTACTGAATCCGTAGGCTTTGCCGTTACCGATACTGAATACAAGGTGCTTAAGTTTAATGGAAAGTCAATGTGGGGTACTCGTGTGTTTGAAGAAGCCCAGACTGCAGAAGCAAGACGCATGCAGCGTTCTGCCCGTCGCCGGTATCAGAGGAAGAAAGACAGGATAAAGCTTGTGCAGGCTTTGTTTGCAGATGAGATTGCAAAAGTCGATTCTCTGTTCTTTCAGCGCATCAATGACAGCAGCTATCTTCCTGAAGACAAGACAGTCCATCAGCCGAATTCATTGTTTGATGATCCTGGATATAAAGATGCCGATTTCTTCAGGGAATTCCCTACGATTTTCCATCTCAGGGATGCTTTGAGACGAGGTGTTGCGAAACCAGATCCAAGATTGCTTTATCTTGCCATCCATCACATCGTGAAGAACAGAGGACATTTCCTGTTCACGCTGAGCGATAATCTCCAGAGTGTAATGGAACTCAAGCCTTTGCTTGATGATCTTTCTGATGTTTCTGAAAGCGTATATGACGAGCGCATAGGTTATACAGATGAGAAGGCAGTTGAGTCTGCTGTCCTGATGAAACGCATAACAGATAAGAAAGCTGAATTGAAGAAGCTTATTCTCTTTGGAGAGAGCAAGCAGATATCCCTTTTTGCAGATCTCATTGCTGGAAGTAAAGTCAGTCCTGAGAAACTTTTCCATAATGATGAGTATCATGATCTGCCTTCCATTTCATTCAGGGAGGCCTCATTTGAGGAAGTTTCTTTGCCTAAACTGGAGGATGCTCTCACCGATGATGAATATCGTATGGTGCTTATATTCAAAGCCATTTACGACTGGGGCCTTCTTGCTGATATAATGTCGGGCTGCTCATATATATCTGAGGCAAAGATAAAGCAGTTCGATAAGAACAAAGAAGATCTTGCAAAGCTGAAGAAAGCCATCAAACTTCATGCTCCAGATGAATATGAGGATTTCTTCCATGAAACTGGCAAAGGAGGTTTTTCTTCTTATATCGGAAGGACACATGAATCTGGGAAGAATCTTCATGTAAAGCGGCCGGATTCGCCAGATGATTTCTACAAGAGGATAAAGAAGCTTTTAGGTGATTCTCCTGATGATCCAGAGTCTCAGGAAATCAAACAGTCTATAGAAGAGGGAACCTTCATGCCTCTGCTTATATCCTTCAGGAATGGAGTGATTCCTTATCAGGTGAATAAAGCAGAAATGGATGAAATACTCAGGCAATCTTCCAGATATTTCCCCTTCCTGACAAAGCCTGATGAGAATGGGCTGACAGTCATACAGAAGCTGGATTCCATCCTGACATATCGCATTCCATATTATGTTGGTCCTCTTGGAAGGAATGACAAGGCTGTAAGCGGATGGGCAGTCCGCCTGCATGAAGGAAAGATTCTTCCTTGGAATTTCAACAAGATGATTGATGTGGAAGCATCTGCCGAGAAGTTCATCAGGAACATGACAAATAAATGCACATATATCCGTACAGAGGATGTGCTTCCTAAGAATTCGCTTCTCTATTCGAAGTTCATGGTGCTCAACGAGCTGAATAATGTAAGGATAAATGGAGTCCGTCTGCCTGTTGAACAGAAGCAGGCTGTTTATGATGGATTGTTCAAAGTCAGCAAGAAAGTCACTCAGAATGCTTTGAGGAAATTCGTAATCCATGAAGGCTGGTACAGGAAGGATGATGCGATTGAGATAACGGGAATCGATGGTGATTTCAAAGCATCGCTTACATCGTATCTGGATTTCAAAGAATATCTGGAAAGCAAGCAGCTCCTTCACTCTGAAGTAGAGGAAATCATTAAGTGGCTGACGATTTTCTCAGAAGGAGGGAATATCGTGAATGAGAAAATCAAGAAGGCCTATGGTGATAAGCTTTCTGCTGCGGATATCTCAAGAATATCAAAACTCCGATACTCAGGATGGGGAAGACTGTCTGAGAAATTCCTAGCTGGAATCGAATCTATGGATAGACGTACAGGTGAGCTGAAGACAATCATATCGATGATGTGGTCCTCGCAGAATAACCTCATGGAACTTCTGAGTGCGGACTATGAGTTCAGCTCATTAATTGAATCTCCGGCTGAGATCGGCAAGCTTGATTATAACATTGTCGATGAGCTTGCTGTTTCACCATCTGTGAAAAGGCAGATCTGGCAGACTCTGAGGATTATTGATGAGATTGAACACATAATGGGTCATTCACCATCGAAGGTTTTTGTCGAAGTCACCCGAAGCAGAGGTGAGAAGAAAGCTACTATCTCAAGGAAAAATGATATTGCCGCTAAGCTGAGGAACTGCAGGGAACCTGAAACGAAAGCATTGCTTGAGGCAATCGAGTCTTTTGATGATTCGATTATCTCAAGACGAGACAAGCTGTATCTTTATTTCACTCAGCTTGGTAAGTGTATGTACACAGGAACGCCTATTGCTCTTGAAGACCTTGATAATACGAATATCTATGATGTTGATCATATCTATCCGTATTCAAGATCGAATGATGATTCCCTTACCAATAGGGTGCTCGTTCTTAAGACTGCCAATGCAGAGAAGACAAATCAGTATCCGATCAATGACCAGATCAGGAAGAATATGACGCCTTTCTGGAAAATGCTGATGGAGAAGGGCTTCATCCCGAGGGAAAAGTACATGCGGCTGACAAGATCTACTCCTTTGACAGATGCAGATGATAAAGGATTCATAAACAGGCAGCTTGTAGAGACAAGTCAGACGGCAAAGGCTACTGCTGATATCATCAGAAGATATTTTGGTCCTGATACGAAAGTTGTCTATTCAAAGGCAGGGCATGTCTCTGATTTCAGGAAGCAGTTCTCGCTTCCCAAGCTCAGGTCAATGAACAATCTTCATCATGCCAAGGATGCTTATCTGAATATTGTTGTAGGTAATGTCTATGATGTGAAGTACACGATGGATTTCATAATGAACCGGAAAGATTCCGATTCCTATTACAATCTCTCTAGGCCATTTGAGACAAGCGTACGTAATACCTGGATAGCAGGAGCTGATGGAACGATACAGAAAGTCAGAAAGCAGATGTCCAAGAACGATATCCTTTATACAAGACAATGTGCTGTAGGTGATGGCCAGCTTTTTGATCTTATGCCTGTTGCCAAAGGCAGTAAGGAAGGAACTCTTCCATTGAAGCTTTCTGATAGAGTCCTTCAGACACGTATTGCCAACAGCGATAATCCTGAAGCTGTCTATGCGGAATGGACTTCAAAGTATGGTGGCTACAATAGCCTTAAGATTGCATATTTCGCCCTTGTTCGTCACATGAAGAAAAAGAAGCATGTCGTAACATT
>CALXLA010000034.1 GCA_944389075.1 uncultured Spirochaetaceae bacterium
CGGACCATCCTATCTTAGGATAACGGTGGTCTCCTGGCGGCCATAGCAGGGCGGCGATACCCGTTCCCATCCCGAACACGGAAGTAAAACGCCCTCGCGCCGATGGTACTGCGGCCAAGTCCGCGGGGGAGTAGGTCGCTGCCAGGTTTTTATTTTTTATATCGAATGTCTTATGACATTCAATCATCGGTCGGAGAAGCTATTCTCCTACTATATGATTTGCTGGTGGCCATAGCAGGGCGGCGATACCCGTTCCCATCCCGAACACGGAAGTAAAACGCCCTCGCGCCGATGGTACTGCGGTTCGTCCGCGGGAGAGTAGGTCGCTGCCAGTTTTTTTATTACCCTTGCATTGGACAATTTCCTCGGTAAATGTTAATTATTGCATATGTTCAGGATCATGTTCGTGTGTCATGGCAATATATGCCGTTCTCCGATGGCGGAAGCGATATTTCGCTATATTGCATCAGATTCATACTCTGTCAGTTCCGCAGGCGTGAGCAGCGAAGAGTCCGGCAATGATATCTATCCTCCAGCCAAGCGAGTCCTCAAGAAGAATTCCATTCCATTCTCATCACACCGTGCTCATAAAATCACAGATGCTGATTTTGCATCATCTGATTTGATTGTAGCACTTGATAGTCATAATCTCAGGGCACTGAGAAACCGTTTCGGCAATTCAGAT
The DNA here is from genome assembly GCA_944389075.1 of uncultured Spirochaetaceae bacterium. GTDB lineage: Bacteria > Spirochaetota > Spirochaetia > Sphaerochaetales > Sphaerochaetaceae > Ornithospirochaeta. The sequence continues at coordinate 686 of CALXLA010000034.1, forward strand.
AAGATAATAATGCTGAACGATAAGGACGTTGATGATCCCTGGTACACAGATGATTTCGATACAGCTTATGCTGAAATATACTCCGGCTGCGCAAAGCTTCTGGAGAATCTCAAGCTGATAGTAGCAGAAGATTGATTTTCTGATATAATTATAAGAAGGAGAATATTATGGACATTCGCTATTCAACAGGTAAAGAACCATTTAAAAGGATGAATACAGATGAGCTCAGGAATGAATTCCTTATTGAGCAAGTCTTCAAGGCTGATGATGTTACAGCTGTGTATTCTCATGTAGATAGAATTGTGACAATGGGTGCTATGCCAGTCCATCAGGAGCTCTCAATTGACAAGAACATCGACTGCTGGAAGAACTTCGGTGTCACATACCTTCTTGAGAGAAGGGAGCTCGGTGCGATCAACATCGGCGGAAAGGGAGCTATCAAGGTAGATGGCACAGTGTATCCAATGGATCACTTTGACGGAATCTATATTCCGATGGGCACAAAGGAAGTCATCTTCTCATCTGAATCGGCTGATGAGCCAGCTAAGTTCTATATGTGCACGACTCCTGCTCACAAGCCATATCCGATTAAGCTGATTCCTCTAAAGGATGCAATCCACAAGCATCTCGGATCACAGCTTACATCCAACGAAAGGACAATCAATCAGTACATCCATCCGGATGTTCTCGATACATGTCAGCTTTCGATGGGCCTTACCCACCTTGAGCCAGGTTCTGTATGGAACACAATGCCAGCTCATACTCATGAGAGAAGAATGGAAGTCTACTTCTATTTTGATATTCCAGAGGACAATGTCGTATTCCACTTCATGGGTGAGCCAGGAGAGACAAGGCACATCGTCATGCATAATGATCAGGCTGTCATCAATCCATCATGGTCAATCCACTCCGGATGCGGTACTTCCAACTACACATTCATCTGGGCGATGGCTGGAGAGAACAGAGCTTATGACGATCAGGATGTCCTGAAGACAGATAAGGATCTCAGATAAGATTCCTGTCAATATGAATGGCAGCTCCTGCTGAGGGTGGGAGCTGTTTTCTTTTTCTGATATAATCCATTCAATCCGGTTTCTGAGGAGATGATTCATGCAGATTACATTGAAAAATCTGAAGCGAAATTATGCATCCCTTCATGCTGTGGATGGGGTTTCACTTGATATCCCATCGAATACGGTTTATGGGATAATCGGTCGTTCTGGTGCAGGTAAGTCGACGCTTGTCAGGCTTATATCGATGCTTGAGAAACCTGACCAGGGTGAAGTCTACTATGGTGATAAGAGAGTCGATAACCTTCCTAAAGATGAGCTGATCCAGGAGAGAAGGAAAATCGGCATGATATTCCAGAACTTCAATCTCTTCGCATCAAGGAATGCCGAGGAAAACATCGCATATCCAATGGAAATCTGCCACATGGATAAGGAACACATAAAGAAGAGGACGGAAGAGCTCCTTGCGCTTGTAGGACTTGAGGGCAGAGGAAAGGCGCCTGTTTCCACACTCTCAGGCGGACAGAAGCAGAGAGTCGCGATTGCGCGTGCTCTTGCTGTAGAGCCGCAGATCCTTTTCTGTGATGAGGCGACCAGCGCTCTCGATCCTCAGACTACGAGGGCTATCCTTGCTCTCATCAAGGAAATACAGAAGAAGATGAATCTGACAGTCGTGATGATCACACATCAGATGGAGGTTGTCAGGGATGCCTGTGACAGAGTTGCGGTTCTTGATGCAGGGAAGATTGTCGAGGAAGGCATAGTCTCTGATATTTTCGAGCGTCCTCAGAGTCCGGTGACAAAGGAATTCATCTCAGCCCTTACGACGGTTCATGATTCCGTCGTCAGATGGTCTGAAGATGGCGGTCACTATACATTGCGTTTCCGCGGAACGAAGACAGGAGATCCTATCATCTCTTCCGTGACGCTTAAAACAGGCGCTGTATTCAATATAAGGGCCGCAGGCGTGCAAGAAGTCGATGGAACGGAAATCGGCGTGATGATTACGGATATCGGGCCTGATAAGCAGATAGCTGCTGAAGCTATAAAAGCTCTTAGAAATGAAGGTGTCGTAGTCGAAGAGACAGAGGAGGGATTCTGATGAACACGATGTTTCAGTTAGTATGGGAAGCAACGCAGCAGACAATCGTGATGGTCTTCCTCTCTACGATTTTCTCCCTCATCCTTGGTTTTCCGATCGGTGTATTGCTGCATGTCACAGGCTCTGAAGAGCATGGAGGAATCCTTCCGCATCCTGCTTTCTACGCAGTGATGTCGAGAATCGTGAATATTCTCCGCTCATTCCCGTTCCTCATATTGATGATTGTACTGATGCCTCTCTCCAGGCTCATCATCGGGACAAGCATCGGAACTATGGCAACTGTCATTCCGCTTTCGATTGCCGCTGCTCCTTTCGTGGCCAGAGTCATCGAGTCTTCTCTCAAGGAAGTCGATCCGGGCGTAGTGCAGGCTGCGAAGGCAATGGGTTCCACGAACTGGCAGATAATCGTAAAGGTCCTGATTCCTGAAGCACTTCCATCCCTTGTATCCGGAGTGACGCTAACGATCATAAATCTCATTGGTTATTCTGCAATGGCAGGTGCTATCGGAGGAGGTGGCCTTGGTGACCTTGCCATACGCTATGGTTATCAGCGATTCAGGCCGTCATACATGGTTGCAGCTGTCGTGATCATCATCGTGATGGTCGAGCTGATACAGTTCATCGGTGACAGAATCAGCGGACATCTGATATCAAGGAGATAAGAAAAGAGACCTGCCTTCGGGCAGGTTTTTTGATGGTGTATAATAGATAGCGGGAGGAAAAGGAGGAATAGTGAGGAAATGGGAAACAGATCTGGCAGGATGCTACAGGAGCATTGCCTCAATATGCAAGCGCCTTGGAATTTCTCCTGACGAGGCTGCGAAACTTGATTCGATTGCAGAGAAGTATCCTGTATGCATTCCTGAGTATTATCTAGGTGTGATTGATCCAGGGGATCCTGAGGATCCGATAAGGAAGATGGCAGTGCCATCTGCTATTGAATTCTCAGAAGGCGGTGCAAAAGATACTTCAGGTGAAGCTGATAATACTGTCATACCTGGAATGCAGCATAAATACGGCAATACTGTCCTGATACTCTCTACTAACCAATGCGCGATGTACTGCCGCCACTGCTTCAGGAAAAGACTTGTCGGATTATCATCGGAAGAGGTAGCTGAAGAGCTTCCGCTGATGGCTGAGTACATAGGGAATCATCCGGAAATCGATAACGCCCTGATATCCGGAGGAGATTCATTCCTTAACCCAACTTCTGTGATAAGGCAATATCTTGGGACATTCACAGCAATCGATACGATAAGATTCATCCGCTTCGGCACGCGTGTACCTGTCACTTTCCCTCAGAGAATCACAGAGGATGATGGGGAGCTTCTGGATCTTCTTGCAGAGTATCGCAGATACAGGGAAATCATAGTCGTAACACAGTTCAATCATCCGAAGGAAATCACGGGAGAATCTACTGCCGCGATAAATGCGCTCAGAGAGGCTGGATGTATAATCCGCAATCAGACAGTCCTGCTCAAGGGAGTGAATGATGATCCTGAAACGTTGTCAGCCCTTATGAATGGCCTTGTGCGCATAGGTGTCATGCCATACTACATTTTCCAGTGCAGGCCTGTTGAAGGAGTCAAGAACCAGTTCCAGATCCCTATCCGGAAAGGAGCTGCAATCATAGATGAGGCCAAGAGGACAATGTCCGGACCTGCAAAATCGTTCAGATATGCAATGAGCCATCATACGGGAAAGATTGAGATCATTGGAGAGTCCGAAGGCAGGATGCTCTATAAGTACCATCAGGCAAAGTATCCTGAAGATAATGCCAGGATATTCAGCCGTCCGCTGAGTGATGAGTGCTGGTTCCTGAATCCATAATACTTTCAGATATTAATTGGGATATTTCTTCATGCCTATGTCCGCATGACGAAAACCAATCAATCGGCCATCTGTCCTGATGCAGGTGTCGATTGATATTTCAGGTTTTGATACCGCCATTTATGCTTTCTGTTTTCTTAGGAGAAAGGTCTGGACATCCGGAAATATCAGCAAGACAGTTAATGCTGAACGGATTACCGAGTTGTGTTCATCGGATATAATTTCATATTACAGAATAAGTTATATAGGATGATATTGGAATCTGATATCAATATTTTCAGAAATTTGCCGGATTTTACTGATTTTCCATTGCATAAACATGCGGCCTTCTGCATAATGTGACCATCAAAAGACAGGAGGACACTGAAAATGACATTTATCTATACATTCTCAATGTGCATGTCCTCCATGATGATGCCCGTCAGGGCATAATATTCTATTTCTCAATTAAGCTACATCTGTATCAGTATCTTTCCCCTCGATAGGGATAGTCTTACCGGATCAAAACAAAAATACATAGATTGGAGAAAACTATGAAGAAAATATTTGCAGCAATTATCGTATCTGTCCTTGCTATTTCTGTAGCATTCGCATCTGGCTCAGCAGAAGCTGATCCGAACACAATCAAGGTTGGAGCGACACCTGCCCCACACGCCGCTCTCCTTGCCCTTGTCCAGGATGATCTTGCAGAGCAGGGAATCACTCTTCAGATTGTAGAGTTCACGGATTATGTGACACCTAATGAAGCTCTTGCGGCAGGTGAGCTTGATGCTAACTACTTCCAGCACCTTCCGTACCTTGAAAGCTACAATGCAGAGCGTGGCTATAATCTCGTAAGCGCTGGCGGAATCCATATCGAGCCGCTTGCACTCTACAGCGAGAAATATGATTCAATCGATCAGATCCCGGCAGGTGCTACGATTGCGATCCCGAATGATCCTACAAATGAGGGAAGGGCACTTCTGCTTCTCCAGAGCGCAGGTCTTATAACTCTTAAGGAGGATGCTGGACTTGAAGCAATCCCTTCTGATATCGCAGAGAATCCAAACGGATACAAGTTCACTGAAATCGAGGCAGCATCGCTTCCAAGGATCCTCCCGGATGTAGATGCAGCTGTTATCAATGGAAACTATGCAATTCCTGCAGGCCTTATCGCGACACGTGATGGTCTTTATGTTGAAGGTGCAGACAGCCCATATGTGAATGTCATCGCGGTACGCTCAGGAGATGAGACAAGGCCTCAGATCCAGGCTCTCGTAGAAGCTCTCAAGAGCGATGAAGTCGCAGCATATGTAGCAGAGCGCTATCCGAATGGTGAAGTCATTCTCGTTGACTGATTCCCGTTCCCCGAATGCGAAAAGGTGGGCAGAAATGCCCACTTTCTTTCTTATTCGGTATCTGCCGCATCTGCGCATAATGTAGATTTTGATTAGAATTATTGATAGTTTCTGGAGAGTTTTGGTAAAATTTCGATGTTATTGCTGGTTCTGTATTTTCAATTTGTTTTATTATAATGAAATGTTGAACATTGTCTCATAGAAAGCCATATTCCAGTTTATGGCTGGTTTATATCTTGTTGACACTGATGATGAGTTCAGGAGCCGCGCAACTCTATATCTGAGACTTCAGGGGTTTACTGTATTGGAATTCATTTCTCCTAAGGAGGTCTTCTTCACAGCCAGAGATCATCAGCCTGAATGTTTAATCTCAGAACTTACATTTCCGGAAGATGATGGTTTCAGATTCATAAGAAATCTCAAAATCGAATATTCAAGACCTGTTGTCGTGCTTTCTGAGAGAAACAGTGAAAGCGATAGGGTGACAGCTTTTGAGATGGGTTGTGATGATTATGTGTCAAAGCCATGTTCTCTGAAGGAGCTGCAACTCCGGATTAATCGTCTTATACAGCCTCGTTCCGGTAGGAAATGCAACAGTAAGATAGATAATTACTCATTCATGTCATCAATGCTGACAATCGTACATGAATCACATCTTGTTTATCTTGATGGTCTTGAAGTTTCATTGACGGTCTCTGAGTGGAAGATTCTCAATAAGCTTGTTAACGCATCGCCTGCTGTAATGACAAGACAGCAGCTTCTTCTGAATGTTTTCCAGATAGCCTGGATACATATGACAGGATTATCGACAGTTATGTTAAGAACATAAGGACAAAGCTTGGAGCCTCTGGATTCGATTGGATAGGTGCTGTCCGCGGATATGGTTACAGATTTTCTGGCTCAAAACGCTGAAAAACTGCAAAAACCACAATTCGTGCATAAACCGCACATTTCGACATCCAACTCACATTCCCGACGCTATGCCCTCGCATTTTCTCTACACAGGCGCTCCTGATAATGAGAGCAAACTTAGCGAATAAAAGGGAGAAAATTCGAAAATGAAAAAAGCTTTAGTTTTGCTGGTGGCGCTTGTTCTGTCTGCTTCAGCAGTGTTTGCCGCAGTGGAATTCTCCGGAGAACTCGTCGCTGGATACGCATTCCAGAACAATGGATCAGAGTGGACTAACCATATATGGGACAGGATGGCGAAGACACCAATACAACAAGGCTTGATCTCTCTATTGCAGACGAAAATGGCATATGGGCAGTCACGCTTGATGGCGCATTCGTTTCCGCAGACGATGGCGGAATGGCCGCTGATGTCACAGTAGATGTAGTCAAGGCAGTCATGGCAGCTATGAATGCCGGGGAGACAGACTGGTTTGCATCAATCAAGCTCGATGTGATGGACAGGCTTGTAGGATATAGAGCTTATTCTATGGAGAAGGACCTTGATAGAATCAAAACAGCAGAAACAGGTCTCTGGACATCACTTCAGTTCGGATACGGAGATCTTATCAATGTTATGGTTGCCGGTTCTCCTACAACTCCACTGACAATGGATGAGCTTTATAACCCGATAACGGCAAATGAAGGTGATTTCATGGTTTCTGCTATCACTAACCCAATTAACGGACTTTCAGTAAGTGCTACATATGTCCTCAAGGGCGATGCAAATGACAGCGGAAACGATCACGGAACAGATGAATTCGCAAATGGTATCATTGGCGGAACAGCAAATATCGATATCGGTTCTCTTCTCGGCCTTGACTGGAATATCGGCGTATCAGTTTCCGATAAGTATGATTTCGGTGGCAAGAACAATATCTTTGCAGCTGCATTCTATACTGGCTTTGATATCCTTGATTTCAAGGTACAGTATGGCCTGAAATCTTATGACCAGTACGATGATGAGCATTTCTTCTATGCAGGAATCGACTTCAACGTAGTAGAGCATCTTGTTCTCGATATCTATGGCGACGCATATGATCTTTCACATGCGGATGAGAGCTGGTACCTTGGTGGGAATGTCGGCTATGAAGTGTCTGGTGTTACATTCAAGCTCGGACTTGAATATGGCGCAGGTGCATCATATGCATACGATGACAACTACTGGAATGATGGAGAACAATCTGGAAAAGGACTCTGGATTGTCCCAAGTATCTCAGTCAAGTTTTAAGCAATAGCTTGATTAATACCCTGGTAGGGCAGGACTTAGGTCCTGCTTTGTTTTTTGATATCAAAAAGAAATTTCTTTTACCTTAATCTTTTCTTAGGAGAGTATATGCTGACAGTAAGGGAATATGCTTCGAAACATGGCTTGACTGAGCGGAGAATCGCAGGCCTTTGCAAAGATGGGGAGATTGCAGGAGCTGTAAAGAAAGACAGCAGATGAATGATTCCGGAAAAGGCTCTCGCATAGATTTTTTCAAGAAAGTATGATGCCGCTCTGTCTGATGCTAAGTGCTTTGCTTTCGGAATTGCGTTCTCAGGAAAGAAAGTTGCTGTATCGAGCAAGGATCATCAGATGAGAATCAATTTTCAGACTGAGCATGAGAAGGATTCGTTCAGCGCAGACAGTAGAAGAGGGGACATTTTAGCAGTCCCCTCTGTATTCATTTCTACTCTTCGCTGCTCGCGAGAAGCCTTACTCTGTCTGGAGCGAAATCGATTGAGACTTCAGAGCCTTCCGGATACACAGTCTTTGTCTTTGGATCGTCTATCTCTACAAGGACTTCGCCGAAAGGCGTATCTATGAAGGATTCTATCGATGCGCCAAGGTAGACATTGAGCTTGACTCTTCCATTGATATTCCCTTCATCCTTGTCCTTCAGGCGCAGGGATTCCGGACGTGCCATGATGACAGCCTTGTCATTGACTCTGACATCATCCGCGGCATGCTTCACATCTACGATCTTAGGACCTAGTGCACACTGGAAGTGGCCGTTATCATTTCCTTTGACTTCTACATTGAAGAAAGCGGCCTTTCCTACAAATCCTGCGACGAATCTTGAATTAGGGGCTTCATAGATTTCAGAAGGTGTTCCGATCTGCCTTATGAACCCGTTCTTCATTACGATGACTCTGTCTGAAAGCGACATGGCCTCGGTTCTGTCATGTGTGACGTAGACTGCTGTGATGCCAAGCTGGCGCTGAATCTTCTTTATCTCGACCCTCATCTGCTCTCTGAGGAGAGCATCGAGGTTTGAGAGCGGCTCATCGAGGAGAAGAACAGATGGCGCGACTATCAGAGAGCGGGCAAGAGCGACTCTCTGCTGCTGGCCGCCCGAGAGCTTCGAAGGGGCTCTGTCTCCCATGTCCGCAAGCCCCAGGAGCGCGAGCATATTATTGACTCTTTCCGTAATCTCTTCCTTTGGGACTTTCCTGAGCTTGAGGCCATATGCGACATTGTCGAATACTGTCATGTGAGGGAAAAGACCATATGACTGGAACATCGTTGCCGTATCTCTCTTATTAGGAGGCAGCATCGTGACATCATTGTCGCCGATCAGGATCCTTCCTTCTGTCGGGAGTTCGAATCCTGCGATCATCCTCAGCGTCGTGGTCTTTCCGCATCCTGAAGGTCCGAGCAGTGTGATGAGCTCTCCTGGCTCTATAGTGAAGTGCGAATCATTTACTGCAATGACATCTGCTTTGCCTTTTACGTTCTTGAATCTCTTTGTAACATGCTCAAGCGTTACAGATACGCTTTTCTTTTCCATATTTTCACCTCGATGATATTGTCTTCTCTGTAAGCTTGTCGTCCCTGACTATGAGATTCATCAGGAAGAAGACTCCGAGAACTATTGCGATGAGAACTGTCGAGAGTACCGATGCGAGACCGAATCTCAGGTTCTCCGAGAAATTGAAGATAAGCACAGTGAGATGATTCCATCTTGCGCTTATGAGGAAGATGATCGCTGATACCGCAGTCATCGATCTGACGAACGTATAGCTCATAGATGTGATGAATGCAGGACGTACAAGTGGCATGACTATTGTCCTGAAGACAGTATTCACGTCAGCTCCGAGGTCAGATGCGGCTTCCTCGATTGCAGGGTCAATCTGATGAAGCGCCGCAATGCCATTCTCGACGCCGACAGGAAGCTCACGTATCACATAATTTATCACGATGATCGCTCCTGTTCCCACAAGGAGGATAGGTGGCTTGTTGAATGCGAGAATGTAGCTGATGCCTATCAGTGTTCCCGGGATTGCATAAGGCGTCATTATGAGGATCTCAAGAAGCCTCTTGCCAGGGAATTTCTTTCTTACGATGAGCATTGCCGCGACCATTGCGAGTATTCCCGCAATCGGTGTCGCGATCGCCGCTAGTGTTACGGTGTCCCTGATACTTGTCCATCCTCTCGACAGTGCTTCTCCCCAGTTGTCGAGGGTGAATGAGTAGTCAATGCCCCAGTTGCGGACGAAGCAGCCTGCGAGAATTGTCAGGTAGAGAATCAGGATGAAGCCCATGATTGCCCAGCAGATTCCTGTGAGTGTGAGACGCACAGGCTTGTTTGTCAGGTCCGTAAGCGTTGTCGATGGCTTTCCTGTGACTGTGACATAGCTCTTCCTCGATACCCAGAATCTCTGCACGAGGAATGCCGTGAGAGTAGGAAGAAGGAGGAGGAACGAGAGAGCCGATCCAGCTCCAAGATCGTTTCTTCCGGTTACGAGCATGTATGCTTCTGTCGAAAGCACACGATAGTCTCCTGCAAGAAGGAGAGGGTTCGCGAAGTCTGCAAGGCTGTTCGTGAATACAAGAAGCCAAGCCGAGAGCACTCCCGGAACAGATAGCGGGAGCGTCACTGTCCTGAATGCCTGCCATCTTGTAGCTGAAAGGTCAAGAGCCGCATCCTCGACAGTTGAATCAATCTGCTTGAGAACGCCTGAGAGCGTCATGAATGCGATAGGGAATATTCCGATTGTCTCGACAAGGACAAGACCTCCGAGTCCATAGATTGATGCATCCATATTGAGTATCTGCTTGGAAATCAGGCCATTGTTGCCGAATAGCAGGATGATCGAAAGGGACAGTGAGAATGGCGGGGATATCACAGGCATTGTCGCAAGCGTCGTCATCAGCTTCTTCTGCCTGAATGATGTTCTCTCGATAAGGAATGCGAACAGGAATCCGATTATCGTGGAGAACGTGGCTGTCAGGACGCCGAGCTTCAGGGAGCCCCAGAGCGCCACAAGATATGTAGGAGAGAGGCAGTTCTTCCATATTTCGAATGTGAATGTGCCATTCCGTATGAATGAGAGCCTTATCGCCTCGAAGATAGGGAATGCGACGAAAAGACCCACAATCACGAATAGTGCGAGCACCAGGAATCCTGTCATCGGATCTCTTGTGAAGAGCAGTATGAATGCAATCACAAGGAAGATTGCCGATGCGCCTATGAAGAGCGTCCTCATGAGGCTCTCATATCCTGTTGCCGCAACGCCTGGGACAGCTATCACGATCGCGCCGAGCGTGTATGCTCCGCTTTCGTCTGCTGTCGGCAGGAAGTATATCTGACTCTGTTCCGTTGCATCCGCAATATCGTCAGGGTCAAGGGAGTAGTCTACATCATAAGGCACTGAAAGCTTCATCGGCTCAAGATAGTAGCAGCTGTCAAGGGCAGAGATGAATTCAGGTGTTTCCTTATTCGCCTGATACAGTGAGATCACTGCATCGGAGCCCGTTGTCGGCTCGAAGTCAAAAGTCTCTTCATTATATGTAAGATAAGCAGAACGCGCACCGGGAATCATTCCGCTTACGCTGGCTGTCCATCTCTGGAGCTCATTTGCTGTAAAGCTTTCATCATAGGTGCGTGCGAAGAGATTTATCTCATTGAAATTGCGCTCGTCTGCATATTCCCTGAATGATACAGAGAGCTGGTGGTAGATCCAGAACATTGCAGAAAGGAAAAGCACTGCGATTACAATGAACTGGATGATCCGGCGTTTAGTGAACATGGATTATATCCTTGGATATGCCCGCCCTTGCGGACGGGCTTTTTCTTTATCTCATATTTCCGATTTCGTTTGTCCAGCGATCGAGAAGACGTGTCTTCGTCTCAGGATTTCCATCCCATGCGAAGTCCTGCTTGACTGTCTTGATCTCATCGATTGAAAGAGCATCAGGGTGCTTCTCAGCTCCATTTGCTACGAGGACCACGTACCATTCCGTGAAGATCTTCTGTGCATCTGTATCGGAAAGGATCCAGTCATAGAGCTTCTTTGCATTCACCATGTCAGGACCGCCTGCTACGAGGGACATCGATGCAAGCTCATAGCCTGTTCCCTCAGAAGGTGCATTGATAGCAATATTTGCACCAGCTTCCTTGAGCTTGACCTGATCATGTGCATAACCGATGGCAATAGGAATCTCGCCAGTTCCGACGCTCTTTCCAGGAGCAGAGCCTGAGCGTGTATACTGGTCGATGTTCTTGTCGAGCTGCTTCATGTAGTCCATCATCGCATCTTCGCTTCCGAGGACATAGCACATCGTCGTGAGCACGTTATATGCAGTTCCAGAGGAGTTCGGGTTAGCCATTCTGATGTAGCCCTTGTACTCTGGCTTGAGAAGGTCTGCCCAGGATGTAGGAGGCTCGATGCCGAGCTCAGCAGCTCTGTCGAGGTTCGTGACGAATGTGAGAGGTCCTACATAGAGACCGATCCAGTAGTTCTCAGGATCTCTGAATTCCTCAGGTGTGTTCCTTGAATAGCGGCTGACATAAGGTGTTGTGAGCCCTTTGCCTTTTGCTGTGATGTGGTCGAGGCCTACACCACCTACCCAGATTGAGGCCTGCGGGTTTGATTTCTCAGCCTCAAGTCTTGCGACAGCCTCGCCGCCAGAGAGCCTGACGAAGTTCACATGGATGCCTGTCTCCTTCTCAAACTGCTCGAAAAGCTTTGCAGCAAGAGGTTCTTCCAGAGTCGTATATGCGTTAACTGATTCCGCTGCGAACAGAGCAGCCGAAAAGGCCAGAAGTACTGCCAGAACGGCAATGAGTTTCTTCATAGCATTTCTCCTTTTGCTCAATCTTAACATAGAGTGATGTTTTCTTTGAACTTTTTAAACATCTGCAATAGAGGTATCATCATCAGCATGGAAGTCAATATCGGATATCTTCTGCTTTTCATCGCTGTGTTTGCGGTCATCAATGCTATATTGCTTATCATCATGATTTCAAAGAAAGGGAAATCACAGTCTGCAGATCTCTCAGGTGTCGAGAAACGTCTTGATGACATAAATCATCTTTATTCCGAGCAGATGCAGCTGTTCTTCCAGGAGAACAGAGCATCTTCAGGACGCATAGAGAATGCACAGAAGGAAAGCCTTCAGGAGATAAGCAATGTCCTTGATGCGATGCGCGATGATAATTTCCGCACTATGGAGAGCGTGATGAAAAGCTCTCATGCGCTTACTGAGGAAGTCAGGCATAGCATGGACAAGATCAGAGAGGAGAACGCCTCTCAGCTTGACAAGATGCGAATGACTGTCGATGAGAAGCTTCAGTCTACTCTTGAGACCAGGATATCGAGATCATTCGAGCAGGTGACAAAGAATCTTGAATCCCTTTACAGATCGATAGGCGAGATGAATAAGATCGCATCTGATGTCTCTTCTCTCTCGAAGATGTTCTCGAATGTGAAGGCACGTGGCGTCTGGGGGGAGATCCAGGCAGAGAGCATCATCTCTGACATCATGACACCGGAGCAATATGTGAGGAACTATTCCCCGAAGGGTGGCAAGGGATTCGTCGAGTTCGCGATAAAACTGCCTGGAAAGCGGGAAGGAAGTTCTGTGTATCTTCCGATTGATTCAAAGTTCCCCCGAGAGGGCTTCATAAAGTATGCGGAGGCCATTGAGAAGTCCGACGAGGATGGCATGCGCATGGCTGTGCGAGAGATAAGGACAAGAGTCTCACAGGAAGCGAAGGATATCAGGGATAAGTACATAGTGCCTCCGGAGACAACGGATTTCGCGATTCTCTTCGTACCTACCGAAAGCCTTTATGCGGAACTTCTGAGGATTGAGGGCTTTTCGGAAGAGCTTCAGGATAAATACAAGGTCGTCCTCACAGGTCCGACGAATTTCGCAGCGCTCCTCAATTCCCTTCAGCTTGGTTTCCGGACGCTTCAGGTTGAGAGAAATACAAGGAAGGTATGGGATCTCTTCCGTGACCTCAAGCAGCAGTTCTCGCGCTTCGGAGAGGATCTCGAGAAGACGCAGGCTGCCATGGAGCGTGCCCAGGATAGGCTCGGGGATGCAGTGAAGAGGAACAATATCATAACAGGCAAGCTCGGCAGGATAGAGCTTCCTGACAACAGCCCTGATGACAATCTGCTTGAATGAATAATTATGCAGTTTGATTAATCGCTGTTGACAATTTCTGTATATTTATTTAAAGAATTCTGTATAAGGAGCCAGTTATGACACTCAAGGGAAGAAGTTTCCTAACTCTTAAGGATTATACAAAGGAAGAGATACTTTATCTTATATCTCTCGCATCGGATCTCAAGGCAAAGAAGAAGGGCCAGGAATATCCTGCATATATTGCCGGAAAACTTCTTGAAGGAAAGAACATCGTTCTTCTTTTCGATAAGACCAGCACGAGGACGCGCTGCTCTTTCGAGGTGGCTGCTTTCGATGAGGGTGCTTCCGTGACGTTCCTTACGAATTCCCAGATGGGGAAGAAAGAGTCTCTTGAGGATACTGCAAAGGTCCTTGGAAGGCTATATGATGGCATTGAGTACAGAGGTTTTGCCCATAAGACAGTAGAGGATCTTGCGCTTTATTCGGGTGTCCCTGTATGGAACGGACTTACGGATGATGATCATCCTACGCAGGTTCTTGCGGATTTTCTCACAGCCCAGGAGCATCTCGGGAAACCGCTTTCGTCGATGAAGCTCGCTTATGTCGGCGATGGGCGCAACAATGTCGCGAACGCGCTCATGATCGGTGCTGCCAAGGTCGGCATGGATTATGCTGTGGCGACACCTCATTCTCTTGAGCCATCTGACGAGCTTGTCTCCCAGTGCAAGGCATGGGCAGATGAGAATGGTTCCTCAATCACGATCACATCAGATCCTCTTGAGGCAGTCAAAGGCGCGGATATCATCTATACGGATATCTGGTGCTCGATGGGTGAGGAAGACAAGATGGCTGAGCGCATATCTCTTCTCAAGCCATATCAGGTGACTATGTCCCTCTTGAAGTCGACAGGCAGGAAGACTATATTCGAGCATTGCCTTCCATCATTCCATGATCTGAATACGACAACAGCACAGAGCGTCAAGGAGAAGTTCGGTCTTGATGAGATGGAAGTCACTGATGAGGTGTTCCGCTCAGATGCATCGGTCGTCTTTGATGAGGCTGAGAACAGGATGCATACGATCAAGGCTGTGATGGTGGCAACGCTTTCTGACAAAATCTGAAAAATATCTGTTCCAGCAATACGTTTTGCATGGTAATCTCAGCTTGAGGTTTGTGCTGTATGGCTGTGAAAAGCTATGAAATCGATATGTGCCGGGGACCTCTCCTCGGCAAGATACTGCGTTTCTCGTTTCCGTTGATGCTTTCGTCGATCCTTCAGCTGCTGTTCAATGCAGCTGATGTGATTACGGTTGGCCAGTTTGCCGGCAAGGAAGCCATGGCGGCTGTCGGCTCGACAACATCCCTTTATAACCTTATCATCAATGTCTTCGTCGGATTAGCTACCGGAAGCAGTGTGCTCATGGCCCGTTTCTATGGCTCCAAGGACAAGGAAAACTGCAAGGAGATAGTACATACATCTGTCCTTCTTGCCATTGTCTGCGGCATTGCGCTTATTTTCATAGGAATTGTCATTTCTCCTGTGCTGCTTTCCATAATGGGAACTCCCGATGATGTGCTTGCCCATGCAGTGCTCTATATGAGGATAATCTTCATCGGCATGCCTGTGCTGATGCTCTACAATTTCGGCGCGGGAATCCTGAGGGCTGTGGGCGATACGAAGCGTCCGCTTATCTATCTTACGATAGCAGGCATCGTCAATGTAGTGCTCAATCTCACTCTTGTCATCGTATTCGATATGGGAGTCGCTGGTGTTGCCATAGGCACGATAGTATCGCAGGCCATATCCGCAGTCATGATTCTGCGCTGTCTTATGAAAGATGAGGGCCTGTATCATCTGAACATCAGGGAGCTCAGGATTGCGAAGGATAAGCTTTCGATGATAGTGAAGGTCGGGCTTCCTGCAGGAATACAGGGCGCTCTGTTCTCCATATCCAATGTAATACTTCAGGCCTCGATCAATACATTCGGTTCAACTGCCATGGCAGGAAGCGCGGCATCGCAGAATATAGAGAATTTCGTATATGTATCGATGAACTCGCTTTATCAGGCATGCATAAGCTTCACAAGCCAGAACTTCGGTGCAGGTGAGAAGAAGAGAGTCCTGCGCGTCCTCTGGCTCTGTCTTGCTTCTGTTGTGGCTGTCGGTGTCATAACAGGAGGTCTTGCCACGCTTTTCGGCCATCAGCTGCTTTCTATCTATTCGGGTGAGGCAGATGTCATCGCCTATGGCTATGAGCGTCTTGTGATCGTCTGTCTGCCATACTTTCTCTGCGGTATGATGGATGTCGCATGCGGTGCTCTGCGGGGTATCGGACTGTCCGTGATTCCTACGCTTGTGTCTCTTGCAGGAGCCTGTGGCCTCAGGATCCTGTGGGTCTGCACGATCTTCCAGCTCGACAGGACAATTTTCACTCTCTATATGTCATATCCTGTCTCATGGGCTGTCACATTCGCTGCCCACATGGTCTGCTTCGTACATTACTACAGGCGATGGGCAAATGGTGAATCGATGCACAGAAGGCACAGGAGTCTTTCTGAGATAGCTCATTGATATGGGCAGATATCCTATAAAGTCCATATCAGAGTCATTGCACGAGTGATTATGCGTTGTTTTCTGAAGTCCTCTCAAGTTCTGAATCAATGGCTTTCTTCATGAAACCATTGATGGAAAGGCCGCTCTTTTCCGCAGCTATGTGAAGCTTGTCTACGTATTCTTCAGGAAGTCTCATGGAAATCGTCTTGTAAGGGATTTTTATGCCTTTAGGCCTTCCTGCGCCGGCACGTGCTCCGCCTCTTTTTTCAGTTGCTTTCCCCGTTTCCATAGCTACTCCAGAAGCAATGTTATGAGAAGCATGCAGTTAATGATCTGGAGAATCAGTATCGCAATCTGAAGCCTGTCTCTCATTTAGCATTCCCTCCTTCATGATAGTTACCCTCAGGCGGAATCGAACCGCCATCCTTCCCTCCGGAGGGGAATGCACTATCCATTATGCTATGGGGGCACTGGCTATGATTCTATTCGGCAGGATAGGTATTGTCTACATAGATTCCGAATATCTTTTCTATCAGGATGATGTCCTCTTCATCCGCATGTATGAGTTTCTGTATGATCCGTTCCTTTCTTCCTGCTGGCGTGCTACTGCAGGGAAACAGAGATTCTGCCTGTACATTCAGGGCCCTCGCGATTTTCATGGCATCCTCTGCTGAGGGGGCGCGTTTCCTGTATCGCTGATCCATGACTGTATGGTAATTCAGCCCTGCATCAGCACAGAGCTTTCTGAGGGACTTTTCTTTACGGAGCAGATCTACACGATGCCAGAATGTGCCATCCATGCTTGTATTATAGCAGATCCGTGATGACATTTTCCCATTCAGGTGTCTTTTATGACACAATCCGCAACTTTCGTTTTGAATTAATTCCCGGATAGGATATCATCATTTGTATGCCGAAGAAGATTGATCATGAAGAGAGAAAGGAACATATACTGAAGGCCGCTCTTGAGGTTTTCGCACAGGAAGGCTATACGAACTCGAATCTTTCGCTGATAGCGGAGAAAGCCGGGATTTCAAGGCCTACCGTATATCAGTATTTCCATGATAAGACCGAGATCTACTACTATGCCGTGAAGCTGATTACAGGCCGTATGTTCGTTCACTATTCATCTATCGCATGGGATGAGTCGCGGGGAGATGAGGTGGATCGCATCCATGCTATCTTCGATGATATAATCGCGACTGCTGTCGATAATGAGTCATCTCTTCTGAATCTTGTTTCCGTGATAATCTCCGCTCAGAAGGAAGGCGTCGATTTCGCGGAGGTCATCCATAAGCGTACCGCAAAACTCTCCATTCTCTTCAAGCGCCTCATACGGCAGGGAATCGATAGGGGGACAATTGTCTCTGAGGATATCGACAAGGCATCAACACGGCTTCTCACAATTGCCCAGATGATATGCTTCCAGATTGCATTCTTCTCATCATTCTCCGTTGAACAGGCTCAGGATATCGCATCGCTGGCAATCGACAGCCTCCGCTCTTAACGTTTTCTGTTGCCGTTATTATATTACTGTTGTGCGTTTTGGTTCCCTTATGGGGGTGAAATATGGATTACAACAGATTTACGCTTAAGCTGCAGAATGCAATACAGGATGCAGCTATGGCAGCTGCTGGGAAGCAGCATCCGGAGATTGTTCCGGCAGATATCATCATAGCTCTTGCAGAGCAGAAGGATGGGGTACTCCAACCGCTTTTCGAAAAACTCGGTGTCAGTACAGATGCTGTGATCAGGGCTATGGAGGAAATCAGTGACAGACAGCCTAAGACATATGGGGCTGCTGAGCAGGGATTCTCCAGAGACTGTGCGCGTATCCTTGGTGCCTGCGATAAGATCAAGGGACAGTTCAAGGATGAGTATGTCTCTGCCGAACACTTCCTTCTTGCAGTCCTTACGGACAATGTGCCAGAGAAAGATGCCCTGATTTCCCTTGGTGTGACAGAAAAGGATGTGATGGAGGCTCTCAAGAGCATCAGAGGCAGTGAGCGCATCACAAGTCAGGATCCAGAGGCTTCTTATCAGTCACTTGAGAAGTACTGCAAGGATCTTACTCAGCTTGCATCGGAGGACAAGCTCGATCCTGTCATCGGAAGGGATGAAGAGATAAGGCGTGTGATGCAGGTACTCTGCAGAAGGACGAAGAACAATCCTGTCCTGATCGGAGAGCCTGGTGTAGGTAAGACTGCAATCGTCGAAGGTCTTGCTGAGAGGATCGCAAAAGGCGATGTGCCTGAATCTCTTGCTGATAAGCGCCTTCTTTCGCTTGATCTGGGCTCATTGATTGCGGGTGCTAAGTTCCGCGGTGAGTTCGAAGAGAGACTTAAAGGTGTCATCAAGGAAGTCACCAGAAGTGAAGGGAAGATCATTCTTTTCATCGATGAGCTTCATACGATTGTAGGTGCTGGCGCTGCCGAAGGCTCTACAGATGCATCGAACCTCATCAAGCCAGCTCTTGCCCGTGGAGAGCTTCATGCAATCGGCGCGACGACTCTTGATGAGTACAGGAAGTATATAGAGTCTGATAAGGCTCTTGAGAGAAGATTCCAGCCTGTATATACAAAGGAGCCATCTGTAGAGGATACGATATCGATACTTCGTGGACTCCAGCCTAAGTATGAGCTTCACCATGGAGTCAGGATCAAGGATGAGGCTCTTGTCGCAGCGGCGGTGCTTTCAGACAGATATCTGACGAACAGGTTCCTTCCTGATAAGGCAATTGACCTTGTCGATGAGGCTGCATCACAGATCAAGATGGAGATAGAGAGCCAGCCTGCGGAGCTTGATACCCTTCACAGGAAGATGCTTCAGCTTTCCATTGAGAAACAGGCTCTTACAAGGGAGGAAGATGAAGGCTCGAAGGAGAGGCTCGAGAAGATCGGCAAGGAACTTGCTGATATGCAGACGAAGTATGATGCCCTCAATCTCGAATGGCAGAATGAGCGTGGAGCCATTCTTGCACTCAGGGAGAAGAAGGCCGAGCTCGATAAGCTCAGCTCCCAGGAGCAGATGGCTGAGCGTCAGGGAGATCTCAGCAAGGCCGCGATGATCAAGCATGGACAGATTCCTGCTGTTCTCGCAGATATCCATCAGGCGGAGGAGAAGGTCAATTCGTTCAAGTCCGATGGCAGGAGGCTGCTGCGGGAGGAAGTCACGGAGGATGATATTGCGAAGGTCGTTTCAGCATGGACAGGTGTCCCTGTTGCTAAAATGCTGGGCTCTGAGATGGAGAAGTACCTCAATCTCGAGAAGATCCTCTCAGAGAAGGTCATAGGACAGGAAAAGGCAATTGAAGCTGTCAGCAATGCGATAAGGAGAAACAAGGCAGGAATAGGCGATGAGCACAGGCCTCTTGGCTCTTTCCTTTTCGCAGGGCCTACCGGAGTCGGCAAGACGCTTCTTGCGAAGGAGCTTGCATCATTCCTGTTCGATGATGCCAAGGCGCTGACACGAATAGATATGTCTGAATATATGGAGAAATATTCAGTATCCAGGCTTATCGGAGCACCTCCAGGATACGTTGGATACGATCAGGGAGGACAGCTTACTGAAGTCGTGAGGAGAAGACCTTATTCCGTTGTGCTTTTCGATGAGATAGAGAAGGCGCATCCGGATGTCTTCAACATCCTTCTTCAGGTCCTCGATGATGGTCGTCTGACAGATGGGCAGGGACGCGTCGTTGATTTCTCGAACACCATCATCATAATGACAAGCAATCTCGGTTCTGAACAGATTCTTGAGGATCCTGCGCATGCGGAAGATGCTGTCATGGGAATCATCCGCCATACGTTCCGTCCTGAGTTCATCAACAGAATTGATGAGATAGTCGTATTCAATCCGCTGGGTGAGAATGAGATCCAGAAGATTGCCCATCTCCAGCTTGAGACTCTTCGTGCCCGTGTCGCGAACCGTGGCTATAAGCTTGAGTGGACCGATGATGTCGAGCGCTATATCGCGAAAGAAGGATTTGATCCTGTATATGGCGCACGTCCTATCAGGAGATTCATCCAGGACAGCATCGAGAATGAGCTTTCGAAGAAGATCCTTTCGGGTACGCTGCATGAAGGAAGCGTGCTGAGCGTATCAGTTTCCGATGGCAGGATCTCCATAGATGGCTAATAGCCTTGCATAGGCTTCCGGGGTATCGGCATCGAGTATGGTGCCGATGCTTCCTTCGAATAAGCCGGTCCTTATGCTCTTCAGGTATTCTTTCAGGGGGAGTCTGCATTCAAGTATACTCTCCCTGTTTTCTTTTCTGAACATCACAGGGTGACCTGGTGTGCCTTTGTGTTCAGGGCGTACGGCATCATAGCTGCTCAGAAGTTCCATGGCTTTCCTGAAATCGCTTCCTTCTATCATGGGAAGATCACCGGGGATGATAGCAAAATCATCATTCTCTATAGATTCTATGCCTTTGAGCATGCTTGCCAGCTGACCTTTCCTATAATCAGGACAGTAGATTGAATCTATGTTGTATGCTGCTGCGATAGATTCTGTCTGCTCCCTGTCATTTCCTGTCACGACAATTACATGTCCAATGGCGCTGATGGCGTTCTCTATCGATGATGAGAGTATCGTCTTGCTGCCGAATGGGAGCAGTAGCTTGTTTTTTCCCATTCTCGAGGAAAGTCCTGCCGCCAGTATTATCCCGGTCATTCAGGCCTCCTCAGCATCAGTATTGCAGATAATATGATCAGAAGTGCACTGCACCAGATGGATTTCAGTCCGAAGAAGGGAAGTATGTATGCTCCGAGCCCTGCTCCTGCAGCGAATGATGCAAGGACAATAAGATAATCCGTTGCTTTTGCTATGCTTTCCTTCTTTTCCTTCCAGCTGTGCATGTGCTCTACGAAGGCTCTGAGGTTTCCGATGCACATAGTGCTTGCATATGCATTTCCCCTGACAGTCCTGAAGGCTTCCACCTGCATGGCGCACGAGAAAGATGTAAGCGCATTTGCTATCTGGCTGTGGTTTTCAGGAATGAGCCCTACTGAGATGAGTAAAAGCACCTCTATATATGCCACTATATGCCTCCAGTGCAGCCTACCGGATTTCCTGTACAGCCTTTTGATTTCAAGGGATGCGTATATTCCTGCGGCAAATGAGAGTACTGGGATCAGGTAGGAGAGCGCTGAATGTAAATTACCCTGCAGTACGGATGAGGAAAGAAGCACTATGTTCCCAGTCTGCGCATTCGCGAAGACATGTCCGCGTGCGAAGTATGAATATGAATCCTGCAGGCCTCCTGCAAGAGTGAGCAGAATGGTGACCGCAATGCTTTCAGAGGCCTGAAATCTGATAAGGGGCTCAGCTGAGCCCCCTGCATTACTGAATTTTCCTTGCATCTTCAAGAACTGTGTCTGTAGAGGATTTCTTCACCTTGCAAGGCTTGATGTGCCAGATTTCCTCCGCATATTCCCTGATGGTCCTGTCGGATGAGAACTTGGCGCTTCCGGCGACATTGATGATCGCTTTCCTGTTCCAGTCCGCAGGATTCGTCTTGTAAAGCTCCTGGGCCTGCTCATGGATATCATGATACATCCTGAGGTCAGCAAGGAGGAAATATCTGTCGCCGTAGTCTATCAGGGACTTCCTGAGAGGCTCGAAGATGTGAGGCTCATTGATGGAGAAGTAACCGGAGTCAATCAGCGAGAACGTATCCTGGATTTCCTTATCCTTCTCGATCCATTCAAGAGGCCTGTATGTCGGCTGCATTGCGGATATCTCTTCCTCCGTGTGCCCGAAGATGAAGATGTTCTCCATTCCGACTTCCTCTGCCATCTCGACATTGGCACCATCAAGAGTTCCTACTGTGAGGGCACCATTTGCCATGAACTTCATGTTTCCTGTACCAGAAGCTTCGTTTCCGGCTGTCGATATCTGCTCAGATATGTTTGCAGCAGGGATTATCGTCTCTGCCATCGTGACGCTGTAGTTAGGCATGAAGTAGACAGCGAGCTTGTCCCTTACCGAACTGTCAGAACTGATCACCTTCGAGATGTTGTTGATGAATTTGATGATCAGCTTTGCGTTGATATATCCAGGAGCCGCCTTTCCGCCGAAGAGGAATGTCATCGGCTGGAATGAATTGTAGTAATCGCTGTCATTCTTGAGTCTGTTGTAGATCATCATGACATTGATTGCATTCAGCAGCTGTCTCTTGTATTCATGAATCCTCTTGATCTGCACATCAAAGAGCGTATCCGGATCCACGATTATGCCGGATGTGCGCTTGAGATACTCAGCTGCACGGAGCTTGTTGTCTCTCTTGATTGCAGCGAACTTCTCGGCGAATGCGCTGTCATCCGCGAAGTTCTTCAGCTCGCGGATCTTGTCATAGTCGGTTATCCAGCCGTCACCGATTGCATCGCTTATGAGAGCGGCGAGCTTCGGATTCGCATCGAGAAGCCAGCGTCTCTGAGTGATTCCGTTTGTCTTGTTGTTGAATCTTCCCGGGAAGATTGTATTGAATTCAGGGAACATCTCCCTCTTGAGAAGCTCTGAGTGGAGTTCCGCGACGCCATTTACTGAATGAGAGCCAATGATTGAGAGATTTGCCATCCTGACCATCTTCGGGTTTGATTCCTCGATGATGGAGATCTTCGCGATCTTGTCGTTCTGCATCGGGAAGTAGGAGACTGCATAGTCGAGGAAGCGCTGGTTGATCTCATATATGATCTGCATGTGGCGCGGGAGTATCTTCTCGATCATCGGGAGCGGCCACTTCTCAAGTGCCTCAGGAAGAAGCGTATGGTTCGTGTATCCCATTGTCTTCACTGTGATGTCCCAGGCCTCGTCCCAGCCAAGTCCCTCGTTGTCAATCAGTAGTCTCATAAGTTCAGGGATCGCAAGGGAAGGATGTGTATCGTTCAGCTGAATTGCAGCTTCTGACGGGAACTTCGACCACTTGTAGTCCGCATTCCTCTTGAATCTCCTGAGGATATCCTGAAGGGAGCATGATACGAAGAAGTACTGCTGCTTGAGCCTGAGCTCCTTTCCCATGTAGAGCGTATCGTTAGGGTAGAGCACCTGTGAAAGCGTCTCCGCATTGATCTTCTTCCTGACTGCTTCTGTGTAGTCGC
The DNA here is from genome assembly GCA_944389075.1 of uncultured Spirochaetaceae bacterium. Lineage (GTDB taxonomy): Bacteria > Spirochaetota > Spirochaetia > Sphaerochaetales > Sphaerochaetaceae > Ornithospirochaeta. Next base: position 23,930 of record CALXLA010000034.1, read on the forward strand.
CGGAATTGAATTCATCGAATGAGAAGCCTTCCGGGGATTGTGCGGACCAGAGCCTGAGTGTGTTTATCGTCTTGCCGCCATAGCCCACAATTGGCGTGTCATAGGCTATGCCATCGATCATCTCATCAGGAATCCAGCGGAAGACATCCCTGCCGCCTTCGCGCATTTCCCTTACTTCTCCTCCGAAGTAGACCGGATATACAAGATCAGGCCTCTTGATTTCCCAGGGATTCTCATTCTTGAGCCAGTTGTCAGGTTCCTCTACCTGCCAGCCGTTCTTTATCTCCTGGCGGAAGATACCATAGTTGTATCTGATTCCATAGCCATAGGCTGGAAGCTCCATTGTCGCAAGGGAATCGAGAAAACATGCCGCAAGCCTCCCGAGGCCGCCATTTCCGAGTCCTGCATCAGGTTCGACTTCCGCAAGTTCCTCATAAGTATATCCAAGGGACTTCAATGCATCCCTGACGCTCTTCTCGAGCTTGAGGTTGATGATGTTGTTCGTCATCGCCCTTCCCATGAGGAATTCAAGCGAGAGATAGTAGACTCTCTTCGAATGCTTCTGCCTCTGTGTTTTCCTGGACAGATCCCACTGATGGATGATCCTGTCGCGGATTGCATACGCGAGGGCCCTGTAGCGTCCTTCCGGTGTCACATGATAGATATCTGAGTCAAGTGTATATTTCAGCTGCTCTGCGAAATCCTGAGCTATTGCCTTAGCTGAAGAGCCAAAGCGGGTGTTTTCGTTCTTCTCCACAATGCTGCTCCTGAGTGTTTGTCAACTGAGGACATTCTAAGGAAACTTTTCCAATTTGTGCAATATAAGGAATATGGTTGCGATAAAACAGCCACTCGTGTAATCTTTCCAAGGAGGGCTGTATGGAGTCCGTAATCATCCGTGCGTCATTCTTTCTGCTGATGATAGTCATTGCCTATCTTCTCAAGCGCGCTGGAGTGCTGAAAAAAGAAGATGGTGTCGCTCTTGCCAGAATCGTCATGAATGTGACGCTTCCCTGCGCTATCCTTGTCGGCTTCCGTACTTTCGTATTCGACTGGTCGTATATGATCATCCCGGTGCTTGGTTTCGCAGGCAATGCCATAATGCTTGCCCTGGGATATTTCATGACGATAGGGAAGGGCAGGAATGAGAGGATCTTCTACATGCTGGAACTCCCTGCCTACAATATAGGCAACTTCACTCTTCCATTCATTTCCGGAATGCTTGGTTCTGCAGGCATAGTGGCAGCCTGTCTTTTCGATATGGGCAATTCCCCGATGTGCCTCGGGCTGAATTTCGCGTTCACGGCCATGGCTGTTGGTGCCTCCACGGGCAAGAATCCGCTGAGGCAGCTTCTTGTCGTGTTCACGAAGCCTTCGTTTCTTGTCTATGTGATAATGCTCATCCTTGCAGCATGCGGGCAGAGCCTCCCTGATGTGGTTTTTGATTTCGCTGGTCTGATAAGCCCCGCGAATGGCCCGATGGCTATGGTGATGGTCGGCCTCATGCTGGAGTTCCGCTTTGACCGCACGAGGATGAAGGAGGCCATAACGGTCAATGTACTCAGGATCGCGCTGGCGGTGGTGATAGCGGTCTTCTTCTATAATTTCGCACCATTCCCATATGAGATCAGGAAAGCAGTGGCAATCGCCGCATTCGCTCCCATAAGCTCTGCAAGTCCAGCATTCGCAGCTGAGCTTGATGGTGATATAGCGCTCATAGGATTCGCGTCAACGATATCCATAATATCCGCATTGATACTGATTCCGCTCCTTGTCGTGCTGCTGTAGGAGCATAGGTATATGTGGAAAGAGCATGGTGCTTTTCAGATAGCTGGATGGCATGTTCTTGTGGAAGTACATGGATGGAATATCGTTCGCTTGATACATCGGAATAGAAATGTTGATTTATCTATTTCGCATGACAAAGCCATGATTTGAGCAGGGATCCTTATCTGTTTCATAGGGAAATACCATGGAATGGAAAAGATTTTTTCTTAAACCACTTGATATTACTTGAATAAACGCATATGCTTTCAAAGCTGTCGAACAGCGCCTTTGTAGCTCAGTGGTAGAGCACCACCATGGTAAGGTGGGGGTCGGCGGTTCAAATCCGCCCGGGGGCTACAGGAAAAGAAAGACAATAGTCTGAGGAGAATATAGAATGGCAAGCTCAAAGAAGAAAGGACCGGTAGAGAAGATTGCTCTCCAGTGCACTGAGTGCAAGCAGAAGAACTATACGACTGAGAAGAACCGCCGCAATACTCCAGAGAAGCTTGAGCTTATGAAGTATTGCCCATTCGAGCGCAAGCATACGCTCCATCGCGAGACAAAGATCAAATAAAAGCGTATGATGATGTTTCCAGGGTGCGAGCAGGTCAGTAGCTCCAACGGCTAGAGCACTGGTCTCCAAAACCGGGTGTTGTAGGTTCGAATCCTACCTGACCTGCTGGCACTCTGGATTCAGATTTTACTAAGGGATCGTCAAATGAATAAGATCGGAAGATATTTCAAAGAGTGCTGGCTTGAGATGAAGAAGGTTTCATGGCCTTCAAAGCAGGTCGTTATCCATTCGACATGGGTTGTCATTGTTTCGACAATTGTCTTTGCAGTTGTCCTTGGCCTTGTTGATACACTCCTTGGTCTTGCCCTTGACCTCATTTTCTAGGAGATAAGATGGCTAGAGGCTGGTACGTAGTTCATACATACACAGGATACGAGCAGAAAATAGAGAGGATCATCAATAAGCTCCGTGCATCTGATGGCGAATTCGCTGCATACTGCACTGGAGTCAATGTTCCTATGGAGACGGTCACTGTCCAGAATGAGAAAGGTGAGACCAAGACGGAACATAAGAAGGTCATTCCTGGCTATATTCTCGTTGAGCTTGACCTGCCTGAGAATAATACATGGAGGATGGTGACTGCGAAGATTGCCAGAATCCAGGGCGTTACCGGATTCCTTACGGCTGACAAGTCGGGACAGGTGCCGCCTAAGCCGCTTAGCGCTAAAGAGCATAGCGATATCCTGCGCCGCACTGGCGAGATGCCTGAGGAGAAGATATTCAGGCCGAAGCAGGATTTCCTTGTTGGCGAGCAGGTCAAAGTCATATCTGGCCCGTTTGCATCGTTCGATGGAACAATCGATGAGATTGATCTTGCGAAGGGAAGGATGCGCCTTTCTGTGCAGATCTTCGGTCGTTCTACTCCTGTCGAGGTTGATTTCTCGCAGGTTGAAAAGGTCCTTCCGTAAGGCAAGGGCTTTGGTTTTTTACATAATCAGCTTTGAAATCTCCCCTTTTCGAAGGGTGGGAGCTCTTCGTTGAAGAGCGTTAATACCAGCGCGGAGTCCCGCATATCGGTCAGCTCAGACCAGACTCTAAGCGTAAGGAGAAGGAAATGGCAAAGAAGAAGGTTACTGCAGTAATCAAGCTGCAGTGTCCTGCCCAGAAGGCTACGCCGGCACCACCAATTGGTCCAGCACTCGGCCCTCATGGTGTCAGCGCCCCACAGTTTGTCCAGCAGTTCAATGACAAGACAAAGAACTATGAACCTGGACTCATCCTCCCAGTTATCATCACAGTCTATCAGGATAAGAGTTTCTCTTTCATCCTCAAGACTCCTCCTGCAGCTGTTCTTATCAAGAAAGCTCTTGGTATCCAGACAGCTTCCGGCACGCCTAACAAGACAAAGGTCGGCAAGCTTACTGATGAGCAGCTTACGGAAATCGCCAAGACCAAGTTCGAGGACCTTAATGCAAACGACATGGATGCAGCTAAGAGAATCATTGCTGGTACAGCCCGTTCTATGGGTGTAGAGGTGGAGAAGTAAGATGAAGAGAGGAAAGAAATATCAGGAAGCAGTCAAGAAGGTTGACAAGACAAAGCTCTACACCCTCAAGGAAGCAGCTGCTCTTGTCAAGGATTGCGCTTATGCGAAGTTCAACGAGACTGTAGAGATTTCTGTTGCACTTGCTCTCAAGAAGAGCCAGTCAGTAAGAGATACAGTTGTTCTTCCTAATCAGTTCATGGCACAGAAGAGGATCCTCGTATTCGCCAAGGGCGATAAGGCAGAGGAGGCCAAGGCTGCAGGCGCTGCTTATGTCGGCGATAATGATCTGATCGAGAAGATCCGCGGTGGCTGGATGGACTTTGATGTCGCAGTTGCTACACCTGACATGATGAAGGATGTAGGTAGGCTCGGACCTATCCTCGGAAGAAGAGGCCTCATGCCTAACCCGAAGACTCACACTGTCACTAATGATATCAAGGAAGCTCTTGCTGAACTGAATAAGGGCCGTGTTGAGTTCCGTTCTGATAAGACAGGTGTCGTACATCTTGCAGTCGGCAAGGTCGATATGGATGCAGATAAGATCGCAGAGAACGCAAAAGTCACAATCGATGAGATTGTCAGAAAGAAGCCATCCGATGCAAAGGGTGATTTCATCGTCTCTATCGCACTCTCATCTACAATGGGTCCTGGTGTTCCAGTGAATGCCAAGGAACTTGCAGCTGCTGCTGAATAAGGAGGAATGTCATGGAGAACTACAAGACACGCATAACTCCTGCTAAGGAAGATGCAGTGAAGGCTCTCAAGGATGAGTTCGCCGGATACGATGGATTCATCTTCACGGACTACAGAGGCATGACTGTTCAGCAGATCACAGATCTCAGATCTGCTCTCAGGAAGGATGAGGCAGCATATCGTGTCGTAAAGAACCGCTATGCGAAGATTGCCCTCAAGGATCTTGAGAAGACAGGTGCTGATGACCAGATGAAGGGCCCTACAGCTGTCGCGCTCGTCAAGGGTGATACAGCTAACGTAGTCGCAAAGAAGATCTTCCAGGCTGGAAAGGATGGAATCACCGTAACTGTCAAAGGCGCTATCATCGGTGACGAGGTCATGACAGCCGAGCAGATTGAGGCACTTTCGAAGCTCCCAACCAAGCTCGAACTCATCGCTTCTCTCATGGGAACGATGAAGGCACCAGTACAGAAGCTCGCTGCTACTCTTCTCGCATATGTCGAGTCAAAGGGCGGAGCTCCTGCAGAAGAAGCAAACTGATACGGTCATAGTCTTCACGTAACCTGCTAGGCCGTTAAGGAAAAATAAATCATAAGGAGAAGGTAATATGGCTACAAAGGAAGAAATCCTCGAATCAATCGCTTCCATGAGCGTCATGGATGTCGCAGATCTCATCAAGATGATGGAAGAGAAGTTCGGCGTTGTTGCAGCAGCTGCTGCTGTAGCTGCAGGTCCTGCAGCTGGTGGTGAGGCAGCTCCAGCAGAGGAAGAGCAGACTGAGTTCACAGTCGTCCTCAAGAGCGTTGACGCTGCAAAGAAGATCGCATGCATCAAGGAAGTCAGAGCTGTAACAGGTCTCGGACTCAAGGAAGCAAAGGATCTCTGCGAGAATGGTGGAACAATCAAGGAAGGTGTAAGCAAGGAAGAAGCTGCTGCAATGAAGGAGAAGCTCACTGCTGCAGGTTGTGAAATTGAGGTTAAATAACACGCCTTCGAGTCTTATTTGCCTGGGTCTCCTTTGACCCAGGATATGCCATCGGGCACCCCCGATGGCATAGGTGTCTTAAAAAGAATTGGTAGAAAACAAGTACTTCGGTGCTTTATGGAGGTACAGCGATGGCCATCAAAGGCAAAGCCATTAAGAGAGTAGACATCGGTTCAGAACTCCCGGAAGTATGCGAACTTCCAGATCTCATCGGAATCCAGACCGAGTCATACAGGAATTTCCTTCAGCTTGACAAGCTTGAAAGGGGAGAGGCTCCTGATCCTGCTTATGGTCTTGAACACGTTTTCCGCACTACATTCCCAATCGTATCCCCTAATGAGGATATGAAGGTTGAGTACAACGGCTATACCGTTGATATGGCAGGAATCAAGTATTCGGAATCCGAGTGCAAGAAGAAGGGAAGGACATTTGGTGTTCCTGTAAAAGCGAAAATTGCTCTCGAGACAGTCAAGAACGGACTTATCAAGGAGAAGGAGATCTTCTTCGGTGATTTCCCTTTGATGACGGATCGCGGTACTTTCATCATCAATGGTGCTGAGCGTGTAATCGTCTCGCAGATTGTCCGCTCTCCTGGAATCATATTCAAGGAAGGAAAGAAGACTGACGTATCTTCTCTTTCCTATACAGGAACTCTTTATCCATATTCCGGAACAAAGCTTGAGTTTGTCCTTACCAGGAAGAACGAGAAGGAGTCCGCAGGAAGAAAGGAGACCGAAAAGAAGAAGGTCAACAACATCATCCAGGTCAACTTCGGCAAGAAGCCATTCCTCGTGACGTTCTTCCTCCGTGTCCTCGGTGTTGATACACGCGAGAAGATTGTCTCCGCGTTCTTCTCTCCGAAGACTCTTGATCTCACATCGCTTGATATGGGAGAAAGCCACACATACTTCCTTTATAATGATATCCGCAACCAGGAGAACATGTCTGTCCAGTATGTGGCTGGAAAGCAGGTGGGAAATATCGAGCTGCAGGAGATAAAGGACCTTGGCTACAACGAAATCCAGGTTATCGATACAGATGCAAAGGATCTTGATTCTCCATCGCTTGCTGTCCTGAAGACGCTTCACAGGGAGTTTGTATATATCGCTGACAGGGATGAGACTGAAGAGACATCAGCCATCTTCCGCGATGAGACATCCGAAGAGTTCCAGAACCGCTATATCGGAGCGATTGTCGATGCTTGCAGGAATGCTCTCCCGCAGAATCTCAAGACATTCCCTGATCCGAAGAGGGTCATCAGCTATTTCCAGGAATTCTTCCTCAAGGGAAGAGGCTTTGAGCTTTCCGCTATCGGCCGTCATAAGCTGAACAAGAAGTTCTACAGCATGGATGAGGATAAATACATCGAGACAACTGCGCTTACAGTCGATGATGTGATCAACACAGTCAAGTGCCTCATCGATTTCTGCAATGGCACAGGAATCAAGGAAGATGATATCGATGCTCTTGGTAACAGACGTGTACGTACTGTAGGCGAGCTTCTTGAGAACAATATCTCCGATGCTTTCGCACGCATGGCAAAGGCTGCAAGGGAGAAGATGAACATCTCCGATGAGTCAATCAAGCCTCAGGAAGTCATCTCAATCAAGACAATCGTAGGCGCACTCAAGGAGTTCTTCGGATCCTCACAGCTCTCGCAGTTCATGGATCAGGTCAATCCTCTTGCAGAGCTCACTCATAAGAGAAGGGTTTCCGCACTTGGTCCTAAGGGCGGACTCTCAAGATCCTCCGCACGTGCTATCTACGAAGTCAGAGACGTTCACTATACACATTACGGAAGGATCTGTCCTATCGAGACTCCTGAAGGCTCGAACATCGGCCTTATCCTTTCGCTTGCGAACTACGCACGCATCAATAAGTATGGCTTCATCGAGACACCTTACAGGAAGGTTGTCGATGGCGTTGTCACAGATGAGGTCGAGTATCTTGATGCCAATGATGAGGAGAGATACTTCATCGCGCAGGGCAATGCGAAGATCGATGCGAATGGAAGGTTCCTTGAGGATGAGGTCTCCGTCAGACACTATGGCGACTACTCTGTAGTCACACCTGACAGAGTCCAGTGGATGGATGTATCTCCTAAGCAGGTAGTATCCGTAGCCACCTCTCTTATCCCGTTCCTCGAACATGATGACGCAAACCGTGCGCTCATGGGCTCTAACATGCAGCGTCAGGCAGTCCCTCTTGTGTTCCCGGAAGCCCCAAGGGTAGGAACAGGCATGGAGCAGAGGACAGCATATGACTCAGGAGTGCTCATCAAGGCAAAGAGAGCAGGTACTGTAAAGTATGTATCCTCGACAATAATCCGCATCGTCCCGGATAAGCCTGAGATCAAAGGCGAGGTCGATGAGTATACAATCCATAAGTTCGAAAGGACCAATCAGGATTCCTGCATGAACCAGAAGCCTATCGTCAATGTCGGAGAGCATGTCGAGGCTGGCGATGTCCTTGCTGATGGTCCTGCGACAGATCGTGGAGAGCTTGCTCTCGGAAGGAATATCCTCGTGGGGTTCGTGCCATGGAATGGTTACAACTACGAAGACGCTGTACTTATTTCCGAGCGCGTTGTCAGGGAAGATATCTACACATCAATCCATATCAAGGAATTCTCCATTGATATAAGAGAGACGAAGCTTGGCCCTGAGAAGCTCACAAGGGATATCCCGAACACATCAGAGAAGGTTCTTGAGCATCTTGATGCAGAGGGTATTGTCTGTGTTGGAACATATGTGCATCCAGGTTCGATTCTCGTCGGCAAGGTAACTCCGAAGAGCGAATCCGATACGACTCCGGAGCTCAAGCTTCTCAACTCCATCTTCGGAGAGAAGGCTAAGGAAGTCAGGGACGCATCCCTCAAGGTTCCTCACGGAACAGAAGGCACAGTCATTGATATACAGAGGCTCAGGAAGGCTGATGGCGATGAGCTCCAGCCTAACGTAGAGCAGACAATCAAGGTCCTGATTGCTACGAAGAGGAAGCTCAAGCAGGGTGACAAGATGGCAGGAAGACATGGAAACAAGGGTGTCGTATCCCGCGTTCTCCCTGAAGAGGATATGCCATACATGGCTGATGGCACTCCGCTTGATGTATGTCTCAATCCGCTTGGCGTTCCATCCCGTATGAACATCGGACAGCTTATGGAGACACAGCTCGGCTGGGCAGCAGTAGCGAATGACAAGTGGTACAAGACACCTGTATTCCAGTCTGCATCTATGGAGCAGATCGAGGCTGAGATGGAAGCTGCAGGACTGCCGAAGAACAGCAAGACGACTCTCTATGATGGCAGGACAGGCATTCCATTCGTGAACCCTGTATTCTGCGGATACATCTACTATCTGAAGCTGCATCACCTTGTCGATGACAAGATGCATGCACGTTCTACTGGTCCATACTCGCTTGTCACGCAGCAGCCGCTTGGCGGTAAGGCTATGTTCGGTGGCCAGAGACTTGGAGAAATGGAGGTCTGGGCATTCGAGGCATATGGCGCAGCGAATAACCTGCAGGAGCTTCTGACGATCAAGTCCGATGATATGCAGGGCAGAGTCCAGATATATGAGTCGATTGTCAGGGGCAACCCGACGCAGACAGTTTCTATGCCGGAGGCATTCAACGTGCTTGTACAGGAAATCAGGGGTCTTGCCCTCGATATCTCCGTGTACGACGAGAATGGCAGGCAGGTACCTCTCTCGGAGCGTGATGAGGAAATCATCCAGAAGAGAGAGAAAGAGAAAGGCACCTTCTAGGAGGAAGAGGTATGAAGGAAATACAGGATTTCAGTTCAATCAGAATCAGGCTTGCATCCCCTGAGCAGATCAAGGAATGGTCCTATGGTGAAGTCAAGAAGCCTGAGACAATAAATTACCGCTCTCTCCGTCCGGAGAGGGACGGCCTCTTCTGCGAGCGTATCTTCGGTACGACAAAGGCATGGGAATGCTGGTGCGGAAAGTTCAAGTCAATCCGCTACAAGGGCGTTGTCTGTGACCGCTGCGGAGTAGAGGTCACAGATACGAAGGTCCGCCGTGAGCGTATCGGGCATATCACTCTCGCAGCTCCTGTCGCGCATATCTGGTTCTACAGGTCCACGCCGTCGATCATGAGCTATCTTCTCAACATCAAGAGATCTGCCCTCATGGAGATTCTCTCCTATGAGAAGTATGTCGTTCTCGATCCTGGTATGGATACAGGCCTTGAGAAGTTCCAGGTCCTCACAGATAGCGAATATGAAGATGCATACCGTGAATATGGTGACTCATTCAGAGCTGGAATGGGTGCCGAGGCTATCTATGAGCTTCTCCGCTCACTTGATCTTGATGCTCTCTCAAAGGAACTCAAGGAGCAGCTTGCAGAGAAGGAGAAGGCCAACGTCAAGATCGATCCGAAGCTCCTGAACAGAATCAAGTTCTGCGAGTTCTTCAGGACAAGCGGAAACAAGCCGGAGTGGATGATCCTCAAGGTCATCCCTGTGATTCCGCCAGAACTCAGGCCTATGGTACAGCTTGATGGCGGACGCTTCGCCACAACAGACCTCAATGAGCTTTACAGAAGGGTCATCAACCGCAACAACCGTCTTGACAGGCTTATAAAGATCTCAGCTCCTGATATCATCATCCGCAATGAGAAGAGGATGCTTCAGGAAGCTGTCGATGCGCTCTTCGACAACTCGAAGACCGCGAATCCGACAAAGGGAAGCAGCAAGAGGGATCTCAAGTCGCTTTCCGATGTTCTCAAGGGCAAGCAGGGAAGATTCAGACAGAATCTTCTCGGAAAGCGTGTTGACTACTCAGGCCGTTCCGTTATCGTTGTAGGCCCTGAGCTCAGGATGCACCAGTGCGGTGTTCCTTCAAAGATGGCACTTGAGCTTTTCAAGCCATTCATCATGCGCCGCCTTGTCCAGAAGGAGATCGCACAGAACATCAAGAGAGCGAAGACTCTTGTCGAGCAGGAAGCGCCAGAGGTATGGGCAGTCCTTGATGAGGTAGTCAAGGAGCATCCTGTAATGCTCAACAGAGCGCCTACGCTCCATCGTCTTGGTATCCAGGCATTCGAGCCTGTGCTTGTCGAAGGAAAGGCTCTCAAGCTCCATCCTCTCGTATGTCATGCATTCAATGCTGACTTCGATGGAGACCAGATGGCTATCCATGTCCCTCTTACTCAGGCTGCTCAGCTTGAGTGCTGGACACTTATGCTCTCGACGACGAACCTCCTTGACCCTGCAAACGGAAAGCCTATCGCATTCCCATCGCAGGACATGGTCCTCGGCATCTTCTATCTTACGAAGGAGAGGACAGATCTCGATCCTGACCGCAGAGTCAAGAGATTCGAGTCCATCGCGGAGATCGAAGCTGCTATTGATGCAGGATCCGTCTCTTATAACGAGGGTGTCTACTACCGCCTGAAGAAGGGCCTTGAGATCATCGATGCTGATGGCAAGTCCGAGATAGCTGATGGCAAGTCATGGGTATGGACGACTCCGGGAAGAATCATCTTTAATTCCGCAATTCCGGAAGGTCTTCCGTATCAGAACTACTGCCTTGGCGACAAGCAGCTCAGGAAGCTTATCGGAAAGACTCTCCATGAGCATAAGCCATCTGTGGCTGTAGAGCTTCTTGACTCCGTTAAGGATCTCGGGTTCAAGTATGCTACTCTCTTTGGTGCCACAATCGGTCTTTCCGACATGGTTGTTCCTGAAGAGAAGAGCCAGCTTATCGAGGAAGCTAACAAGAAGCAGTCTGTCGTCTTCCAGCAGTTCCATGATGGACAGATCACACAGGAAGAGAGATACAACAGGATCATCGAAGTCTGGACAGAGACAAATGAAGAGCTTACTGACCGCCTCATGAAGACACTGAGGGAAAGCCAGCATGGTTTCAATCCTCTCTATCTGATGGTCGATTCAGGTGCTAGAGGATCCAAGAACCAGATCAGGCAGCTTGGTGGTATGAGAGGACTTATGGCTAAGCCTAATGGCAAGATCATCGAGCTTCCTATCAAGTCCAACTTCAAGGAAGGACTTTCGATCATGGAGTTCTTCATCTCATCCAACGGCGCCAGAAAGGGTCTTACGGATACAGCTCTCAAGACTGCAAAGGCTGGTTACCTCACACGTAAGCTTGTCGATGTAGCTCAGGATGTTGTCGTTTCCGAGGAAGATTGCCATACAATCAACGGTATCTGGACATCAGCTGTAAAAGATGGTGATACGGTTGTCGAATCGCTTGCTTCCAGAATCGCAGGCTCCTGTCCTGTCGAGGATGTCCTCCATCCATTCCTCCGCACAGAGGATGGAAAACCTGTCGTTCTTGCGAAGGCCAATGAGGAGATTTCCGATGAGGTCGCAGAGGAAATCGAGAAGGCAGGTGTCGAGAAGGTCCTTCTCCGCACGGTCCTTACCTGTGAGGCGGAGCATGGTGTATGCCGCAAGTGCTATGGACGCAACCTTGCCACAAACCGTCCTGTCGAAATCGGAGAGGCTGTCGGAATCATCGCTGCTCAGTCAATCGGTCAGCCAGGTACACAGCTTACGATGCGTACTTTCCATGTAGGTGGTACAGCTTCCACATCAACAAAGGAGAACAAGCTTTCCTTCTCTTATCCTGTCATCATCCGCAGCATGAAAGGCATGGTGATCACGGATACGGCAGGGAACCGCATATTCCCGAGAAAGGGACACATAACGGTATCGAAGGTGTTCCAGGAGATCACAGGCAAGTTCGATGAGCTTCTTGTCGAGAATGGCAATCCTGTCGGAAAGGGATATCCGATCTACAGGAAAGATGGCCAGGATGTCCTTGCTGACGAGAATGGAAGGCTCTATATCGATCCAGATAACAGGGTGTTCGTGGTAGCATCTCCTGCTGAGTACTCAGTACCTGCAGGTTCTGAGCTCAAGGTAAGGGAAGGACAGGTCGTCGATGCTGATGAGACGATCATCACATTCGATCCATTCTCTGAACCTATCATCGCAGAGGCATCTGGTGTCGTAGAGGCAATGAATGACTTCGTCGAGGACAAGTCCTATAAGAAGATCTTCAACGAAGCCGGTGATATGGATATGATTGTCGTTCCTGCAGCACAGCTCGGCGGCTATCGTCCTAACATTCTGATTCACTCAGATGATGGAGAGGACAATATCTATCAGATTCCTGGCGGTGCTTACATGCTTGTCAAGAGAGCAGGGGAGCGCGTCAATGTAGGTGATGTTCTCGCAAAGGTCTCGAAGGACAGCATGACGACTAAGGATATCGCTGGCGGTCTTCCGCAGGTTGACTCTCTCTTCGAAGCACGTCATGGCAAGCTCTCGACATCAAGCAAGGCAAATCCGATTATCCTCTCAAGGGAGACAGGAACTGTCACAAGCGTTGTCACATCGTCGAATTCCACTTCGATGGTGACTATCGTCGATGCATTCGGAGTACCGCATCCGCATAAGGTATATACAAAGGATGCTATTCTCCTTGTCCGTGAGGGCGATGAGGTCAAGGCTGGCGAGCCGCTCTGCGACGAGCCTGTGACTTCAAGGGAAGTTCTCGATGTACTCGGAGAGAATGCGGTCCTCTCGTTCCTTGTAGATGAGATCCAGAAGGTCTACAGAATGCAGGGTGTAGAGATCAACGAGAAGCATCTCGGAATCATCATCCGTCAGATGCTCCGCAAGGTTGAGATCGTCCGCGCAGGCGATACTGATTTCGTCAAGTGCCAGAAAGTCGACAAGCATCTCTTCGACAGGGTCAATGATGAGATCAAGAAGGCCGGTGGTTCTCCTGCTATCGGACGTCCGATTCTCCAGGGTGTATCAGACGCAGCACTCAGCGTTGATTCGTTCATCTCAGCCGCATCCTTCCTTTCAACGACGAAAGTCTTGACAGAAGCTGCAATTGCTGGTAAGAAGGATGAGCTTAGAGGACTCAAGGAGAACGTCATCATCGGTCATCTCATTCCTGCCGGAACCGGCATGAAGAGATACAGGAACGTGCGCCTTGAGGAAGATGAGAAGCTCCTTGAGCTCCAGAAGGAAATCGACAGGGCTAGAAAGGAAAGCAGAGTTGCCGATCCTCAGCCTGATCTGGATATCGAGGAATTAGCAGATATGGAGACAGTGGGAGTTCCTGCTGAGGCAGAAGAAGCCCCATCTGAGGAGTGAGGTGCCTGTCGGCATCCCATTCCGGGGTCTTGTCAGCAGAACTCATGCTGACCCTGTCTTTACATAGAGGTGCCGCTTGTGCGGCACATAGCCTTCCGGTGTGAGAACGGAAGACAGACAAAGGAGCGTATCGAAAGATGCCTACTATAAATCAGCTGATCAGAAAGGGCAGACAGAGCACAAAGTCGAAGACAAAGTCTCCAGCTCTCCAGGGCTGCCCTCAGAAGAGAGGAGTATGCACAAGGGTAATGACAGTTACTCCTAAGAAGCCTAACTCCGCTCTTAGAAAGGTAGCGAGAGTCCGCCTTTCGAATGGAATCGAAGTAACCGCATACATCCCAGGTATCGGCCACAACCTGCAGGAGCACTCTGTTGTTCTCATCAGGGGTGGAAGAGTCAAGGACCTTCCTGGTGTAAGGTATCACATCATCCGTGGTACAAAGGATACACTCGGTGTAGCCGACAGGAAGAGATCGCGCTCTAAGTACGGCGCTAAGAAGCCAAAGGCTTGAGGGAGGCGGTAAGATATGTCAAGAGATAGAAAAGCTCCAAAGAGACCAGTATCTCCGGATGCAGTCTACCACAGCACAGTTGTCGAGAAATTCATCTGCCGCATGATGGTCGATGGAAAGAAGAGCGTCTCCACACGTATCCTCTATACAGCAATGAGCACAATTGCTGAGAAGAGCGGTCAGGAAGCTCTCGATGTCTTCACAAAGGCTATCGACAATGTGAAGCCACAGGTTGAGGTAAAGTCCAGAAGAGTCGGTGGTGCTACTTATCAGGTACCTGTCGAGATCAGGGAAGAGAGAAGGGAAGCACTTGCAATGCGCTGGATCATCAATGCAGCACGCTCACGCAGCGGAAAGGCTATGAGCGAGAAGCTCGCTGATGAGCTCCTTGATGCATTCAACTCAACAGGTTCAGCATTCAAGAAGAAGGAAGATACACACAGAATGGCAGAGGCAAACAAGGCCTTCTCCCACTTCCGCTTCTAATAGCAATAGAGCTTATAAGGGCCTCCCTGATGGGAGGTCTTTCTGTTATCATGATGCCATGTTTGATTTAGATGATTTTTATTCGCTTACATCATACGCATCCCGTTTCCTGAAGGATCCCGATACATTCATAACGCTGTATTTCAGCCAGAAATCAACAGCGGCCGCTGTAGCTGCATGCGAGATGAAGTCAGGCGATGGCTCATCATTCCGCCAGGATATGCTTCCTGTGCTCTTCGAGAGGGCAGAGCGCGATGAGATGACAACAGCCCGTGAGTTCATAGCGCTCACAGGCTGCGGATGTGTATCTGTGGATGATGGCGAAGTCTCTGCGGATATCGCCATATACAATGATTTCGTGGCTTATCTCACAGCTACCGGGATCAATGGCTGAGAGCCTCTGCTATAGCCTTTGAGAGCTGGTCCGGGCAGGATGTGGATTTCATGCCGCAGGTATTGCCTGCGAGTATCGATGCGATCTCTGAGGCATCCTTTCCCTCGCATAGCTTCGATATTCCCTTGAGGTTGCCATTGCAGCCTCCGTGGAATGCTATGTTGTGAAGCTTCTTCTCATCGTCGAGGTCGAATTCGATTTCCCTTGAGCATGTTCCCTTTGTCTTATATGTGTAATGAGTCATGTCTTTTCTCCTTGCGAGAGGATACAGCAAAACAAAATGCCGATGCAATCCTTTCATCTGCAAATAATTAACAACTACTTGACAAGCTCTTTCCATTTCCTTATATTGGTCAAGGTGTCTGGCTATGCCCTTTGGGATAGCTGGCAGCGAGCCAAACCGATTGCTTCGTGCGATAAGGTGGTTCCGGAAAAAGATAGATCTTTATCATCTAAGAAGCTCTATTGTCGATACCGGTAATGGATACCGACCTCTGGAAACCTGTTTTACCCGCTTAGCAATCAGTCTGCTTGAAAGCAATAAGGGATTTTCCCTTATGGAATAATTTTGTTTGTGGCATAGGCCACAAGGAGGAACTGATGGCTAAGGAAAAATTCGAAAGAACGAAGCCACATGTGAACGTAGGTACTATCGGACACGTCGACCATGGTAAGACTACTCTCACAGCAGCAATCACAATGCACTGTGCAAAGCTGTTCGGAGACAAGGCTCTTGCTTATGATGCAATCGACAATGCACCAGAGGAAAAGGCCCGCGGTATCACCATCAACACAAGACACGTTGAGTATCAGTCCAAGAACAGGCACTATGCTCACGTCGACTGCCCGGGACACGCTGACTACATCAAGAACATGATCACAGGTGCAGCTCAGATGGATGGCGCTATCATCGTTGTTGCTGCAACAGACGGTGCTATGGCACAGACAAGAGAGCATCTTCTTCTTGCTCGCCAGGTTGGTGTTCCAGCAATCATCGTATTCATCAACAAGTGCGACCAGGTAGATGATCCAGACCTCATCGATCTCGTCGAGGAAGAGATGAGGGATCTCCTCACAGAGTATGGCTTCGATGGAGCTAATGCACCTGTCATAAGGGGATCTGCATATCTTGCAATGACAAAGCCAGACGATCCAGAGGCAACAAAGTGCATCGACGAGCTTCTCGACGCAATGGATGAGTACATCCCACTTCCGGAGAGAGCAGTTGATCAGCCATTCCTCATGCCAATCGAAGACATCTTCTCGATTTCTGGCCGTGGAACAGTTGTTACAGGTAGGGTAGAGCGCGGTGTCATCCACCTCAATGATCCAGTTCAGATTGTTGGTATCAGAGAGACACAGAACACTGTCGTAACAGGCATCGAGATGTTCAACAAGCTTCTTGACGAAGGCCAGGCTGGCGATAACATCGGAGCACTCCTCCGCGGTATCGACAAGAAGGAAGTCGTAAGAGGCCAGGTTCTTGCAAAGCCAAATTCAATCACACCTCACCAGAAGTTCACAGGAACTGTATACGTGCTTTCAAAGGATGAGGGTGGAAGACACTCACCATTCTTCGATGGCTACAGACCACAGTTCTACTTCAGGACAACTGATATCACAGGCACAGTCCACCTCCCAGCAGGAAAGGAAATGGTAATGCCTGGTGATCACACTGAGATCAACGTCGAGCTTATCCACCCAGTTGCTATGGATAAGGGGCTCAGATTCGCTATCCGCGAAGGCGGCAGAACAGTCGCTTCCGGACAGGTAACTGAAATCGTAGAGTGATTTCGCTTTCTGCCGGGGCTGTCCCCGGCGGAAAATATCGTTTTTTGGAGATTTTTGGAAAATGGCAAATGAAAGAATCCGGGTTAAGCTGAGAGGATTTGACGTTGAGCTGGTAGAGCAGAGCTCAAAGGCTATCGTTCAGACAGTTGTGAAGGCGGGCGCTAAGGTTTCCGGCCCAGTACCTCTCCCGACTCGTATCAACAAATATACTGTCCTCAGGTCGCCACATATTAATAAGAAGGCTCGTGAGCAGTTCGAAATGAGAACACACAAGAGGTTGATTGACATTCTGGATCCCACACAGAAAGTAGTGGAAGCCCTGATGAAACTTGAACTCCCTGCAGGTGTGGACGTAGAAATCAGACAGTAAAGTTGAGGTAAGAGATGTTAGGGCTTATCGGCAAAAAAGTTGGAATGACACAGGTGTTCGATGCTAATGGCAGACTTACTCCTGTGACTGTTATCAAGATAGAGGACAACGTAGTAGTCGCAAATAGAACCGAAGAGAAGAATGGCTACTCAGCAGCTGTGCTTGGATCTGGCGAAGTAAAGAAGAACAGAGTCACAAAGCCATATGCTGGCCAGTTCAAGAACGTCGGCGACGTTAAGAAGACTATGATTGAGTTCAGGGACTTCGAGAATGAAGTTGCACCTGGCGATCACCTTGGTGTTGATCTCTTCAAGGATGTCACATATGTTGACGTGACTGGAACATCCAAAGGCAAAGGCTATCAGGGCGGTATGAAGCGCTATGGCTTTGGCGGCGGAAGAGCTACTCATGGTTCGAAGTTCCACAGGGATCTCGGTGGTACAGCTATGTCATCGACACCTTCCCATACATTCAAGGGCCATCGCATGGCTGGCCATATGGGCAATGTCAGGACAACTGTGCAGAACCTCAAGGTGGTTGCAGTCGACAGCGAGATGCAGGTTCTTATGGTCAAGGGTGCTATTCCAGGCCCAGCTCAGAGCACTGTAGTCGTAAAGAAAGCAGTAAAGAAGTGAGAGGCAGATAATGGAACAGAAAGTATACTCGGTAAACGGAAAGGAAACCGGAACAATCGAGCTTTCGGATGCAGTCTTCAATATTGAAGTCTCCACAGGTTCGATTTACCATGCCATAAGAAACGAGGCTGCGAATAATCGTGTTGGAACAGCTTGCACGAAGACACGTTCAGAAGTGAACTACAGCAACACGAAGCCATACAAGCAGAAGGGTACAGGTAATGCCCGCCGCGGTGATAAGAAGTCTCCTGTCGCAGTCGGTGGTGGCACGATCTTCGGACCAAAGCCAAGAGATTATTCCTATTCGCTCCCGAAGAAGGTCAAGAGACTTGCTATGAAGAGTCTTCTTACCCTTGGAGTCCAGGAAGGCAGGCTTACGGTTGTTGAGGACTTCACATCAGAGAATGGCAAGACAAAGGATGTCGTGGCAATACTCAAGGCATTCGGTGTGGACAAGGAGCGCACGCTCATCGTCATCGGAGGAAACGATTCGATGCTTCGCCGTGCAGCAAGGAATATCCCATTCGTCCATGTCCAGGCTTTTGACAAGCTCTCAGCCAAGGAGCTCCTCTATGGAAGGAAGATACTTGTTCTTAAGGGAGCTGCTTCGAATCTCAACAGCTTCTATGGTGAGAGATAAGGAGAGACGGAAATGAGAGCAGATAGAGTAATCATTGAGCCGATCCTCAGCGAGAAGACGAATCTCATGAGGGAAGGCGACTGCAAGAAGTATGTTTTCCGCGTGGATCCAGCTGCCAACAAGTTCGAGATCATGGCAGCAGTAAAGGAAATCTTCAACGTTGACTGCGAGAAATGCAACGTGATGAATGTCGGCGGGAAGCCGAAGTTCTCCAGAGGTAAGGGTGGTTATATCAAGGGCTATACCCCAAGCTGGAAGAAGGCAATTGTGACCCTGGCCAAGGGACAGTCGATCCAGGCCATCGAAGGTGTATAAGGAGAAAAGGAAGAATGGCTCTTAAGAATTATAAACCAAACACACCTGGACTCCGCCAGAGGACTGTGCTTGTACGCTCTGAGATCACTGCCCAGAAGCCAGAGAAGTCTCTTACGGTCAGCCTCAGCAAGAAGGCAGGACGTGATACATTCGGACGCATCAGCGTGCGTCGCCGTGGCGGTGGCCATAAGAGAGCATACAGGATCATCGATTTCAAGAGGGACAAGTATGGCGTTCCTGGAATCGTGAAGACCATCGAATATGACCCGAACAGAAGCGTTAATATCGCACTCGTGTTCTATAAGGACGGCGAGAAGCGCTATATCCTCGCTCCTAAGGGCATTGCAGTGGGAACTCAGATCGTATCAGGACCGGCAGCTCCTATTACTGTAGGAAATGCTCTTCCTCTGAAGAATATCCCACTCGGTGTTCAGGTCCACAATGTAGAGCTCACACTTGGCCGTGGTGGACAGCTTGTCCGCTCTGCAGGTCTCACAGCTGATGTCGTGGCTAAGGAAGGAGACTATGTTACGCTTCGTCTTCCTTCTGGTGAGATGAGAATGGTTTTCGGCGAGTGCTATGCGACAATCGGCGTTCTCGGAAACGAAGACCATATGAACATCTCTCTTGGAAAAGCAGGTGCATCAAGGCATCTTGGCAGAAGACCAAAGGTCAGAGGTGTCGCCATGAACCCGATCGACCATCCACATGGTGGTGGTGAAGGCAAGACAGCAGCTGGACGTCATCCAGTTACTCCATGGGGCAAGCCGACCAAGGGTGCTAAGACTCGTTCGAAGAAGAAGCCTTCAAACAGCTTCATAGTCAAGAGACGCAAGTAGTCAGGAGATAGAAAGTGGCAAGATCGATTAAGAAAGGTCCTTTCATTGAAGCTAAGCTTCTCAAGAGGGTCGAGGAATCAAATAAGACTGGTCAGAAGCAGATGATCAAGACATATTCCCGTAGCTCCATGATTATCCCGGAAATGGTTGGTTTCACTATTTCCGTGTATAACGGTAAGACATGGATTCCAGTTTATGTGACTGAGAACCTTGTAGGTCACAAGCTCGGTGAATTTGCTCCTACCCGCGTTTTCCGCGGCCATGCATCTGACAAGAAGGTTAAGTAGTAGGTGGTATGATGGAAACTAAGAAAGGTTACAGAGCAATTGCCAAGTATATCCTGGTTTCTCCTTCTAAGGTACGCCCTGTCGCTGACCTTGTCAGGGGCAAGGGTTATGAAGAGGCTGTTGCCATTCTCGAGGCAATGCCGCAGAAGGGCGCTAGGCTTATTCTGAAAGTTCTCAAGTCCGCAGGTGCCAACGCATTGAATCAGAACAGGAAGCTTGATGAGGAGTCTCTTTACGTCTCCTGTCTGAAGATTGATGAAGGTCCACGTCTCAAGAGAGTCTGGGCGCGTTCTCATGGAAAGCGCGACATACTTCTCAAAAGGATGTCTCATATTACTGTAGTCGTAGACGAGAAGGTGGGAAGATAATGGGTCAGAAAGTTAATCCGATTGGACTTAGATTAGGAATCAACAAGACCTGGGATTCGAAGTGGTATGTAGACCCTAGGGAGTATGCAGATACGCTTCATGAAGATCTCAAGCTCAGGAAGGCTCTCCTTGCAGCTCCTGAGGTCAATGGCGCAGAAATCAGCGATGTTGAGATTATCCGCAAGCCTCAGAGAGTGACTCTTGTCGTAGGAACTGCTCGCCCTGGCATCATCATCGGCACAAAGGGTGCCAATGTTGAGAAGCTTTGCGAGAAGATGCAGAAGCTTACAGACAAGAAGGTCCAGATCAAGATCAAGGAAATCAAGAAGCCAGAGTGCAATGCTCAGATTGTCGCTCAGAATATCGCTCGTCAGCTTGAGAACCGCGGTGCATTCCGCCGTGCTATGAAGAATGCTATCTCCAGAGCTAGAGCTGCTGGCGTAGAGGGAATCAAGGTAAGGTGCTCAGGCCGTCTCGGCGGTGCAGAGCTCTCCAGGACAGAGTGGATGAAGGAAGGACGTGTACCTCTCCACACACTCCGTGCTGATATCGATTATGGCTTTGCAACTGCATACACATCATTCGGTACTCTCGGCATCAAGGTGTGGATCTTCAATGGTGAGATCTATGACAATGCCAAGGCTGAGGATGAGACTATTGGCACTCTTGTGAAGAAGAAGACAGCTGAGACAGCTGAGGCAAGGAGCTGATAAGATGCTTAGTCCTAAGAGAATAAAGTATAGAAAGAAGCAGCGTGGAACACGTGATGCGGTTGCACACAGAGGCAACACACTCGCTTTCGGTGAGTTTGGCCTGATGGCTACAGAGCCAAGATGGATCACAAACCGCCAGATCGAGGCTGCTCGTGTTGCTATGACACGTCATGTCAAGCGTGGTGGTAAGATCTGGATCCGCATCTTCCCTGATATGCCTTACACAAAGAAACCTGCCGAAACAAGACAGGGTAATGGTAAGGGTAGCCCGGAAGGATGGGTAGCAGTCGTCAAGACAGGAGCAATCATGTTCGAGATGGCTGGCGTTGATGAGGAACTCGCAAGAGAAGCTCTTACGCTTGCTGCATCCAAGCTTCCTATCAAGACGAAGTTCGTCGTCCGCTCGCAGATGGAGTAGTGTAATGAAGAAGTCATATAAGAATCTCAGCTACAAAGAGCTTGAGGCAGAGCGCGACAAGCTCAGAAAGGAACTGGTCAATATGAGGCTGCAGAAGGTTCTCGGTCATCTCGATAACCCAATGGCGCTCAAGACTACCAGAAGGGATATCGCTCGTCTTAACACCCGCATCCATGCAATAGATATCGGGATCGCTAAGGCATCGAAGTAGGAGTAGGCAATGCAGGCTAATAAGAAGAAGATGACAGGACTGGTTGTAAGCGACAAGATGGACAAGACCATTGTCGTGGAGGTCACAAACAGGACTCTCCATCCGATATACAAGAAGTATGTCGTCACTACCAAGAAGCTCAAGGCACATGACGAGAACAATGATGCTCATATCGGAGACACAGTCCGTGTTGTTGAGTCTCGCCACATCAGCAAGGATAAGTGCTGGAGACTCGAGGAAATCCTCGAGAGAGCACGCTAAAGGAGATTGGCAATGGTACAGATGCAGACTTATCTGAACGTCGCAGACAACAGCGGTGCAAAGCGTGTGCAGTGCATCAAGGTTCTCGGCGGCAGCCATCGCTATGTTGCTGGCGTTGGCGATATCATCGTAGTTGCAGTGAAAGACGCTCTGCCGAACGGCGCTATCAAGAAAGGTGACGTCCTCAAGGCAGTTATCGTCCGCACAAAGAAGGAATACCGCAGACCTGACGGTACCTATATCAGGTTCGATGACAACGCATGCGTGATCATCGATGCCAACAATAACCCACGTGGTAAGCGTATCTTCGGACCAGTCGCAAGAGAGCTTCGCGATTCGTTCATGAAGATTGTTTCACTCGCGCCGGAAGTGTTGTAGGAGACAGAGAATGAGACTGAAGAAAGACGACACAGTCATGATCATTGCTGGCAAGGACAAAGGTAAGACCGGCAAGATCGTCAAGATTGACCCATCTTCCGAAAGAGTCTATGTCCAGGGTCGTAACATGGTTAAGAAGACACAGAAGAAGAGGACTCAGCAGGACAAGGGCGGCATTGTGGAAATCGAGGCTCCGATCCATGTTTCCAACGTCATGGTTATCTCAAAGGATAAGCCATCAAGGATCGGATATGAGTTCAGGGACGGAAAGAAGGTCCGCATTGCAAAGAAGACAGGAGAGGTGCTCTGATGGCAGAGGAAAAGTTCGTACCGAATTTCAAGAAAAAGTACATGGAGACTGTGGCACCTCAGCTTATGAAGGATTTCGGCTATAAGTCTGTGATGCAGATTCCGAAGCTTGAGAAGATCACTGTCAGCGTCGGCGTAGGTGAAGCTACTACGAACAAGAAGCTTCTCGAAGCAGCTGTCAAGGAGCTCGAGCAGATTACCGGCCAGCATGTTGTCAAGACAAAGGCCAGGAAGTCTATTGCAAACTTCAAGGTCAGGGAAGGAATGGAAATCGGCGCTATGGTTACGCTCCGTGGCGATAACATGTGGTATTTCCTCGAGCGCCTCATCTGCATTGCGCTTCCTCGTGTTAAGGACTTCAAGGGAGTCAATCCTAATGCTTTCGATGGCCATGGAAACTATTCGCTTGGTATCACAGAGCAGATTATCTTCCCTGAAATCGACTACGACAAGATCGAGAGAATCAGCGGCATGAACATTGCCATCGTCACAACTGCTGTGAATGATGAGCAGGGCTTTGCTCTTCTCAAGGCTCTTGGAATGCCGTTTGCAAAATAAGGAGCTGTAGAAGATGGCAAAGAAGTCTCTGATTATAAAGGCTAAGAAGAATCCGAAGTTCTCGACTCGCAGCTACAACCGCTGCAGAATCTGTGGACGCCCACGTGGATATATGCGCCAGTTCGATATGTGCAGAATCTGTTTCAGGGAACTGGCAAGCAAGGGCCAGATTCCTGGCGTGACGAAGTCGAGCTGGTAGGAGATAGAATATGGCAGTTAGTGATCCAATTGCAGATATGCTGACTAAGATCAGAAATGCTAGTCAGGCTAAGCATGAGAAGGTAGATGTATCTGCTTCGAATCTTAAGCTTCAGATCGTGAAGATCCTTAAGAACGAAGGCTTCATCAAAAACTTCAAGAAGGTTACCAAGGACGATGTGAACTACATCAGGATCTTCCTCAAGTACACAGAGGATCAGAAGCCTGTGCTCCACGGCCTTGAGCGTATCTCCACACCTGGCAGACGCGTCTACTGCGGCTACAAGGATATGCCTTCCGTTTACAATGGAATCGGCGTTGTGGTTGTCTCTTCTTCAACAGGTGTCATCACAGGCAAGAAGGCTAAGGAAGCCAGGGTCGGTGGTGAGCTGATCTGCACAATCTGGTAAGGAGGAAGCATGTCAAGAATAGGTAAGCTTCCGGTGCAGATTCCGGAGAAGGTAACAGTAACAGTCGATGGACAGAACGTTACGGTAACAGGACCTAAGGGAACTCTTTCCCTCGTCACGAGACCAGAGGTGAAGGTCGAGGTCAAGGACAACGAGGTCCTCGTCACAAGATTCAACGATGAGAAGCTTTCAAAGAGCTATCATGGGCTTTATCGCCAGCTTGTCCACAACATGGTCGTAGGCGTTTCCCAGGGCTATCAGAAGTCGCTCCTTATCAATGGTGTTGGCTACAGGGCTGAAGTCAATGGAAACATTGTTCTTCTTACTCTTGGCTATTCTACTCAGATTGAGTACGTGATTCCTGAAGGCATCTCAATTGCTGCTGAGGGACCTGCAAAGCTCATCATCAGCGGTATCGACAAGGCCAGAGTAGGCAAGGTCGCTGCTGAAATCCGCTCACTGAGAGGACCAGAGCCATACAAGGGTAAGGGAATCAAGTACGAAGACGAGACAATCCGCCGCAAGGTTGGTAAGTCCGGTGGTAAGAAATAAGGCGGTTTAGAGTATGAACAGAATGGTTGATAAAAGAAGAAGACGTCTTAAGAGGAAGGCTCATATCAGGAAGAGCATTTCCGGAACAGCTTCAAGGCCAAGAATGACTGTCTTCAGGTCAAACTACCATATGTATGTCCAGGTCGTTGACGATACAGTAGGCCACACACTTGTCGCTGCTTCTACTGTTGAGGCTGACCTCAGGAACCTCAGGAACACAGTTGCTGATGCTGAGAAGCTCGGTGAGATCGTCGGAAAGAGGCTCCTCGAAAAGAATATCGACACTGTCGTGTTCGACCGCAACGGTTATATCTACCACGGCATCGTGAAGAGCATCGCTGACGGCGCAAGAAAGGCCGGAGTCAAGTTCTAGGAGATTGTATGGATAAGTCAAAAGATAGAGATAACAACAAGGACGGAGCAATCGAGAAGCTTGTAAAGCTCAACCGCGTTGCAAAAGTCGTAAAAGGCGGAAAGAGATTCTCCTTCTCAGCTCTTGTTGTTGTAGGTTATGGCGATGGCCGCGTCGGATATGGCTTCGGCAAGGCAAATGATGTTACCGATGCAATCAGGAAGGCAACAGAGAAGGCTAAGAAGAGCCTTATCACTGTGCCTCTCAAGGGAACAACAATCCCTCACGAGATTGTCGGTCAGTTCAAAAGCGCTTCCGTTCTTCTCCGCCCAGCAGTTCCTGGTACAGGAGTCAAGGCTGGTGGCGCAGTCCGTCTTGTCTGCGATGCAGCAGGAATCAGGGACGTTCTCTCGAAGTCCCTCGGTTCCAGGAACGGAATCAATACTGTGAAGGCTACATTTGATGCTCTCGAGAATATGTTCGATGCAGCAGCTGTTGCCAAGACAAGAGGCAAGACTCTTAAGGAAATGTGGAGCTGAGTATGGCGAACCAGATTAAGATAACACTCGTTAGAGGACTTTCTGGAACACTTCCGAATCAGAGAAAGACCGTAAAGGCTCTCGGACTCGGTAAGATTTCCAGCTATGTCGTTCGCGAGGCCACTCCGGCCACGCTTGGCATGGTCCGTGTCGTTTCCCACCTCGTGAAGGTGGAGGAGGTCTGAGATGGCTGAAATCGTAAAACCACTTGGTGCAACTAAGAAGAAGGTGATTGTCGGACGCGGTGCTTCTTCCAAGGGCAGAGCATGCGGACGCGGCCACGATGGACAGAACAGCCGCTCAGGTGGCGGTGTCCGTCTTGGATTCGAAGGCGGCCAGATGCCTCTTTACAGGCGCATCGCACGCCGTGGTTTCTCAAATTACCCATTCAAGATTGAGAGACAGGCAATATCTCTTGCAGCTATCAGCCACGCATACAGCGATGGTGAGACAGTCAGCGATGAGACACTCAGGGCTAAAGGGCTTCTCAAGGGCAAGGATGAGGCAAAGATCCTCGCAGACGGAGAGCTCGATAAGAAAATCATCGTTGATGGTGTCCGCGTGAGTGCTTCTGCTGCTGAGAAGATCAAAGCTGCAGGTGGCGAAATCAAGACTGTAGAAGAGTAAGAAGGAACGCAATGGCAAACACTCTGGTAGAAATATTCAGAATGAAAGATATCAGGAAGAAGATTCTCTTCACCCTTGGCATCCTCGCGGTGACCAGGGTGGGAGCCGCTCTTCCTATACCTGGAATCAATCCAAGTGCGGTTCTTTCATACTTCGAACAGAATTCCAATTCCTTCACGGATTATCTGAACTTCTTCTCCGGTGGAGCTTTTTCTAACTTCTCTATATTCATGCTTGGCGTAATGCCGTACATCAGCACTCAGATCATCATGCAGCTGCTGATGCTCGTCATTCCCTCGCTGAAGAAGCTTGCACAGGATCCACAGGGCTCGAAGAAGATCCAGCAGTATACTCGCTACGGCACGGTAGTTGTCTGTATCCTTCAGTCGCTTGCTGCTTCTGTATATGCAAGAAGCATTCCGGGTGCAATCCTGATGGGACATGTCCCATTCATGATTGTCTCCATCATTTCAGTGACGGCAGGCTCAATGCTGATGGTATGGCTTGGCGAGAGAATCACGGAGAATGGTATCGGAAACGGCATCTCCCTCCTGATCTTCGCAGGTATCGTAGCTCGTATTCCTTCTGCTGTTTACACAATGGTGACTGAAATCGCTGCTGGCAGGATGAATCCGATTGGACTGATTCTCGTAATCATCATGTTCTTCTTTGTCGTTGCGCTTGTCGTCTATGAGGAGAAAGGACAGAGGAAGATCCCGGTACAGTATTCAAGGCGTGTTGTCGGAAGAAGGATGTATGGTTCACAGAACTCCTTCATCCCATTCAAGATAAACCCGTCTGGTGTTATCCCTGTCATCTTTGCATCAACACTGCTTTCGCTCCCTCTTCAGCTTGGCTATAACTCAAATATCGGCTGGCTCAGGGCGATTGCTGACTTCCTCAATCCTCAGGGAGTTCCTTACCTGATTATCTATACAGCGCTGATCATCGCATTCGCGTTCTTCTATACTCAGGTAAGCCTCAATCCGATTGAGATGGCAAAGAACATCAGAGACAATGGCGGCTCGATTCCCGGAGTAAGGAACGAAAAGCTTGAGGAGTATCTTACGAAGGTGCTTAACCGCATCGTCCTCCCAGGTGCTATCTTCCTTGCATTCATCGCATTGATCCCGACTCTGATTCAGATGTTCTTCGATTTCCCGACCAACGTGGCTATGCTCTTCGGAGGTACTTCGCTCATCATCCTGGTAGGCGTTGACCTTGAAACGATGAGACAGCTTGACGCTTTGATGAAGATGCATCATCATGATGGATTCGTGGACGCCCGCAAACGCAGGTTAAAGAAATTCTAAGGAGCTTAGAGCTATGAAAGTTAGAGCAAGTGTCAAACCGATTTGTGACAAGTGCAAAGTAATCAGACGTGCAGGTGTTGTACGCATTATCTGCGAGAACCCGAAGCACAAGCAGAGACAGAAATAGAGGAGGCCGTGGATGGCACGTATCGCGGGTGTTGACCTGCCGAACAAGGCAGTGAAGATAGCACTTACATATATCTATGGTATCGGCAGGGTATCTGCTGCCGATATCTGCAAGAAGACCAATATCGATCCAGATGTCAGGATCAATACCCTGTCATCTGATGAGCTTGCCCTTCTCAGAAAGGTAATCGAAGAAGAGTACAAGATCGAAGGTCATCTGCGCACAGAAGTTGCCCTTAACATCAAGAGATTGATGGATATCGGCTGCTACAGAGGACTCAGGCACAGGAAGGGTCTGCCTGTCAGAGGTCAGAGAACCAAGACTAACGCAAGAACCAGAAAGGGTCGCAAGAAGACTGTGGCCAACAAGAAGAAGTAAGGGCAGGTGAGAAATGGCAAACGTTAAGAAGAAGACTAAGAAGACCGTTATCGAAGGCAATGTCTACATCCAGGCGACCTTCAATAATACGATCATCACGATTACTGACATCAACGGAAACGCTATTGCATGGTCATCAGCCGGTGGCCTCGGATTCCGTGGTGCAAAGAAGTCTACTCCTTATGCAGCACAGACAACATGCGAAACTGCTGCTAAGAAGGCTATGGATTTCGGCCTCAGGGAAGTTAATGTCTTTGTAAAGGGCCCGGGAGTCGGCCGCGAGAGCGCAATCAGGACTCTTGGCGTACTCGGACTCAAGGTCCGCACGATCAGAGACGTAACACCTATTCCGCACAACGGCTGCCGTCCTCGCAAGACCCGCCGTGTCTGATTTACTGCGGGATTATCCCGCAGCTGATGTATAAGGAGCAATAATGGCTAGGAAAAATCTTCTCAAGGGATTCAAGAGACCAGGCGCAGTAACATGCGATCATGCGGTTTCGACATCCGACTACGGCAAGTTCGTGGCATATCCATTTGAGAGGGGATTCGGAACAACTGTAGGAAATACGCTCCGCCGTGTCCTGCTGTCTTCAATCCAGGGATATGCAGTGACGGCAATCCGCTTTACGACCTTCGGAGGCGATGGACAGAGCGAACCTCATCTTGTCACATCCGAATACGAACCCCTTCCAGGTGTGAGAGAGGATATCAGCGACATCATTGCGGCTATCAAGAAACTGCAGATCAGCATGCCTGAGGAAAGCGAGGGTACTGTCATCACGCTTTCATGCAAGGGCCCTGGAGTCATTACTGGTAAGGATTTCGAGCGCAATCAGATTGAGATCACCAATCCTGACCTCCCGATCTTCACCATGATGGATGACTGCAATCTTGAAATGGAAGTCCAGATCGATCTTGGAAGGGGCTATGTGCCTTCTGAGCTGAGCGACAAGTACACGGAAGAGCTGGGGACAATCTCAATTGATGCATTCTATTCGCCAGTCAAGAGAGTGAAGTATTCAATCGAGCCTACACGCGTTGGCCAGAGAAATGATTACGAGAAGCTTACTCTTGAAGTATGGACAGATGGAACCATCACTCCAGACAATGCACTTGGCGAAGCTGCTAAGATCATCAAGGAGCATTTCACCATCTTCATCAATTTCGATGAGGATAAGGTCTGCACTACGGAAGAAGCTGATGAAGAAGAAGCAAGGATCAGGGATCTGCTCAATACTCCTGTTGAGGAACTTGAGCTCACTGTCCGCTCTTCGAACTGCCTCAAGAATGCCGGCATCAGGACAATCGGAGATCTGGCAAGAAAGACTGAGGATGAAATCGCCAAGACAAGGAATTTCGGAAAGAAGTCTCTTTCTGAGATCAAGGAGAAGCTCAGAGAATGGGGTCTCACACTTGGCATGACAGACTTCAGTGTTTTAAAGACGTCTATCAAAGTTCCAGAGAACAAGGAAGATAACAATGAAGCATAGGATTGGATTCAATGCGCTTTCCCGCAAGTCAAGTCAGCGCAAGGCGCTCAAGCGCAGCATGGTTACATCGCTTCTCAAGTATGAGAGGATCGAGACAACCAAGGCTAAGGCTCTTGAAGTAAGGAAGATGGCTGAGAAGCTGATTACACGCGGCAAGACTGATTCTGTACACAACCGCCGTGTTGCAGCACGCTACATCTATGATGAATCAGTCGTCACAAAGCTCTTCAAGGAGATCGGACCTCTCTTCGCAGAGAGAAATGGCGGATATACCCGCATACTCAAGACTGGAAACAGGCTTGGCGATGCAGCTGAGATGGTTATTCTCGAACTGGTCGAGAAGACAAGCAAGGAAGAGAAGTCTGCATCCAAGGACAAGAAAGCAAGCAAGTAATGCTTTCGCTTAACTGAAAGAGAGCTCAGAGCTCTGAAGCCGTCACATTGTGGCGGTTTTTTGTTCTCTTTATTGACAGTTGTCGAAGTTTGCTACAATATCAGAACATTCAAGGAGGAATTAATCTATGGGAACTGTGGTTATTTCTCTCCTGTTGATATGCTTTGGTGGCGTAATAGGTTTTCTAGCCAGATGGTTCTATGCGAAGTCGAAGCTGACTTCCGCAGAGCAGAAGGCTCAGAGATTGTCTGAAGATGCGGTAGCTAATGCTGAATCGCAGTCCAGGGAAATGATCCTCGAAACCAGGGCCAAGCTCCTCAAGGAGCAGCAGGCTCAGGAGAAAGAGGCTAGAGAAAGACGTTTGGAGCTGCAGAAGACTGAGAGAAGGCTTTTGCAGAAGGAAGAAAATCTAGATGGCAGGCAGCAGGAGATAGAGAAGCTTAAGCAGTCTCTGCTCGAAAGAAGCGAGGCGCTGAGCGTCAAGGAAAAGGAAGCTGAAAGCAGGGAAGCTGAGCTTCTTGCGGAACTTGAGCGCGTTGCATCGATGTCGGAAGAGGATGCGAAGAACCTCATCATCGAGCGGATGAAGCAGGAAGCTGAGCATGATGGTCAGGTTTATGTGAACAAGATAGAGCAGGAGGCTCAGGTTCAGGCCGATAAAGTCGCCCGCGATATCATCGTCACATCGATCCAGAGGCTTGCGACAGAGGTTTCAGGAGAGATCACGACTGCATCTGTATCGCTTCCGGGCGATGAGATGAAAGGCAGGATCATCGGAAGGGAAGGGCGCAATATACGTACTCTGGAGACGCTTACAGGTGTCGATATAATCATTGATGATACTCCGGAAGCTGTTGTCATCTCCTGTTTCGATCCTGTGCGCAAGGAAATCGCGAGAGTCGCTCTTGAGCGTCTTGTACAGGATGGCCGCATTCATCCTGCCCGCATCGAGGAAGTGGTCAACAAAGTCTCCAAGGAGATCGGTCGCGTAATCGTCGATGAGGGTGAGAAAGTAGTCTTTGATCTCGGCATACATAATATGGGAACTGAGATGATCAGGGCACTTGGGCGCCTTCATTTCAGGACCTCATATGGTCAGAACGTGCTTCTCCATTCAAAGGAAGTTGCAATACTCGCAGGCATGATTGCCTCTGAGGTAGGCGCCGATCCTGAGATTGCGAAGAGGGCGGGACTTCTCCATGATATCGGCAAGGGCGCTGAGACGGAAAGTGAGGCGAACCATGCAGAAATCGGCGGAGAGCTTGTCAAGAGACTTGGTGAGGATCCTCGTGTCGTCAATGCGGTCCTTTCCCATCACAATGATATTGAGCCATCTTCAATCGAGGCCATCATCGTGCAGATCGCAGATGCGATTTCCGCTGCAAGGCCCGGTGCACGCCGTGAGTCGCTTGATAACTACATCAAGAGGCTTGAGAACCTTGAGAATATCGCGAAAGGATTCGAAGGCGTTGATAATGCATTTGCGATACAGGCAGGCCGCGAGCTGAGGATCATGGTCAACAGCGAGAAGATCTCGGATGACGAGGCGAAGAAAATCGCAAAGGGAATCGCGGAGAGAATCGAAGCTGAGCTCAGGTACCCTGGGAAGATCAAAGTCACGATAATACGTGAGACACGATTCATTGAATACGCAAGATAACAGATGCCAGGTGATGAGCCTGGCTTTTTCCGGAGGATTGCTGTGAAGGAAGATACTGTACGTGTCCTGATGCTGGGAGATGTCTCAGGCTCTGCAGGAATGAGTGCGCTTTTCATAGGCCTTTCATCGCTTGTGAGGGAGACAAAGGCCGATATCGTCATAGTCAATGGCGAGAATGCCGCAAATGGTTTCGGCATTTCCGAAGAGAACTACAGGACATTCAAGCAGCTGGGAGTAGATGTCATTACAAGCGGCAACCATATCTGGCAGAAGGAAGAGATTTATCATACGCTTGATAATTCGGATGACCTGATTCGTCCCATCAATTATCCTGATCCATGCCATGGCAAGGGCTATACAATCAAAAGGAAAGGCTCAGTTGTGTATGGCGTGATCAATGCGCAGGGGCGTCTGATGATGAATCCCATAGATGATCCTTTCAGGAAAATCAATGATGCGATCAGGGAGATCAGGAAGGAGGCCCATCTGATCTTCATCGACTTCCATGCAGAGAGCAGCGAGGAGAAGGAAGCCGCGGCTTTCTTCTTTGATGGGAAAGCCACTGCGCTTGTCGGTACTCATACGCATGTGCAGACAGCAGATGAGAAGATACTTCCAGGAGGAACCGCATATATAACGGATCTCGGGATTACAGGCGTAAGGGATGCGGTGATTGGCTCAGATCCTGCAAAATCGATAGAGCGTCAGCTGACACAGCTTCCTATAAAAAGCGAGCCAGCTTCTGGCAAAGGTTCAATACAGGGAGTCTTGATAACGGCGAATAAGGATACTGGCAAAGCCATTGCGATTGAGCGCATATCATGATTTTGACAATGCATTCAGGCAGGGACTAGAATCATCATATGAGCAAGGCAAATGGAATCGGGGTATCTTCAGGTGTTGCGATGGGAGAGGCTTTATGCGTAAGGCATACAGCTCCTGATGCAAGTCATGTCCTGATTTCCGATAAGGAAGCCGAGCTGAGGAAAGCCGATGCCGCAATAGCTGATGCCAGGGAAAAGCTGAAGAATATAGTGCCTGGGTCAGAAGATGAGAAGGCCATGCTTTTCGTGGCTATGAGCTTTCTTGAAGATCCTGAGTATATTGCCCTGATCCATTCGAATATCAAGGAGCTGTCATATAGTGCTGCATGGGCTGTCGAAGCTGCAAGCGAGCGCTATTCCTCCTCCCTGGAGAAGCTGGGAGATGAATACTTCAGGGAACGTGCAAGCGATATCCAGAATGTGAAGGCGAGTATTCTCGCATCCCTTGACGGAGTCTCTGACAAGATAGAGCTCAGTCAGCCATCTGTCATTGTCGCTGATTATCTTACGCCTGCAGAGCTTATCTCTCTTCCAAGGGGCAATGTCCTTGGTATCGCATCCGATAAAGGCGGACTCACAAGCCATATTGCGATCCTTGCGCGCTCGGCGAACATACCTGCGGTGCTGGGACTGGGTGACTTCTCGTCTAAGGTATCCGATGGTATGCTCGTTGCCGTGAATGCTGATGAAGGAACAGCAGTCTCGGATCCTGACAGGAAGACGCGTTCGCATATGAAGAGTCTCATAAACCGCAATCTGCGCTATGACATGGAGCTGAAGAAGGGTGCCGAAGGTCCGGCCATGACTGCAGATGGCAGGAGGATCCACCTTCTCAGCAACATCGCAGGCCCTCAGGGAGTCAAGCCTGCCATAGAAGCTGGAGCCGAGGGCATCGGGCTTTACCGTACCGAATTCCTTGCCCTCCACAAGGATTTCCTTCTTTCCGGTGCTAAGGAGGAAGAGCTGTATATCGAAGCGGCAAAGGAGATGGGGCCATATGGTCCTGTGACATTCCGCACATTCGATTTCGGCGGAGATAAGCAGATAGAGTGGATGAATCTCAATGAGGAGAATCCAATACTCGGCTGGCGTGCCGTACGTTTCTGCATGGAGAGAAAGGATATCTTCGCTCACCAGCTTGCCGCGATTCTCAAAGCCTCCGCATATGCCGATGATGTGAGGATCATGTTCCCGATGATCTCAGGAATAGAGGAACTCAAGTCAGTGCTCGCCTTCTTCGATGAGGTGAAGGCGATATGCAGGGCCTCAGGCGTGAAGTTCAATGAGGATATGCAGATCGGTACGATGATTGAGGTGCCTTCCGCTGCAATCTGCTCTGATATCCTTGCGGACTACGTCGATTTCATGTCCATCGGAACGAATGATCTGATTCAGTATACGCTGGCCGTCGACAGGGGCAATGATAAGATTTCCTATCTGTATAAGCCACTTCATCCTGCAGTGCTGCGCCTTATCAAGTATGTCGTGGATTCTGCCAAGGCAAAAGGCGTGACCGTGTCAATGTGCGGAGAGATGGCTGGAATGCCAGAGTATCTGCCGATTCTCATCGGAATGGGATTTGATGAGCTGTCTATGGCCAACCATTCCGTGCTTGTCGCGAAAAAGCGCATGAGGGAGCTGGACAGCATCAGTTGCACCCGGCTTGTAAATCATGTACTCTCACTTCCGGATGCTTCTTCTGTAGAGGAAGCACTTAAGGAATTCAATTCACAGTATGGAAAAGCTTGATATCAGAAACAAAGCAGATATAGACACATCCCTTCCGCTCATCTCGATAGTCGGAAGGCCTAATGTAGGGAAGTCTACGCTCTTCAATAGGCTTATTGGCAAAAGGCGCGCCATAACGGATCCTACTCCTGGAGTCACCCGCGACCCGATTCCGGAAAGATGGCTTCTGGGAAACAATCCCGTGACGCTTGTCGATTCAGGAGGTGTGAAGCTTGATAAGGAGGGCATCGACTATGCAGTGAGCGATAAGTCTCTCTCACTCCTTCCTGTCAGCGATGCGATCATCTTCCTGATGGACTGCATGGAAGTGACAAGGGAAGACCAGATGCTTATCGAAGAGCTCAGACCTTATGCTGATAAGGTGGTGCTTGCGGTGAATAAGGTGGATGACCCGAGACGTGATGACCTTGTCTGGAATTATTTCTCATATGGCTATCAGCGTGTCGTAGGCATATCCGCAGCCCATGGGCTTGGAATCGAGGAACTTGAGGATTCGCTTCTCGGGATGCTTGATCTTGAGAGGACCGAGGAGATTCCGGATGAGCCGGAAACCATAAAGCTCGCAATACTCGGCAAACCTAATACAGGAAAGAGCACGCTTACCAATCTCCTTACAGGCCGTGATATCTCGATCGTCTCTCCGATTGCAGGGACGACCCGCGATGTGATGAGAGGCACATTCATCTACAGGAATACCGAATACACAGTCCTCGATACAGCTGGGATAAGGCGCAAGAGCAAAGTCGAGGAAGATGTTGAATACTATTCAGTGAACAGAGCCATCAAGACAATCGATGAGGCTGATATCGTATTCCTGATGATGGATGTCACTGAAGGTCTCTCGGATCAGGATAAGAAGATAGCCAATCTCATTGTCAGAAGAGGAAAGGGAATCATCCTCGTCATGAACAAGACCGACCTTCTGAAGGGAATCCCAAATGAGATGGAGGCGATAAAGGACAGGGTACGGTTCCTTTTCCCGATTCTCTCGTTTGCGCCTGTAATGCCTATATCCGCGCTCAATGGAACAGATATCGGAAAGCTTCTTGATATGGCATGGAGCGTCTGGCGCCAGCTCCAGAAAAGAGTCGATACATCAACCCTGAATACTGCTCTTGCGAAGTGGACTGCTGATAATGAGCCTCCACGCGGGGCACAGGGCCATTATAAGGTGCTTTATGGGACTCAGGTATCGGCAGCTCCTGTAAGATTCCTCTTTTTCGTGAACAGGGTCCATGGCTTCCCAGAGCCTTATGTGTCATATCTCAAGAACATGATCCGCAGGGACCTTGGATTCACATCTGTTCCTGTCGAGATATCACTGAGGGAGAGAAGACGCAATCCAAGTCTTAATGAGAAGGGACCTGCGAAGACCGAGCAGGAGATCCAGAAGGTAATGAAGGCTTCTGTTTCTTCCAGAAAGGCATCGGGAGGCACGGCCCGCAAACCTGGTGGAAAGGCCCGTATGGGAAAGGCCCGCGAGCGTGCTGAGAAGATCGTTCGCAATCAGAAGCAGAAGAGACGATAGCATGGGACTTGCAGAAGAGTGGGGTATTAAGGCAATAGCTTTTGATATCGATGGGACTCTTTATCCGAAGAGGCAGATGCTGTTCCGTCTCTTTCTTTCATCACTGCCATGCATTCCTTTTGCATTGCGCTATAATACAGTAAGGCAACGTATCCGCAAGGAAGATGGCACAGGTGGAGCAGGAGGATCTTTTCAGGATCTGAGGCGACGTGAGTGCCTGATGATGTATGGCACGGCGGACAAGCTTGATGCATTCATCCGTAAAGAGGACAGATTCTTCCGTAGAAGATGGGAGAAGAGCTTTTCATCTATAAGGGCCTATCCTTTCATGGCGGAGGCCCTTAAGGCTGCCAGCGGCAGATATAAGCTTGCGATCCTTTCTGATTTCCCTCTTGGATGCAAGCTCGATGCGCTTGGGATCTCTGGTCTTTTCTGTTTTGAGGCATCATCCGAGGAGTTCGGCGCCCTGAAGCCATCAGGAATCCCTTTCCGCGCGATGCTTGATGCCCTGGGCCTGCAGCCTGAAGAGGTTCTTTATGTCGGAGACTCAGAGTCCAAGGATATAAGAGGTGCTTCTGCCGCGGGAATGCGCTCTGCGCTTATTTCTACTTCCTGTGGTAAGATGTATAGTAGAGCTGACTTTATATTCTCCTCCTGGAAGGAGTTCATCGATAAGGTTCTATAGAGGTAGCTGCAATGCAAGGGAGTTCGCTTACAATTGTTCTGGTAATCGCTATTTCGGTTATGATCAATCTGATTCTGACATTGATCATCAGGAGAAAGGATAAATCCCAGAAGACAATCAAGAATATAAACAACCAGATACAGACATTCAGGAGCGATGTCACGACTCTTTCGGAACGTATCCGCGCTCTTGGGCAGGAGACCCTGCAGAATGTCGATGCGAAGGCCTCTGTCGTCCGTGATATGCTTGAGAAGGTCGAAGATGAACTTTCATCGCTTTCGGAGCACAGCCAGGATCTCTCTGCGCTTCAGTCTGTCTGCATAAGCTACAAGAATGCACTCGATAAGCTCCGTATCGCGACAGATCAGGCAGAAGCCAGGATCAGGGCTGTCCAGGAAGAAGTCGAGAAGGCAGAGAGCGTGAATGATTTCATCCGCGCTTTCCAGAGTGATGCAGAAGCGCTGACCGGACAGCTTGGCACATTGCGCGATGAGTATACCCGCCTTGTTTCTTCTACGGAAGAAAGCCTGCGGCAGGCTGCTGAAAGCCAGAAGAATGAGAATCAGGATATGCTTCAGGAGTTCGCGGTATCCCTTGAGAACTTCAAGAGCAGATTCTCTGAGTTCGCGGCGTCCGAACGTGAAGCCCTTGAGGCATGTTACCAGGAGAACTCACTGAAGGCCGCAGAAGCAACCGAAGCTGCAGAAGAGCAGAGGAACAGCATACTTAAGGCTATTGAGGATGGCCGTGCAGAACTTGAGAATTACAGGAACTCGATTGATACAGCTGCCGCAGATACGAGAGAGGCCGTGGAATCTCTTGATGCCAAGGCAGCATCTGTCATAGAGGATGTCCAGAAGACTGTGGAGGATGAGAAGAATATCCTTACGACCCATGCGGAGGATTGCATGAGGCTTCTTTCCGATAAAGCTGACAGCGTCACGGAATCTGTCGCCAGATCCGTACAGGAGGCTGCTGATTCAATGGAGAGGGAAAAGGCTGCTCTTGCTGAATCCAGCACGAAGCTTCTTGATGAGAATAAGGCTGCCATTGCTGCGGAGCTCTCATCTGTCGATTCATCCGTGGCCGATGAGAAGCAGAAGCTTGAGAATATCATTGCGGAAGCTGAAGCTGATGCTGCCAGAGCCGCAGAGTCCATAAGGGCAGTATCCTCAGAAAGCCTTGAGACGATTGAGGGAGCACGCAGGGGCCTTGATGATGCGAGGGATGCATTCATTTCCTCAGCTTCCGAGTTCTTCCGCTCCGAGTATGAGAAGCTCCTGTCTTCTGTCAAGGAAAGCTATGATGGAATCAGGATTGATGCTGAAGCAATGTTTGAGAAAGTAGCCGGTACCCTTCTTGAGACAAGGGAGACTATCTCCATACTTTCCGAAGGTGAGACCGAGAAGATCGCGGATATCGTAGAGCGCCTTGAGAGCCTCAGCGGCAAGATAAAGAGCTCAGAGTCGCAGCTCACAGCCCTTCAGGAGAAGATAACCGCCACAAAGGAGGAGATCTTCAATGCGCAACAGGAGAGAGGACGCCTGAGCAATGATATAGACCAGCATCAGAAGACGCTGCAGGATATGGAGCAGCAGCTTTCGGACTGCAGACGGGAGATGGATGAGAAGAAAGCCGAGATTGTCCGTCTGAAAGTCGAACGTGATAAGATCAGCAGGACATTGCAGGATAAGGAAGACAAAGCGCCTGATGAGAAGAAGAGCAGATTCCAGGACATGATCCAGGAATTCCCCGAGGATATCTTCACAGGAGCTGTTGAGGATGTCGACCTCTCTGATGAGGAGAACAGCTGAGCGTGGTTTGACGCTGCCTATTATCCTGATTATCTTCAGTATGTGCCCGATAGCGGGCACTGCTTATTGTGATAATGAAAAGAAAAAACAGCAAAGGCAGGATAAGAATGTCAGAAGAAGAAAAGAAAGAAGTAGCTGAAGAGATCCCCGTCGAAGAGAATCAGCAGGAAGCAAAGGCCGCAGAAGATGATGCGCCTTCTGCGGAAGAGCTGCTTAATGCACGTGTCAAGGAGCTTGAGGAAGAGCTTGCTTCCGTGAAGGATAAGGCTCTCAGGGATGCTGCAGATACCGAGAATTACCGCAAGAGGCTTCGCCAGGAAAAGGAGAATGCCGTCAAGTATGCAAATGAGTCGATTATCAGGGATCTGCTTGATCCGCTGGATAATTTCTCCAGGGCAATCGAGGCATCTGAAAAGACGAATGATTTCGAAACTATGAAGCAGGGCGTCGTCATGGTCCAGGACCAGCTGGTCAACATACTCAGACGCAACTGGGGACTTGAGCAGTTCTCCCCGGAGGGAATGCCTTTCGATCCGGCAAAGATGGAGGCATGCATGATGCAGGAAAGTCCTGATGTGGATACTGAGACAGTTTCCCAGGTTTTCATGAAGGGCTACATCCTGAATGGGAAAGTCATCAGGCCTGCAAAAGTCGTTGTCGTAAAACCGAAGAAGGATAATTGACGATTTAGCCTGGCTTTATTATTTTCCGTTTGATGGGCAGAGGCCCGTCCTGAAACAGAATAACAACATGGAGAGATAAAATGGGAAAGATAATAGGTATAGACCTTGGAACTACAAACAGCTGCGTTGCCGTGATGGAAGGCAGCGAGCCGGTCGTAATCGCAAATAGCGAAGGCGACAGGACAACTCCATCTGTAGTTGGATTCACGGAGTCCGACCGCCTTGTAGGAAAGCCTGCAAAGAACCAGATGGTTACCAATCCGCAGAATACTGTCTATTCAATCAAGAGATTCATGGGCAGGAAGTACCACGAGGTTTCTGAAGAGATCTCGATGGTTCCATACAATGTCATAGCCGGTGCTGGTGATGAGATCAAGGTTGACATCAGAGGCAAGCAGTATTCTCCTCAGGAGATTTCCGCAATCATCCTTCAGAAGATGAAGAAGACAGCGGAAGATTATCTTGGAGAGCCAGTCACAGAGGCTGTCATCACAGTTCCTGCATACTTCAATGACGCACAGCGTCAGGCTACAAAGGATGCGGGCAGAATCGCAGGCCTTGATGTGAAGAGAATCGTCAATGAGCCGACAGCTGCAGCTCTCGCTTATGGCTTCGGCAAGGACAAGAGCGACAAGGAAGAGACTATTGCTGTTTATGACTTCGGTGGCGGTACATTCGATATCTCGATTCTTGAGCTCGGCGATGGTGTCTTCGAGGTAAAGTCGACAAACGGCGATACACACCTCGGTGGAGATAACATCGACCAGTGCCTCATCGACTGGATGGTCGCTGACTTCAAGGCAAAGAACGGAATCGACCTTTCAAAGGATACGATGGCTCTTCAGAGACTGAAGGAAGCAGCAGAGCAGGCCAAGATCGTACTTTCGTCTTCAACGAATACTACTATCAACCTTCCATTCATCACAGCAAACGCGAATGGTCCGCTTCATCTTCAGATGGATCTCTCAAGAGCGAAGTTCGAGCAGATGATCGCTCCGCTCGTAGAGAGGACGAAGGTACCATGTCTCAACGCTCTCAGAGATGCAGGAATCAATGCATCGGATGTCGATGAAGTCATCCTCGTCGGCGGTTCATCGAGAATTCCTTGCGTACAGGAACTTGTAAAGGAGCTGTTTGGCAAGGAGCCGCATAAGGGCGTGAACCCTGATGAGGTCGTTGCAGTCGGTGCATCAATCCAGGGTGGTATCCTCAAGGGTGATGTAAAGGATGTTCTTCTCCTTGATGTCACACCGCTTTCTCTTGGTATTGAGACACTCGGCGGCGTCTGCACGAAGCTCATTGAGAGGAATACCACTATTCCTACAAGGAAGAGCCAGATCTTCTCGACAGCAGCTGATGGACAGACAGCAGTATCCATCCATGTCCTTCAGGGCGAAAGGGAGCTTGCTTCCCAGAACAGGACTCTCGGGACATTCAATCTCGAAGGGATCGCCCCTGCTCCTCGTGGAGTACCTCAGATCGAGGTCACATTCGATATCGATGCCAATGGTATCGTCCATGTATCCGCAAAGGATCTCGGCACTGGAAAGGAGCAGAAGATCAGGATCGAATCCTCCTCAGGTCTTTCCGAGCAGGAGATTGAGAAGATGGTCAAGGACGCAGAAGCTCATGCTGCAGAGGACAAGAAGGCCAGAGACGGAATCGAGGCAAGGAACAATGCCGAGAGCGTAGTCTATGCAACAGAGAAGGCGCTCAAGGATTATGGCGATAAGGTCTCTGCTGATGAGAAGGGCAGGATTGAAGCTGCTCTGAATGAGCTCAAGACTACTCTGAATGATAGCAACGCTGATCCTCAGCGCATCAAGGAGCAGACAGAGAAGGTACAGCAGGCTTCTATGGAGCTTGGTCAGAAGATCTACCAGCAGACACAGCAGCAGGGCGGCGGCCAGAACAATGGCGGTCAGACAGGCCCGGGAGCAGGTTCCGCATCTGGTTCTGATCCGAATGGCCCAGTGGACGCCAGCTACGAAGAGATATAATATAGCTTGGCAGAATCGGTGGAAGCAGCATGGAAAACATGCTGCTTTCTTAAGTGAAGGAAGAGTATGGCGAAGAGAGATTACTATGAAGTCCTCGGAGTATCTAAGACAGCAACCGAGGATGAGATAAAGAAAGCATACAGGAAGATCGCACTGCAGAATCATCCGGATACGCATCCGAATGACAAGGATGCTGAGGAGCGGTTCAAGGAAGCCAGCGAGGCATATGAGGTTCTTTCTGATCCGAAGAAGCGCAGTACATATGATCAGTTTGGCTTCAGTGGCATGAATGGCTTCCAGGGAGGAGCTGCAGGCAACTATTCCAATGTCTATCGTGATTTCTCTGATATCTTTGGTGGTGCTGGCGGTTTTGAGGATATCTTCTCATCATTCTTCGGCGGTGGTTCCAGAAGACGCCAGGGCGGCAGTACACGCATGGCCGGCGCAACTCTTTCATACAATCTCACGATCGACCTGAAGGAAGCTGTTTTCGGATGCAAGAAGGAAATTGCTTTCTCCCATAATGTCATCTGCCCCTCATGTCATGGACAGGGAGGAACAGGACGGCATACATGCCCATCCTGCGGGGGAACAGGACGCCAGGTACAGGGTGGCGGCTTCTTCCAGATAACATCGACATGCCGTACATGCGGCGGTACAGGTTCCGTAGTGGATAATCCCTGCGCTTCATGCCATGGTACGGGATTCCAGAGCCAGAGCCAGAAACTTGCCATCAATATTCCGGCAGGTGCCTTTGATGGCCTTCAGCTCAGCTTGCGCGGCAAAGGTGATGCGGGACGTGATGGAGGTCCGGATGGCGATCTGATCGTGAATATCTCAGTGCGTCCTGACAAATACTTCAAGAGAGAAGACGACGACCTCATCATACAGATGCCTATATCTATTGCGAAGGCAACGCTGGGAGGTTCCCTCAATGTACCTACGATCGATGGAACTACTGCTGTGATAAATGTGGATGCAGGTACGCAGTCCGGGTCGATGCTCCGGCTGAAAGGCAAGGGTGTTCCATCGATGCGCACAGGCAGACGCGGCGATATGTATGTCCGTCTTGTCGTGAATATACCGAGGAGGTTGTCTTTCAAAGCCAAGGGGCTTATGAAGGAGCTGGCTGCAGAACTCAAGGAGA
The DNA here is from genome assembly GCA_944389075.1 of uncultured Spirochaetaceae bacterium. Classification (GTDB taxonomy): domain Bacteria; phylum Spirochaetota; class Spirochaetia; order Sphaerochaetales; family Sphaerochaetaceae; genus Ornithospirochaeta. The sequence goes on from CALXLA010000034.1 coordinate 65,554, forward strand.
CAGATTCTCCTGAGCCGATGGAGTATAACGGCTGATGGGCGAGAGGATTTATGGGCATCATGCCATAGAAGAAGGTATCAAGAAAGCGGGAATGGGTTCTACTCTCTATGTGCAGAGAGGTGGTGGCGAGAAGATCGAGGCCCTTGTAAGGGAAGCCCAGCTTACCGGAAAGATTGCCGTGAAGAAGCTTTCGCGCGATGAGCTCGCGAGAATGATGCCGGATGTTGATGTAAGAGGTGCGATCCTTGATTTAGGGGGCCCCAGACGTGGTGCTTCAAGACTTCAGGAAGTGAGTGTCGATGCATTCTGCTCAAAGCTCAGAGAAGGACAGGGCGCTCTTGTCCTGATTCTCGATGGGATTACGGATCCTCATAATCTCGGAGCCATATTGCGTTCCGCAGATCAGTTTGCAGCGGATCTCGTCATAATTCCGGAGAGGAGGGCCGTTCAGGCTAATGAGACAGTCGTCAAAGTTTCTTCAGGAGCTGCGCAATATGTGCCTATTGCTGTCGTGACGAATATCTCCAGAGAGATGAAGACCCTTCAGGAGAATGGCTTCTGGGTGTATGGAGCGGATATGTCGGGAGATGAGTCATATTCACTGCAGTTCCCTGAACGTACTGCCATAGTTATGGGTTCAGAGGGCAGCGGCATTTCGCAACTTGTCAGGAAGAACTGCGACCATATCGTATCGATTCCGATGAACGGACACATAGATTCCCTCAACGTCTCAGTCGCTGCGGGAATCCTGATGTATGAATTCAGAAGGAATCATTCTGTTACGAAATAATCGTTGCCGATATCGTCTCTGTACCAGAGATTTGAGAATTTCTTTCCTTTTATAAGGCTGTAAGCGGCTTGGTTTGCAATCTGGAGATTCTTTCCAAGCCCTACTACAGTGAGATTCCTTCCTCCTGTGGTGATTGCTTTGCCGTCAATATCTTCCAATGCACCGCAGAATACAATCGGGGAATTCCCGACATGCTCCAGGAATACATTTGTCAGACCTTCGATTTCGACTCCTGTCCTTATATCCATAGGATAGCCCTCAGAGGCAAGCACGACAGCGACAGAGCAGAGATCCGAGCGTTCAAGCTGTATGCTCCCGACTCTGTTTTCGGACATCGCCCACAGAATCTCGATGATATCTGTCCTGATAAGCGGGATCATTGCCTGTGCGGAAGGATCGCTGAAGCGTACATGATAATCGACAAGGTATGGTTCTCTTGTCGCTTCATCCAGCATCAGCGAAAGCGTAAGCACCCCTCGATATGCGAGATTCTCGACTTTCAGCCCATAAAGGGTAGGCTCGATTATCCTCTCCCTTATTGTATCCATCAGATCCTCAAGTACAGGAACAGGACATACGGAGCCCATTCCTCCTGTAGGTGTCATGTCATTCCTTGATTTCTTGGTGCAGTCGCTTGTCAGAGGGAGAACAAGGTAGCCATTGTCATCAATCATGAGAGAGCATGATGCAGGTATTCCTCTTATGTACTGCTCAAGAAGCACGGGCCCCCTGCTCAGCAGTTTCCTGGCAAAGCCCAGAAGGGAGTCCTTGTCGGAAGATGTGATCATGATCCTTGAAGGTGTCATCATATTGCTCTTTATGATGAATGTCTCACCTTCATGCCGGGAAAGATAGCGGCTTAGGGATTCCTCGTCATCGAAGAACGTTCCCTTCGGCACTGGGATGTTGTGACGTGCCATGAATGCCCTGGAAAAAGACCTGTCCCCTTCAAGTTTGAGCGATTTCTCAGGTGCACCGAATACTGGTATCCCCCTGTCCTTTAGATAGCTGGAGACACCGGTGAATAGCGGCTGTTCTGTCCCTATGAACACGAAATCTATTGAATTATCTATGCATGCTTTGAACACAGCTTCCGGATCCGATGGATCTGTGTCAGGCAGGTTGGTAGCTATTCTGGATGTAGCAAGGTTTCCTGGCGCAGCATACAAGCCAGATATGTAGCGGCTTTTGCTGAACCACCATACCATTGCATGGTCCTTTGCCCCCGAGCCGAGCAGAAGAACACGCATTTTCACCTCCTCTTTGATTTAACGCTACCACACTGCAATTGGAAAATCAAAGAAATCCGTCGGCTTTTTCATTGATATTTACTTAACAAGCGGCATCAGGGCATTCACGCATTCTTCTTCTGTCGAAGCCTGAGTCAGCCTGGCTTTGACACTGCTTGCACCGCTGATTCCCTTTATGTATGCCATAAGCTGCTTGCGCATCTCCCGGCAGGCGATATCTTCGCCATAGCAGCTGATCGCAAGCCTGAGATGTCTGATTGCCGTCATGACTTTCTCTTCTGTGTCTGGAAGAGAATAGCTGCCTGTCTTAAGATACTCCTTCGTCATCCTGAAGATGAAGGGATTGCCGATTGCCCCGCGTGCGAACATGACACCATCCATGCCGCAGCCGTCAATGATCTCCGCGGCATCTTCAGGTCTGAAGATATCTCCAGAGGCAAAGAGGAATGCACCGCTTCCTTTCATGTGCTCCGAAAGGCTGCGGAATGCATTCCTGTCAGCTGTTCCTGAGTATCCCTGCGCTCTGGTCCGCGCATGCAAAGTCAGGACAGATGCTCCTGCATTGTGTACAGCCTCGGCAAATTCAATGTAGTTTATTGATGAGGAATCCCAGCCAAGCCGGAATTTCACTGATACAGGTATATCTGTCCTTGACTTGATTGCCTTTATCATCTGGCAGACTTTCTCAGGATCCTTCATCAGCGCAGAACCGGCACCTGTCTTCACTACCTTTGGAACAGGGCATCCACAGTTTATATCTATCATGTGGGGATTGAAGGACAGCAATGTGTCCATGCACCTTGCCACAGGATCTGCAGATGGTGCGAATATCTGGACGATGAGCTTCTCATCCTCGCTGTAGCGGTCAAGAAGATGCTTTGTCTTCTCGCTGTCTCTTGCAAGTCCTTCAGCGCTCACCATCTCCGTTACCGATCCATCAGCTCCATATGAATTTGCGATCTGCCTGAATGCCTTGTCTGTGTAGCCTGCGAGAGGCGCCAGAAAAAGTGAGTGTTCTGCCATGTTTTGAATATTACACGATTATCGACCTGAATGCTAAGATGGAGGCATGGATACTGTTTTGGAAAGGATTGCAGAGGAATTTTCCCATCTTGAGTCCGTATGTGCTGTAGCGCTCTCAGGTTCGATGACAAGCCAGATACATGATGAGCTTTCAGATTACGATATCTATGTATATGCTGACATGGAAGTCGGCACGGACGAACGGAAGGCTTTGCTTGAGAGGCTTTCACCGGAATTCCTGCTTTCAGGAATGTCATTCTTCGAGCCAGGCGATGAAATGATGCTTGAAGGCAATGTCTATGACATCATGTACAGAGATAGCAGCTTCCCTCATCGGGAGATTGAGAGGGTGTGGATTGCCCATCAGCCATCGCTTGGCTATTCTACATGCTTCCTTCATAATCTCAGGACCCATAGGATACTGTTTGACAGGACAGGTGCGCTTGGAAAGGAGATTGGAAGGCTGGATTCGACATATCCTGACGAACTTGCGGAGAGCATAATCAGCTTCAACTGCGAGATGATGACGGGACAATTTTCAAGCAACTGGATCCATCAGGTGGAGAATGCAGTCAGAAGAGGGGATCTGATCAGCATCAATCACAGGACCGCTGCGCTGATGGCATCATATTTCGATATCCTTTTCGCGGCCAACAGGGTTCTTCATCCGGGAGAGAAGAAGATAGCGGGATATGTGCATCTTCTCTGCCATTCCGTTCCAGAGCATTTCGATGAGGATATTGCCGCAATATATACCAGCCTTGATGGAAATGGCCTTATGGGGAATCTTTCAAGGGCGATAGACAGGCTGTATGGAATCTTATGATTCACAATTGCCTTGCGATGTGATAGCTTTTGCGTATGGACAAGAAATCAAAGCATGCAGATACCGGCGATGATTATGCATATGTATATTATATCAAGAATCCATCGTACAACGATGTCTCGATAGGTGCGTGGGATTCTATTCTGTATTCAGGGACCCCTGTCATGTATGAGACGCGTTTTGGCCTGGATCTCGGGCTTATAGTCGGACCTCTTGGCGTGGCGGGCAGGTCATATGTTCCCGGAAGTGATGAAATAAGGGGTGCCTGCCTTCATTTCGGCAGCGATGATGAGGAGAATGGGTATCCACAGGATGATGGAGGCCATCAATGCGATGGCTGTTTCGGATGTCAGATCGCAAAAGAACCTGAAAAGATGAAAGTCACAGGAGATGTCGACTGGATCGACCATCTTGCGACACCTTCGGAGATGGCCCGTTATGCCGAGAATGAGGAGAAAGAGGACTATGCACTTCGTATCTGCAGGGAGAAGATCAGGAAACATGGGCTGAACATGAAGCTCGTCACTACCCATTTCATGCCGGCAGAGCCAAAGGTCGTCTTTTTCTTCACGGCTGATGAGAGAGTAGACTTCCGTGATCTTGTGAAGGATCTCTCAGGCGTTTTCCGCATGCGTATAGAACTGAGGCAGATTGGCAACAGGGATGAGGCTAAGCTTATCGGAGGATTGTCGGTCTGCGGAAGGGATTATTGCTGTCATGCGATGATGACTGCCGTGAGCGACAAGAAGTCATCCGTGACGATGAAGATGGCCAAGAACCAGAATCTATCACTCAATTCGATGAAGATATCAGGGCCCTGCGGGAAGCTGTTGTGCTGTCTCGCTTATGAAAATGAGTATTATCTTGAGGAAAAGGCGGGATGTCCGCCTGAAGGTACCAGGATAAAGCTCGATCATGAGCTCTGGAAGGTGACAGAGGTCAATATCCTGTCGAGGAAGATAAGCCTTCTTGGATCCGAAGGACGGACGATCATGATTCCATTTGATGAGATATGGTATAATGATGAGACTGGATACTGGCAGGTAAGCGATGAGTATCAGGAAGAGCTCTTTTCCTGATACATTAAAATGTTGTTATGTAAAGTGTTGACTAGCATATCGCTTTTGTGGTACTTTGCATAAGCGCTGTTGTTTGGAAGACAGCGTTTTGTTTAGATAAATTCATTCATTGGAAATGTTTGGAGGAATAAATGGCTAACAAGTCAGCAGAGAAGAGAGAACGCCAGGAAGCTCAGCGCCGCCTTCGCAACCGCGCTGCAAAGAGCACAATGCGCACGGCTATCAAGAAATTCGATGCCGCAGTAGCTGCAGGTGACAAGGCTGAGGCTGAGAAGACAATGGCACTCAGCTGCAAGCTTCTCGACAAGGTCGCAGGAAAGGGAATCATCCATAAGAACACAGCTGCAAGGAAGAAGAGCAGACTCGCACACGCATATAGCAAGATGGTCTGAGTCCCTTGGAGGTGACATATGGAGAAACTTACTAAGGCTGCTATCATTGAGAACATCAATGAAAAACTTGGCGTGAATAAGCTTGAAATCCATCAGATTATCGACGAGCTCTTTGAGGAAATCAAAGACGGACTGAAGAGCAATAGAGTCATCGAGCTCCGTGGCTTCGGTACGTTTGAGGTAAGGATCAGAAAGGGCAGGGAGAAAGCCCGCAATCCGAAAACAGGTGATGTCGTATCCGTTGATAGACATGGTGTTGCTATCTTCCGTGCAGGAAAGGAGCTCAAGGATTTTGTCTGGGACATCACGACAGCACCAGACGAGGAGTAATAGCCTTGACTTCTGCAGTTGCCAATAATACTGTGAAAAGCAAGAGAAGCCTCAGGACCGTAGGTTCTGAGGTTCTTGTTTTACTATGTTCAGCCTTTGTATATTCGATGGCATTCCCGGGATTCATGTCCGCAGATGGTATCTGGATACTTGGATTCCTGTCGCTTATCCCTGTATTCGCCGTGATCAGGAGAACCAGCTGGAAGCTTGTATGGGCTTATGGCTTCATGTATGGCTTCGTGTTCTATATCTTCTTCGATTACTGGCTTAAGAGCTTCCATCCGCTTGCGATTCTCCTGATTCCTGTGATCAAGGGCTTTGAGATGATTTTCCTTTTCATCGCCCTCAAGGCCACCGCAGTATTCTTCAGGAAGCTTTCTCCTCTTTTCCAGGCCATCGTGTGGGTCGCATATGCCTATATGGCGGAATCGTGGTTCGCAGGGGTACCGTATGGTAACATCGCATATGTTTTCTATGCGGTTCATCCGCTTGTGCAGATTGCTGATATAACCGGAGTCTGGGGAATCGTGTTCCTTGCAATACTTCCACAGGCATACTTCGGCAAATTCCTTGCGGAATATCTTGAAGAGGGAAGAGGACTGAAGGCATATATAAAAGCGGAGCCATTCACTTTGATTCTCTGGATAGCCCTGATGGTCCTTGACCTTGTCTATGGTGCTGTGAGGCTTTCCGAATGGACAGGCAAGGAACCCGATAGGACATGGGATGTCGTTGCGGTGCAGCATAACCATGACTCATGGGAAAATGGATACGCGACATATCTTCACAACTTCAACAACCTGAGGCGCATGACGCTTGAGAGCCTTCAGGCAACTGATCCTGATATCGTCATATGGTCTGAGACGGCATTCGTCCCATCTGTCGCCTGGTATACTCAGTATGGTCCTGACAATTCGCTTTTCCAGCAGCAGCTTGACAGGCTTGTCGATGATTTCGTAGCTTTCGGCTCAGGGCTTGGGGTGCCTCTTCTCACAGGGAACTCAGAAGGAACTCTCGCAGATCCTGAACAGCCTCCTGTCCTTGCTGATGGCACCAGCAACAGGATTGACTACAATACGGTCATCCTTTTCGATGATGGCGGTATCAAGGGGACATATCGCAAACAGCATCTTGTCCCGTTTACGGAGCACTTCCCATATGAGGAAGAGCTCCCATGGCTCTACAATCTCCTTCTTGCGAATGACTTCAACTGGTGGAAGGAAGGCGAGGAAAGCTTTGTGTTCGATTCCGATGGCGTTCATTTCTCAACGCCTATCTGTTTTGAGGATACATTCGGATATCTTTCAGCTGAGTTTGTCCACGAAGGAGCTGATGTCATTGTCAATATGACAAATGACAACTGGTCAAAGAAGGTCTCCGCGGAGATGCAGCATGCCGCGATGGCTTCATTCAGACCTGTAGAGACAAGGAAGTCCATGATCCGTGGTACGAACAGCGGCATCACATGCCTTATAACTCCGGATGGTGCAATACATGACAAGATGCCTCCTTTCGAGATGGGCTGGCAGCTTTATCATGTGCCTGTCTATGAGGAAGGGGAGAATACATTCTACACAGAGCATATCGATCTTTTCGGACAGATTGCAGAATATGCTTCATATGCGATCCTTGCTGCGGGTGCAGTGCTGAAGGCCGCGGATGTCATCAGGAGAAGGAAATGAAAGCAAGCCTGATCATGATAGGTACGGAGATCACCAGGGGGATAATCCAGGACCGCCATGGTATTCTTCTCAGCCGTGAGCTGACTCATCTCGGCGTGCATGTCTCCGAGATCATCTCCCTTCCTGACGACGGGACGATAGGCCCCGTTCTCAAAGCAGTGATGAAGTCCTCGGATATCATAATCATCACAGGAGGGCTTGGCCCTACATCCGATGATATGACAAGGAATGTGATAGCGGAATCCGCGGGCGTTCCCCTTGTCAGGGATGAGGGCTGCTGGGACTTCCTTTACGGGAAACTCGGGGAGAAGGCTTTCGGTGCAAATGAGAAGCAGGCTTATATTCCTGAGGGCTTCATTGCCATCCCGAACAGGAATGGGACAGCACCTGGTTTTTATGGTTATGGCGGGAATACCCTTCTCATTTCTCTTCCTGGTCCACCAAGAGAAATGGAACCGATGCTCTATGAGTCGGTGCTTCCTCTGATAAGGGAGAAGCTTGATCTTCCTGAAGCAGAGAGGGATGAATACTCATCGTTCATTACCGCTGAGGCAAAGCTTGAGGAGCTTTATGAGGAAGCTGATCCTTCCCTCGAATGGGGAACAAGGTTCCAGGATTACAGGATTTCGCTCTATGTATCAGGCTCAACGGCTGAAAAGCGAAATGCGGCTATTGCAAGACTCAGGGCCATGGTAGGAGAGGACAGAATCGTAGATGGCGATAAGGAGCCGCTGGATCTGCTGATTGATGCCCTGAAGGCTCATGATGCGACAATAGGCTGTGCGGAAAGCTGTTCCGGCGGCATGGCTTCAATGCTGCTTACACAGCGTGCAGGCTCATCATCCTTCATGCTTGGATCAGTCACTTCATATGCGCCTTCCGTGAAGCATTCAGTGCTCGGTGTCAGCAATGATATCATCGGAAAATATGGTACTGTCTCTGCCCAGTGCGCGGAGGCTATGGCAGAAGGTGCCGTTTCCGTTATAGGGTCCGATTATGCTTTCTCCATAACAGGTGTCGCAGGCCCTGATAAAAGCGAGGGGAAGGATGTCGGTACAGTGTTCCTTGGATTTGCTGGAAAAGGCAGGAAGACAGAGACAGCCTCGATATCATTCTCATCATGGGGCCGTGATTCGATAAGGAAACGCTCATCTGTCGCCGCGTTCATTCTCATGGCTGCCTATATTAATGGCAGAAGCCCCTCCGAGATCGCATCAGGCTGGAGATTCCTCTAGCCTGGCAATAAGCTCATCAGGTGTGTCACATATAATCAGCGATGAGCGCACTTCCGCTGAAAGGAAGCCATTAGAAACGGATTTATCAAGCATTTCAAGCAGAGGATCCCAGTATCCTTCTGTATTGAGGAGCGCAATGTTCTTGCCATGATAACCGATCTGCTTCCATGTATATATCTCAAAGAACTCGTCAAGGGTTCCTATGCCACCTGGCAGCACTGCGAATGCGTCTGCCAGAGAATACATCCTTGCTTTTCTTTCATGCATGTCTGGTACGACCAGCAGCTCTGATTCCACATTTCCTTCAGTCACATCAGGAGTATTCATCAGTTCTGGCAGTATACCGATGACATAGCTTCCTCTTTCCTTTGCGTGTCTTGCCGCTATTCCCATCAGCCCGAGTCCTCCGCCTCCATAGATGAAACGAATCTTTCTTTCCCCTATGAGGCAGCCAAGCTTTGCGGCCGCTTCCTGGAATCTGATATCATTCCCTGCGGATGAACCCGAGAATACCGCTATGGATTTAAGTGTGCTCATAACAGGAGTATGCACTATGCAGATATCAATCTGCAATGATGTTCCCTTGAGTAAATGGCTGTAATTTATAGGTTGCTAGCAGCTGTTGTTGACTTAATCGAGAAAATGCTATTACCATTCAGATGTAATCAATCCAGCCTGCATTGCTTTGCAGGTATTAACCGGAGAAAAAATTCAGAATATGTCCGAAATACTTGATGAGTCCGTCTCTGAGACGGAAGCTCCTGTAGAAACGGCTGTACCAAAAAAACGCGGAAGACCACGTAAGGTCCAGGCAGAAGGAACTGCTCCAAAGCGCATTTCGGTACGCAGGAAGACGAAAGTAACAGTAAAAGCCGCAGCATCTGAAGAAAAGGAAGTAGCTGAGCCAGAGCTTTCGCAGCCAGAACTCCCGATTGCGGAGGCAGTGGCTGAGGAACCAGCTGCTGAACAGGTTGAGAATTCTGCGCAGATAACAGAAGAAAAGCCTGCTGAAGAGCAGGCGGAGCCTCAGGCAGAAGAGGCTGCCAAGGATTCTCCACAGCAGGGACAGAAGGCCAGGGAATATAGGGATTTCAGGGGAAACAGGCGCGACAAGTTCCAGAAGAAGAACAGAAGGCCTGTAGAGGATTTCCCTCCGGAGATCAATATGGATGAGCATCCGGATGCTCCGCAGCTTTTCATATCCGTGCTGACAGCCCTTCATCTTGACCAGCTCAGGGAGAGGGCCAGAGAGGCTGGGATTCCTGAAGATGTCATTCTTGATTCCCGCAGACAGGATCTCATAGCGAAGATGCTTCGCCTGCATTCTGCCAACGGCGGCGTATTGCTTGTAGAAGGTGTCCTTGAGGTGCTTCAGGATGGCGGTTTCGGCTATATAAGATTCGCTGTGAACAACTATCTGCCAGGTACTGAGGATGTGTATGTATCGGCTCCAATCATAAAGGCCGTAGGCCTCAAGACCGGTGATTTCATCTATGGGCAGATCAGGGCTCCAAGGGAAGGCGAGAAGAGCGCAGCGGTCATCCGTGTGCTTCAGGTCAATGGCTTTGAGTCCAGGATGGCGAAGATCCGTGCTCCATTTGACTCACTCACTCCGATTTTCCCGACAGAGCGCCTTAAGCTTGAAGTCCTTAGGGAAGATTCGCCATCGGATCTTTCTACTCGTGTCGTCGATCTCTACTGTCCGATCGGGAAAGGCCAGCGTTCGCTCATAGTCGCGCCTCCCCGTACAGGAAAGACTGTGCTTATGCAGAAGATCGCCAATGCGATTACTGCGAATCATCCAGAAGTTACGCTCATTGTCCTCCTTGTTGATGAACGTCCGGAGGAAGTCACTGATATGCAGCGCAATGTAAAGGCGGAGGTCATATCATCGACATTCGATGAGCAGGCGACACATCATGTACAGGTTGCGGAGATGGTGATCGAAAGGGCAAAGCGTCTTGTCGAATACAAGAAGGATGTCGTCATCCTGCTTGATTCCATCACGAGACTTGCAAGGGCATACAACCAGACTGTCCCTGCATCCGGTAAGATACTTTCCGGCGGTGTTGACTCGAATGCACTTCATAAGCCGAAGAGATTCTTTGGTGCTGCAAGGAATATCGAGGAAGGCGGATCTCTGACAATCATCTCGACAGCGCTTATCGAGACAGGTTCCAGAATGGATGAGGTCATTTTCGAAGAGTTCAAAGGTACAGGAAACAATGAGATTGTCCTCGACAGGAAAATGGCTGATAATCGCAAGTTCCCAGCGATCAACATAAAGAAGTCAGGTACAAGAAGAGATGACCTTCTCCTCGCTGAGGACGTCCGTTCAAGAGTCTATCTTCTGAGGTCCGCATTCGGCAATCTCGACGATATGGATATGTCTGTGACCATCATTGACAAGATGAGGAAAACAAACAACAATAAGGAGTTCCTCGACTCAATGAATACGGCGAGGATATGAAATACCGCCTGTCTGTGGCAGGCATCCATCCTATAGAACCGGAGGAGAAATAAAATGAAGAAGAACATCCATCCTGATTATCAGCTTCAGGAAATCCATTGCTCATGCGGCAATGTGATCAAGACAAAGTCGACTGCAAAGAACCTGCATGTTGAAATCTGTTCAGCATGCCATCCATTCTTCACAGGTACTCAGAAGCTTGTCGATACGACAGGAAGAGTCGAGCGCTTCATGAAGAAGTATGGAAAGACTGCGAAATAAGGCAGCCATATCCGAGCCGGGGAGACCCGGCAATTTTTTTTTCACAGGCAAAGCATGCCGTTCTGCTGTGCCTGAAATCGCGATGAATCATCGTAAATGCCTATCTTGCAAGAATGAAACTAAATTCCATATAATCTGAAAAAGGAAACAGGAAGAGAATAGAATGGATGGAATAGGCAAAGCCCATTCACAGGAGTATGGTGTTTCACCTGCAGTAATTGTTGAAGTCCCGCAGGTGACAACGATTCTCGGCGCATTCTCCGAGTTCTGTCAGGGGTATGCGATCATGGGGACAAACAGTCATGGACTCAGGGTTGCTATGAGTCCGCGAGAAGATAGCTCTGTCAGGATTTTCAATGCTTCATCAGGTACAGAGCGCAAGAAGTTCCAGCTTACGGCAATCAGACAGCGCAAGGAAGACAAATGGGGACAGGTCGTTAAGGCCATCTGCCAGAACATGATAGCTGCAGGACTTGGCATAAATGGCTTCGACATGACTTTCAAAGGCCAGAGTGCCGATGCTGATTCTCCTACGCTTACCGGTGCTCTTGTCTCTGGTATGATAATGGCCTTGAACAAGCTGTACAATCTCGGATGCGATAAGAGCGAGATGATAAGGCTTGCATATGGTGCGAATCGGTTCGCAACTGTCTATGCATCGCGTCTCAGGGATCTGATCACTATTTTCACAGCTGAGGAAGGCAAGGTCATATTCTTTGATCTTGAGACGTATAATCACAAAAGCATCGATTATCCATTCCTCAAAGGAAGAGGTGCAGGCAGTTATTTCATTGATTGCGGGCTGCCTCCGGAAGAACTTGCTGAGGAAGTGGAGTTCTTCAGGGAATCCTGCGGAGAGGCAAGGGAGGCCGGCAAGAAGCTCATTGCCAATGGTGGTAAGCTCAGGGACCTTTCAGAATGGGATATAAGGCATCAGCATATACCGCTTTCCCATGACCTGAGGAATGCTCTCTCATTCATAGTCGAGGAATCTGGCTATGCGCTGAAAGCCTATGATGCCATAAAGAGTGGTAATTCAACCGCTTTCGGCAAGCTCATAGCTGCTGAGCAGAGAAATCTAGGAGAACTTGCAGGCCTTACATCCCCAGAGGTCGACTGGCTGGTAAGACGCGGGGTTGAGGTTCCTGGAGTAAAGGGAATCACTGAAATATCCTGCGGCATATCCGGTACTCTTATTGCTCTTATCGATGATGATGCCGATGATGGTTATCTGAAGCAGATAGAGGAGTATGAGCGCATATTCGGATTCAAGCCGATTATCAGGGAGTTCGTGCCTTCAGGTGCGATAAGGATAGTTTCTGATGACGATTCTCCTATCAAATGACGATGGTTATCAGGCGGAAGGTCTTTGCATTCTTGCGGATGTTCTTGAGAGGCAAGGCCATGAGATCTATATAGCGGCTCCATATACAGAGCAGAGCGGCAAATCCCATTCGATGACTATCGCTGGCGAGATACGCATAAGGGAATTCGGCCATAACAGGTATAGCGTAGAGGGAACTCCTGCTGATTGCATGATATTCACTCATCGCTCATCATTATTCCCCAGAAAGCCGGATCTCATGATTTCGGGTATCAATCATGGATATAATCTGTCGGGAGATATCATATATTCAGGAACATGCGCAGCAGCCAGACAGGCAGCTATGTACGGGATTCCTGCAATCGCGCTCTCTGCATCGGAAAAGGATTCCTCGGTGTTCCAGAAGGCCGCTGAATTCACAGAAGAGAATCTCGGACGTTTTATTGATGCGATATTGCCAGAGACTTTCATGAATATAAACTTCCCATCATCCTTCAGCGGTGAAGCAGAATTGGCAGATATCGGATACACCGCATATTATGATGAGGTTGAAGTCGTTGAGGATCATGGTTCCCTCAAGCATCTTTCCATTACAGGATTCGATATGGAAAGGCGTTCATTTGGCAGGGAGCTGCCTGCGGATTTCGAAGTATGCAGAAGGGGAAATGCCTCGGTCTCGATAGTCGAATGTTTTCCATCTGTATCTTCTTCTGCATCTTTTACGTTATGAAGTGGGAAGATATCTGCACGCGCTGTGGTCTTTGCTGCCATGAGAAGATAGTCTTTCCTGATTGTCTTCTCATTGATGCTGATTCTCCATGTTCGTTCTTCGATAAGGATACAGGCCTCTGCTCTGTGTATCAGAATAGGTTTGATGTCTGCAGCAGATGCATGAAGGTGACACCTCTGAGAGCAATGTTCGCAGATTATCTTCCGCCCACATGTGCATATGTGCAATGGGCAGAGAGACATCATATACGTTTTGCGAAAAAGCGTGAGATGATCATCAGATCAGAATGAATGGAAGCGGGTCTGGTTCAAGCTGATTGTAGCTATAGCCTCTGAATCTGAATGTTACACCTACATATCCTGATGCTATGATGTCAAAGGGACGTCTTCCTTCATCGCCCCAGCTTGCAAACTGAGGATATACAGTAGCTCCTACGACAATGCCGGTGTTCTTATCTTTTCCGAAGTAATAGCTGAATGATACATCTGCACCTATTCCGAAATTGACGTAGTTCTTATTATCAGCCTGGAATGTCACTCCCGGTCCAACTACCAGCGTTATGGTTGTTCTCTCTGCTGGCCTGAATTCGAAACTGGCTCCAGCAAGCGCACCGAACTCAAATCCTCCGTATTCTGAGTTGATGAAGGCAAAATCCATATGGGTTCCAAATCCTATTCCCACGAATCTGCTTACATCCGATAGATATCCATAGTTCATGCCTGCGCCAATTACCGCGGAATCTGTTGTGGATGTATATCCTCCTGATGCGGAAATCGAAATGTATTGAGAGCTTGCTGAAACAGGAACAAGCATCGCTGCGATTATAAGAATCAGTAGTAAGGCTTTCTTCATGGCTGAATTATAGCACTGCTCCTGCAATAGTCATATTAAAATAGAGCCTTGATTGATTTTTCTCCATCTGCTATTATTCCATAGTTACTTAGTTGCGGTGCGATACCCAAGTGGCCTAAGGGGACGGTTTGCAAAACCGTTTTTTCATCGGTTCGAATCCGATTCGCACCTGTTGCCTCCCTGTAATTCAGGGAGCTTTTTGTTTCTTTCTGGATATCGGATAGAAAAAGATAGACTTTTCCTTGTTACCGGCAATGATGATTCGTTGCTCTGGTCTTTTGTGACATTAGAATAAAGGATGATATCCTTTCGGAAAGATGGCGGGGTGCCATGCCAGTTTCCATTTACTGGTCTTGATTGTTTTCTCCCATTCTTTGCCTTAGAATCTTCGTATGGAGAGAATCAGCGCTGTCATACTTGATGATGAGAAGCATGTCGTCAATCTGATAAAAGCACTTCTTCCGTGGGATGAAATAGGGATTGAATACAAGGGGGAGGCATATAATGGAGAGGATGGGCTGAGCCTTGTGCTTTCTGTCCATCCTGATATTGTAATCACTGATATCATGATGCCCGGTATGAGCGGGCTTGATCTCATCGAGGAGACTCACAGGCGCTTTCCTGAGATAGAATTCATAATCATCTCAGGCTACAGGGAATTCGATTATGCCCAGACAGCGATAAGATCAGGCGTTGAGAATTATCTTCTCAAGCCTATAGACCGCGATGAGCTGAATTACATACATTGGATTATAACAGAAAACGGGGCTCCTATAAGAGAAGCCCCGGGACATTATGCGCTTTATCAGACATAGAAAAGTATATCGGAGTACGTTGGGAACGGCCAGCTCCGTTTGTCTGTGATGGTCTCAAGCTTGTCTGAGAACGCCCTGACCTTGTCCATGGTCGGGATTATCTTATCAGCAGCATAGCGAGCTGCCTCATACGTGCTGGATGGAATCTCCTTAAGAGCTTCATCAAGCTCATCCGATGCTTTCATAAGGAGCGATGCTTCTTCTGATATGCCCTTTGCAAGAGTCATCTCCGCATCTGCATTTATGGAAAGTCCGGTTTTTGTCTTTGCCGCTGCTGCAAGCTCTGCGGAAAATCCAAGTACTGCAGGGAGGATGCTTCTTTTTACCATCTCGAGCATTACTGATGCCTCGATATGTATCTGCTTCTGATACTCATCGAGGGAAATCTCCATTCTGGATCTCATCTCCTCTTCTGTGTATATGCCATGCTTCCTGAAGAGCTCTATGTTCTTCTGGTCGCAATAGTGTATGACGGCATCCGGCGTGGTCCTGTAGTTGGAGAGGCCTCGCTTCTGTGCCTCTTCTTCCCATTCCCTGCTGTAGCCATTGCCATTGAAGAGTATGCGTCTATGGGCGGAAAGCTCTCTTCTTATATAGGCATTGAGCGCATTCTGGAAATCATCTGCTCCTTCAAGCTCGTCAGCCGCTGTCTTCAATGCATCTGCGACTGCTGTGTTCAGCATGACATTTGTACATGCGATGTTGAATGATGAGCCTGGCATCCTGAATTCGAACTTGTTTCCGGTGAATGCGAAAGGGCTTGTCCTGTTGCGGTCAGAGTTATCCTTCGAAAGCTTCGGAAGGACACTTGCCCCGATATCGATCCTGGATGATGATTTTCCATTCATCGGGCGGTCCTCTATGATTGAGCTGATGACTTCCTCAAGCTCTTCGCCGACAAAGATCGAGACGATTGCAGGAGGTGCCTCATTGGCGCCGAGCCTGTGGTCATTGCCGGCGCTTGCTACGCTTATTCTCAGAAGATCCTGGTATTCATCGACTGCCTTGATTATCGAGGTGAGGAAAAGCAGGAACTGCGCATTGTCTCGCGGAGTTCTACCCGGATCGAGAAGGTTCTCTCCTCTTTCCGTGCTGAGTGCCCAGTTGTTGTGCTTGCCGGAACCGTTTACTCCATCGAATGGCTTTTCATGGAGAAGGCATGCAAATCCATGGCGTTCAGCGACCTTCTTCATCATTTCCATGGTAAGCTGGTTCGCATCTGTCGCCCTGTTCGCATTGTCATAAATCGGGGCCATCTCATGCTGGCACGGCGCGACTTCATTATGTTCTGTCTTTGCTGTTATCCCCAGTTTCCACAGCTCCTGATCAAGATCTTCCATGAACTCCTTCACGCGAGGCCTGATCGAACCGAAATAATGATCCTCCATCTCCTGGCCTTTTGCAGCAGGTGCACCAAGTACTGTGCGTCCTGTAAGCTTCAGGTCAAGACGCTTTGAGAAGTCCTTCTTGTCTATGAGGAAATATTCCTGTTCTGCGCCTATCGTGGAATTGACCCTTCTCGCATCCTTTCCAAACAGATGAAGAACCCTTATAGCTTCCTTGCTTATCGCATCCATGCTCCTTAGAAGAGGTGTCTTCTTGTCCAGTATCTGTCCTGTGTATGAGCAGAATGCCGTAGGAATGCACAGTGTGTTGTCCTTTATGAATGCATAGCTTGTCGGATCCCATGCCGTGTAGCCTCTTGCCTCGAATGTGGCTCTGAGACCTCCTGACGGAAAGGATGATGCATCCGGTTCTCCCTTGATAAGCTCCTTTCCTGAGAAATCCATGAGTACATGGCCGTCGCTGTCTGATGTGAGGAAGCTATCATGCTTCTCTGCAGTGATTCCTGTCATCGGCTGGAACCAGTGAGTGAAGTGCGTTGCGCCTTTGCTCACAGCCCAGTCCTTCATGGCTTCTGCAACGACATCTGCAACATCCTCATCGAGCGCTTTGCCTTCATTCATCGTAGTCTTCAGGGAAATATATACCTTTTTAGGAAGCTTTTCTTTCATTACATAGTCATTGAAGACCATCGATCCGAATAACTCTGGTACGTTTGTCATATCTCCTCCCTTTCTGACATCTCAGGCCTGCAGATGGTCAGAAAAAAGAAAAAGCGCCACAGGTAAACCTGCAGCGCCTTTGCTGTTCTGAGCGAAGGATAGGACTATTTGCGTTTTTAAGTCAATAGAGAAGTTGACAAGACTCCATGATTTTGTGTAGAAGTCCTATCAAAGGACAAGGACGTTCTAGGAGCTTAGGCTCTTAGTGCGTCCTTTTTTGTTTATCTTGGGGGACGGCTATGAAGAAAGAAGGAGAAGTCAGGATAAGCTCGGGGTGCGCTATCTGCGGTATCTTCTGCAGGGATGGGCGAAGAATCCCCGGAAGCGTGATCAGGGAAAGCATAAGGGTCATGCACAACAGGTCGAATGGTCTTGGCGGTGGTTTCGCAGGATATGGGATATACCCTCAGTACAGTGATAAATATGCGCTTCACATCTTCTATTCGGATTTTGCTGCAAGGGAAGAGACCGAACGCATGCTCGATCAGTACTTCGATATCATAAACCTTTCGAAGATTCCGACAAGGCAGGTCGATGCCATCAGGGATGTGCCTCTTATCTGGCGTTATTTCGTATCTCCGCTTCCGCATCGTATCCAGGATAGCCAGCTTGATGAGGACGAATATACAGCACAGGCCATGATAAGGATAAGCTGTGCTGTCAAAGGCGCCTATGTGGTTTCCTACGGGAAGAACATGGGAGTGTTCAAGGCTGTGGGATATCCGGAAGATGTTGCGGAGTTCTATCGCATTGAGGAATACGAAGGATACGCATGGACAGCCCATGGTCGTTATCCTACAAATACTCCTGGATGGTGGGGAGGCGCTCATCCTTTCTCGATTCTGGATCTCTCAGTTGTTCATAATGGTGAGATCTCATCATATGATGCAAACAGACGTGCAGTTGAAATGTATGGCTATTCCTGCAATCTCATGACTGATACGGAAGTAATCGCTTATATTCTTGATTATCTCGTACGAAAACAAGGTCTTTCGTACAGAGAAAGCGCAGAAGTGATTGCAACTCCATTCTGGAGTACCATCGAGATGAAAGATGGCTATGATAAAGCGCGTCTTTCCTATCTCAGGAATATGTTCTCATCATTCCTCGTTACAGGACCTTTTTCCATACTCGTGGGATTCGATGGCGGAATGATGGCTTTGAACGATAGGCTTAAGCTCAGGAGTCTGGTTGCCGCTGAAAAGGGGCGTACAGTGTATTTCAGCTCAGAAGAAGCAGCTATCAGGGTAATTGAACCTGAACCTGACAGGATATGGGCCCCGCGAGGCGGTGAGCCCGTGATCGTTACACTCGATAAGGAGGCACTGAGATGAAAAGCAGTAGATACAGAATCATCTGCTATGACGATTGCATTGGATGCGGCAGGTGTGCAAGCGAGTGTTCCTTTGATGCGATAACCATGAAGGACCATCATCCTGTCTTCCGGCATGAGAACTGCGTTGATTGCCAGAGGTGCGTTGAATTATGTCCCCGCGGGGCTCTTTCCATAACGAGGAATCCCAATAGATTCAGAAGCCATGCTGTTTTCTCCGAGGATGCCATCAAGGAGATACGGCTGCAAGCAGAGACAGGCGGTGTCCTTCTTTCCTCGATGGGCTCGGATGCAGATGCGGTTCCTGTGTATTTCGATAAGATGCTTCTCAATGCGAGCCAGGTCACCAACCCGTCGATCGATCCGCTCAGGGAACCTATGGAGAGCGTGACTTTCCTTGGAAGCAGGCCTGAGAAGGTGGAAAGGCTTCCTGATGGGACGCTTGCGGATAATCTTCCTCCTCATCTTGAGCTTTCGGTTCCTATCATGTTCTCTGCGATGAGCTATGGTGCGATAAGCCTTGAAGTCCATAAGGCCCTTGCGAAGGCCGCTTCTAAGCTTGGTACGTACTGGAATACAGGAGAGGGTGGCCTGCATGAGAGTCTTAGGCCTTACTGCCCGAATACTATAGTGCAGGTCGCATCTGGTCGTTTCGGCGTACATGCGGATTATCTCAATTCAGCAGCTGCTGTTGAGATAAAGATAGGACAGGGGGCGAAGCCTGGGATCGGTGGACATCTGACTGGAAGGAAGATTGTCGGCGATGTATCGAGGACAAGGATGATTCCTGAAGGACTCGATGCAATCAGTCCTGCGCCGCATCATGATATCTATTCGATAGAAGATCTCAGCCAGCTTGTCATGTCGATAAAGGAAGTCACCGGCTTCAGGAAGCCCGTGATTGTGAAGGTAGCGGCGGTCCATAACATTGCCCCGATCGCTTCAGGCATTGCGAGAAGCGGTGCGGACATCATCGCAATCGATGGCTTCCGTGGAGGTACGGGTGCTGCACCGAAGAGGATACGTGACAATGTCGGGATACCTCTGGAGCTTGCTGTTGCGGCAGTCGACCAGAGACTGAGGGAAGAGAAGATAAGGGATCGGGTGAGCCTGATCGCAAGCGGAGGAATCAGGAACTCATCGGATGTCGCGAAAGCCATTGCATTGGGAGCTGATGCGGTCTCCATAGGAACCGCTTCGCTTTGTGCTCTTGGGTGTCATCTTTGCGCATCATGCCATACAGGGAGATGTGCCTGGGGAATCGCTTCCCAGGATCCAGCCCTTACATCGCGCCTTGATCCGGATAAGGGTGCCGAGGCTCTTGTCAATCTCGTCAATGCATGGACAAGCGAGATCAAGGAGATGATGGGAGGAATGGGAATAAACAGCATTGAAGCGCTGCGTGGAAACCGCCTTGCGCTTCGTGGTGTCGGACTTAATGAGAAAGAGCTTGAGATTCTTGGCATCAAGCATGCAGGAGAGTGATTATGAAGGAAGCAGATTTGAGGAAGAATAACGAAGAAGAGGTCAGAAGCATCATCTCCGAGGTCTCTAATGGCGGCGATGGCATGCTTACAGGCTGCCTTGGACAGAGATATCTTGGATGTGGATTGCGATCCGGAAGGCTATATCTTAAGGGAACTCCCGGAAATGGCCTTGCAGCATATCTTGAAGGAGGCTCTGTCTATGTTGATGGCAATGCCCAGGATGCTGCCGCAGATACGATGAATGACGGGCTTGTGGCTATAAAAGGCTCTGCCGGAGATGCTCTTTCGTACGGTATGAGGGGCGGCAGGGTCTACGTTCTTGGAAGTACAGGCTATAGGACCGGCGTCCATATGAAGGCATATAAGGACAGGAAAAGCGTTCTTGTAATCGGGGGACGTACCGGTTCATTTCTCGGCGAGTACCTTGCTGGTGGGGTGATCATCGTGCTCGGGCTTTCCGGTGAAGGCCCTATCACAGGCTATTTCTGTGGCAATGGAATGTATGCAGGAACAATCTACCTCAGGACTGATGATATCCCGAAGTGTCTTTCGGATTCTCTTTCCGTACATGCAGTGGATGATGATGAGAAGGAAACTTCCATCATGCCATTTGTGAGGGAGTTCGCTTCTCTGTTCTCTCTTGACGCGGAAAAGATCATGGAAAGCAGATTCATTGCGATAGAAGCTGATGGATCTGTCGCCCGTGGACAGCACTATGCTGCAGTTTAGGAGTTTTTATGTGTACGGTATTCGCATATAGCGGCAGACGTCTTGACAGGGAATCCATTGCACGGATTCTGAAGAAAAGCAGCCTCAGAGGTCCTGATGACCAGCGTATCCAGGAAGTGGATGATGGTGTGTTCATGGCATTCCAGCGTCTTGCGATAATGGGCCTCGATGAGAGTGGCATGCAGCCTTTCCAATATGAAGGTATGTATAGCATCACGAATGGGGAGCTCTATGGATTCAGGAAGGAAAAGGAGAGGCTTGAGAGCAAGGGATACCGCTTCTCATCAGGTTCTGACTGTGAGCTGGTGCTTCCTCTTTTCATAGAACATGATACTGATGCCTTCAATCAGCTCGATGCTGAATTCGCAACGGTCATTTACGAAAAGGGCAGGGGATTGATAGCTGCAAGGGATCCGATAGGCATCAGGCCTCTTTTCTATGGATATGATGAAGATGGCGCTATCGCATTTGCAAGCGAGGCAAGACTCCTCATCGACTTCTGCAGAGAAGTCCATCCATTCCCTCCCGGACATTTCTATGCGGATGGGAGATTCGAATGCTATCGCGATATCTCTTCCGTCAGCGGCTATAGCAGTGATGATGAAGAAACAGCCGCCAAGAAGATAAGGGAGAAGCTGATAGCGGCTGTTGAGAAAAGGCTTGATGCGGATGCGCCTTTTGGGTTCCTCCTTTCTGGTGGACTGGACAGCTCTCTTGTCGCATCTATTGCATCTAGGCTCCTTGGTAAGAAGATCAGGACATTCTCGATCGGAATGGATGCGGATTCGATAGATAGCAGGTATGCGGAAGAAGCTTCCTCCTTCATAGGCTCTGACCATACAGATGTGAAGATGTCCCGGGATGAAGTCATTTCTGCGCTTGATGAGGTCATATATTCGCTTGCGACTTATGATATAACAACGATAAGGGCAAGCATGGGCATGTTCCTTCTCTGTCGTTATATAAGCAGGAATACAGATGTGAGAGTGCTTCTCACCGGAGAAGTATCCGATGAGCTTTTCGGTTATAAGTACACTGACTTCGCACCTTCGGCGGATGCTTTCGAAAAAGAGAGCCAGAAGCGTGTCAGGGAACTCTATGCATACGATGTCCTGAGGGCTGACAGATGCATTGCAGATAACAGCATAGAGGCAAGAGTGCCATTCGGTGACCTTGATTTTGCATCGTATGTGCTATCGATAGAGCCTGATCTGAAGATGAATCATACAGGCCATGGGAAATATCTTCTGAGAAAGGCCTTCTCTGAAGGAGGCTGGCTTCCTGAGCATATACTGTGGAGGGAGAAGGCCGCATTCAGTGATGCTGTCGGCCATAGCATGGTTGATGATCTGAAAGCGTATGCGGAAGCTGTCTTCAGCGGACAGGACCTTGAGGATGAGTATATGAAATATCCTGAAGAGGGCAGGCCATTCACTCCTGAATCCCTTCTATACAGGCAGATATTCGAAAAGCATTATCCAGGGCAGTCCAGCATGATCCCCGGATTCTGGATGCCGAACAGGGAATGGAACAGCTGTGATGTCTCTGATCCTTCAGCAAGATATCTTCCGAATTACGGAGCAAGCGGTTCATGATTCCAGATGCTGTAATTTGAGCCGATGCGTGATATCCTCAGGGAAAGGAATCCCGATGAGAATCCATAAAGCTGATTTTTCCAGAGGAAAGGTCTCTTCCCTGATACTTAAGGTATCCATTCCGCTTATTGCCGCGGAACTTGTGAACCTGCTCTACAGCATGGTCGATAGGATATACATTGGCCATATGCCTGGTGAAGGAGCTGCTGCTCTTACAGGTATAGGCCTTTGCTTCCCTGTCATTTCCCTCATAAGTGCGTTTGCAAAGCTTTTCGGCGCAAATGGGGGAGCTCCTCTTTCCGCTATCGCACAGGGAAGGGGAGACGATGATGAGGCACAGCTTGTAATGGGCAATTCATTTTCAATGGCTGTGATTTCAGGTTTCATACTGATGGTTCTGACATTCATCTTCACGAAGCCGATCCTCTATGCATTCGGCGCAAGCGATGCCACATATCCTTATGCTGGCTCATATCTCAGGATTTACTCGCTTGGCACCATTCCCGTATTGATAACCCTCACGCTTACAGCGTTCATCAACAGTCAGGGCTTTGCATCCGTAGGAATGATCACGGTAATCATCGGAGCGGTACTGAATATAATCATGGATCCGATACTCATCTTCAAGGCAGGACTTGGGGTGAGAGGGGCTGCAATTGCGACAGTATTCAGCCAGACAGTGTCGTGCATTTTCGCAATAGCATTCCTTTTAGGGAAAAATGCGGCTATCAGGCTATCATTGAGTTCCATGAAGCTCTCATGGAGGAGATGCCGGTCCATTATAGGTCTGGGCATGAGCGGCTTCACGATGGGTGCTACAAACTCAGCTGTGCAGCTTGTTTGCAATAAGTGCGCATTCATATGGGGCGGAGACCTGTACGTCGGAGTCATGACGATACTGAATTCCGTACGTGAGATATTCAGCACTGTCGTCAATGGAATCGGAAGCGCATCAAGCCCTGTAATGAGCTTCAACTATGGGGCATGTAACGGAAGGAGAGTCATGAAAGCAAGCAATTTCATGCTTCTCTTCATTTTCATCTATACATTCATTGTCTGGCTTGTCGTGATCATCTTCCCCCATCCGATGGCAATGCTGTTTACGCAGGATGAAGTGATGATAGAAGCTTCCGTCCATGCTCTGAGGATCTATTTCTTCGCATTCGTGTTCATGTCGCTTCAGACCTCTGGACAGCAGACATTCGTCGCTCTCGGGAGGGCAAAACAGGCGGTGTTCTTCTCCCTTTTCCGGAAGGTCATCATCGTAGTGCCGCTGACGATCATGCTGCCATATGCGTTCGGTATCGATGGGGTCATGCTTGCAGAACCCATAAGCAATGTGGTAGGTGGTTCTGCCGCTTATCTTGCGATGCGCCATACCGTATTCCCTGAGCTAAGGACAATGGAAGAGAATCGATAAGGAGGCAATATGCGTATCTCAAATGATAATCTTGCAGCTATTTCCGCATCTGGCATAAAAGTTCCCTGCTATGACAGGAAGGATATCAGGGCAGGAATCGCTCATATAGGCATGGGGCATTTCCATCGCTCGCATTTCCTGGGATATCTTGATGAACTTCTCGACCGTGGACTTTATGATAAAGGTGTCTTCGAGGTGGATATCATACCATCTGACAAGGCTTTCATAGATGGCTTGCGGGCACAGGATTATATGTACAGCGTGCTGACGCTTTCTCCCGAAGGTCAGGAGACTCTCCGCATCATCGGAGCTATTGCGGGATATGCGAACTATTCGGAAGAGCCAGAGAAAGTCCTTTCCGTACTGTCTTCGCCTGACATTTCCCTTATAACCCTCACTATCACCGAAAAGGGATACAAATATCTTGATGATGCCTCATCGCTTGACTGGAATGACAATGACATCATTCATGACCTTGGGAATGATATGCCTTCAACTGCTGTAGGATGCATTTCGAAGGTCCTTGATATGAGATATAAGGCATCTCTTCCAGTGACTGTGATGAGCTGCGATAATATTCCGGAAAATGGCAGGGTACTCAGGAACTGCGTATTGCAGTTCTGTGAAAGGAAATATCCTGAAATAGTGGAGTGGGTAGCTTCATCGATAGCATTTCCCTGTACTATGGTTGACAGGATCACTCCAGGAACATCTCCTGCTGATATGTCCCATCTCATGGAGGCATATGGCCTTGAAGACAAGTGTCCTGTTCACTCAGAATCATTCCGGCAGTGGGTTATAGAGGACAGATTCTGCACATCCATTCCTGACTTCTCCAAAGCCGGAGCGCTTATAGCCGAGGATGTGAAGCCATATGAGCTGATGAAGATACGTCTTCTCAATGGTTCTCATTCCGCGCTTTCATATCCCTCATATATGATGGGTCATACAATGGTCCATGAAGCTCTGGAGGATCCTATTGTCCGTACATTCATCAGGGACTGTTATATGGACGATGTTTCCAGGACGCTTCCTTCCGTTCCAGGTATTGATATCGATGAATATGAAAACGAACTTATATCAAGATTCTCGAATCAGTATATTGCGGATACTGTCCTCCGCCTTGCATCAGATGGATCCAAGAAGATCGCAAATGCGATATTGAGGCCACTAGAGGAAACCATTTCGGAAAACAGGAGAGCAGACTCCATCATCCTTGCGCTTGCACTGTGGGAATACTATTTCATCGCTCTGGATGGCAATGGCAATCATATGCCGATTGATGATCCCCGGAAGGAAGACCTCATGAAAGCTTCCTCTGACTCTATTGGATTCTTGAGGATCGCAGGTCTTTCCGAAGAAGCGCTCGCCTCCGGATATCTCAAAGCATCTATGGAGCGATATCTTTCAGATCTCAGGAGCAATGGGGTGAGGGGAGTGCTTGAGAAGCATATCAGCGGGAAGCGCCGATGACATCATTGCATAAAAAGAAGGGCATCGCTGCCCTTCTTTTCTCGAAAGTGAAAGGAAAATCACTCTTCCTCGAATGTCTCGAAGTCCTCGCCTTCGCCCTCGCCTGCAGAGAAGTCCTCTGCCTCTGAGAGTTCGGACATATCGAGAGTTCCGAAGTCCTCGAAATCCCCGATAGTTGCATCGAGCTCCGAAAGAGCGGAGTTGATGGCCTCATCGATTACAGCCTGATCCGTGCTTACTTTGTCAATCAGTTCCTGAAGCTCCTTGTTGTGGTTCTCAACGAGTGAGAATCTTGCCTGAAGCTCTTTGTTTTCGCTGCGGAGGTGATTTATAAGCCCTACCGCCTTCTGTACTCTCATCAGCAAAAGCTTGCTGCTCTCGATTGTGGTCATATGGCCTCCTTTTTAATTAGGCTAATGCCTTCTTGGCCTCGTTGACAAGAAGAATAAATGCATTCTTGTCCTCAATTGCCATATTCGAGAGTGCTTTTCTGTTGAGCTGGATGTTTGCAAGCTTCAGGCCGTGCATGAACTGTGAGTAGTTGAGACCCTCAGCCTGTACAGCTGCAGAGATTCTTGCGATCCAGAGCTTTCTGAAATCTCTCTTCTTTTCCTTTCTGCCACGGTATGCATACTGACCAGCCTTTGCGACTGCATCCTTTGCAACCCTGTGGTTCGTCGATCTTCTTCCATAGTAGCCTTTAGCCTGGTCGAGGATCTTCTTCCTTCTGTCCTTGCGTCTTGTTCCGTCTACTGCTCTTGGCATTTCAGATCCTCCTTAATCAGGCGTAAGGGAGCATTGACTTTGCTCTCTTTGCTTCTACGTCGGAAAGAATTCCCTTGTGGCGAAGATTCATCTTCCTCTTGGAACTCTTCTTTGTGAGGATGTGGCGAAGACCCATCTTCTTGTATGCCACCTTGCCGCTACCAGTGACCCTATAACGCTTGGCCGCTGACTTTCTTGTTTTCATCTTAGGCATTTTCCTTGCCCTCCTAAGCGCGCCGCAGGGAACAAGAACCCCTGAAGCTGCGATATATAATCTCCATACGGAGGTTATTTAGATTTCTGAGGGGAGACTGTCATGCTCATCATCTTCCCTTCCATCAATGCACCTTTGTCGAGATTGTAAGCTACACCAAGCTCCGTAAGCGCGTCAAGAATCTTGTCGAGCACTACCTTTCCGAGCTCTGGATGGGCAAGCTCCCTTCCGCGGAAGCGGACAGAGACCTTTACTTTGTTTCCCTCTCCAAGGAATTCAGCGATAGCCTTGCTCTTCGTTTCGAGATCATGCTTCTCAATCTTCGGCTGCATCCTGATTTCCTTGATTTTGACAATGGTCTGATTCTTCTTGGCTTCCCTTGTCTTCCTTTCAAGTTCATAGCGGTATTTGCCAAAGTCGAGAATCTTGCACACCGGAGGGTTTGCGTTTGGCGATACCTCCACAAGATCCATTCCTGCTTCATCTGCCAGGCGGCAAGCCTCAGGGACGCTCATCGTTCCCCTCTGCACTCCATTCTCATCAATAACAAGCACTTCGCGTGCACGTATCTGCCGATTGATTCTCAGATCTCTAGTAGCCAACTGAACTCCTTACAGCCTTAATCTGTCCTTTTTGCACTGAGGATATGCGGCTAAATAGCCACAGCTTTACATTTATATCATAAGAGTATGGCTATGTCAAAACGGATAAAAGGTGTCATTCAAAGAAAATGGCCATGAACCAGGGGAAGGAAACATGGCCGGAAAAACTGGGAATAGAAAGAGGATTATCCGGAAATCTTCGGATGAAATGGTGCTTCTTTCTCTGCTCAGGATAATAGCATATCCCGATGTCTTGCTGAAATTCAGAAAAACGTTCAGATATGTTCACTTTTCCGGAAGGCTTAGAAATTAAAATGGCCATGAACCAGGGGAAGGAAACATGGCCGGAAAACTGGGAATAGAAAGAGGATTATCCAGAAAACTTCGGATGAAATGGTGCTTCTTTCTTTAATTAGAGATTAGCACTCCGGGATTATGATTCCAATTCATCTTTCCGTCTTAGGATGTTCATAAAAACGTCTTATGTGCTTTCTTATCCGTCGGTATTGCTTTAGAATAGGGCAAGGGAACTGGGATATGAGAAAGCTTCTTCTGATTCTTTTCATCGCAATAGGTGCCGTATTGTCTGCGTCTTCAGCCGACAAGGGGGACTTTTCTGTGTTCTGGTGGGGAACGGATATCAGGTCTTCTGGAATGAAGAGCGCAATTGATGAGTATCAGGGCAGGCATCCTGATATCAGCATGTATGGCAGGAGCACTGAATGGACAGGATACTGGCCTATGCTTGCAATGCGTGCGGCAGGTTCTTCATTGCCTGATGTCATGCTGATGGATCTGTACTATATCGAGGATTATAAGGCAAGCGGACTTCTGCTTCCGCTTGATGAGTTTATTGAAGATGGAACGCTGCCCCCGATTGATGAGTCGCTTTCATGCGGTTCGGATGATGGCGGGATCTATGGATATCCAATGGGGCTTACAGCACCTGTCATGTTCTACGACAAAAGGGTTACAGATGCTGCTGGTGTGCAGATTCCAGAGAAGATGACATTCTCGGAGTTCAAGGAGATCGCGAATATAATCTATCAGCGCGTAGGCGTGCCTGCTTTATGCGACGGAGGGCTGAATGCACTTGTCTTCTATGCGCGTGCGCTCGCTCTGGACCCGTTCGAAAGCATAGCCAATGGCAATGATGCAGCAGTAAGGCAGCTGTTTCACGATATAGAGGAATTCTCCGCAGAGGATTATTCTGTCCCCATCGGAAGCCTTGCGGGGAAAGATCTCAATGTTCCTGACAGGATGCCGATCACGGATCTGACAAGCTGGAATGCCTATGGTTTTGTGAATCAGGTAGAAATCTTCGCATCGTTCTCCGGCTTTGAAGAGATAGGCTATACGGTGCCGCCTGTGCCAGATGATGCAGTTCAGGATCCTATGTATACAAAGCCATGTGTCTTCCTCTCCATCTCTGCAAAGACCAGTAATCCCTATATAGCTGCCGATTTCATCTCAGAAATGGCTGAAAGGTCTTCTGACGGACAGCTCTTCGGTGAGATGGGGCTTCCTGCTGCCAGAGAAGATTTCGAGGATGCATTGTCCAGGATGCCTGAATACCTTCAGGATGCTTATAGCTTCGTAAAGCTTGATTATCCTATGATAGAATCATTCGAGAAGGGTGCTGGCAGCCTTGAAGACATTCTGCTGGGGTATACTGACAGCATAAGGACAGGAGAACTGAGTGCGGATGAAGCTACCGATCTCTTCATGGAAGATGCAATGGAAATTCTCAAGCCATAAGCAGACCATAAGCCGGCAGGTCAAATTCTTCCTTCTCCTCATATTCACGCTTCTCCTGACTATCGGGATATTCGTCCTTGTATATATACGCAATCAGTACATTGAGGATCTGTACAACATAAGCGGATGGAATGCTTCAAGCATAATGGGCGATATCGACAATGCGATAAAGAATACGGAATCCATTGGAGAACTCATCATAGGAGATGTTTTCTTTCAGGACAGGCTTTCACTTATAAAGGATGGTGACAATCCTCTCAATACCAGTGCTGCGAGGAGGGATATTCAGTCGCGCATAAGCATAATGATCGATGCTGTAGATTATGTTTCCGATATAGCTGTGTTCGACGGGGAGGCTATTCAGCATCATGGATCCGGCATCAGTCTTTCCGATGAGGAATTCAGAAAAGCTGTTGACAGAGCCATGGCTCTGGATGGTGATTTCTTCTGGCTGGATGGCCACGAGAGGGAAGTATATTATGTCAGGGCCATAAGACGTGCTGAATCGCTTGCTCTTGATACACTTGGGATATTATTCCTCCGTCTTGAGCTTGGTGAGGCTATGGATAATCAATGGACCATAAGCGGCTTATCAGGGGCAGTGGATTTGTTCTATGGAGGGCAGCTTATATATTCCGATGGCATGATTCCCGATGGATATGAGACAAGGGGCAGAGGGGTTGAAGTCGCGCTTTCCGGATTCTCCAGTTATTTCATACATGAAGGCATGATGCACAACGAGTGGGAATACAGATTCTATTCAAATGCCGACTATGATGCCGGGAACGAAAGCATATTCTATACGGCAGTCCTGTTCCTGCTGGCAATGATGCTCCTCTCGCTTCTTACCATACATCTGTATTCACACAGCTTGCTGAAGCATCTGGATGTGCTGTCCGAGAAGATGGACCGGTTCGGGGAAGGCAATATGGATTTCAGCGACCTTCCGTCATATGCGGACCGCGATGATGAGCTTGGGGATCTTCATAAGCATTTCGATCAGATGGTCATTGCATACAATGATCTTGTAAGAGATAACTACACGAAGGAGATCCTCGCAAGGGATTCGATGTTGCGGATGCTCTCACAGCAGATAAATCCTCATTTCCTCTATAATGTCCTCGATTCCATGTACTGGCTTGCAGAGCGCTATAAAGCAGAGGATATAGCGAAGATGAGCTATAGCCTGGCGAACCTCTTCCGCACATCGATCAGCGGAAGCGAGCTGGTCGTGCCGCTTTCGAAGGAGCTGGAATTCGTCCATCACTATGTTGAGATACAGACAATAAGGTTCTCCGATATGTTCAGTTTCGAATACACTTGCCCAGATGAGCTTCTGTCTGTCAATGTCCCCAGATTCTCAATACAGCCTCTTGTCGAGAACGCAGTCAAGCATGCGGTGGAAGAGAATGGAGAGGTATGCCATGTCCATCTCTCCGCTGCGGCAGAAGGAAACGATGTCGTGGTTTCCATCAGCAATACAGGTTCACAGTTCCCTGATGATATGGATCTGGAGAAGAAGGGAAGGATAGGACTGAAGAATATCAATCAGCGTCTGACGCTACTTTTCGGAGATGAGTATGCCCTGAGATTCTCAAATGAGAACGGAGAGGCTGTTGTTTCCTTTAAGGTGCCAGGTTCCACGGAATGAAAGGTCTGTGTTTTTCTGTGATGGCCATTTCCGGGAACAGCATCTTAGTGAAGCCGGACCTATCGATTAGAACTCAGAATCTGTACTATCATCAGATAGTGAGGTTATATAGGTTTTATGATCAAGGTCCTTGTTGCAGATGATGAGGAGATTGTGCGCACATCGCTTGTCGATATGATTCCGTGGCAGGAGCTTGGCATGGTTCTTGTGGGAAGTGTCCGTAATGGCCTGGAGGCGCTTGATGTCGTTTCAGATGATCCCCCCGATATCGTCATCACTGATATCCGCATGCCGATGATGGATGGCCTTGAGCTCATTGAGAAGATAAAGATGCTTTCCCCTGATACCGAGATCATCATTCTCTCGGGCTTCAGTGAGTTCTCTTATGCACAGAAGGCCATGAGCTATGGTGTAAAGCATTATCTTCTCAAGCCTACGAGGAAGGAGGATCTGACAGAGCTTCTGAGGAAAATATCATATGAGCGCACGGATAATGGAGCGCTCAGGTATTCCTATCAGCTTGAGAGGCTCATGCTCCTTGATGCATTCTCTGATCCGTCATCGATAAGACATTCTTTATGTCTTCTGGGGATCAATCCCGATGCAAAGGCTTCAATCAGCACCACGGGTGACGGCAGGACCCCGTTCTTCCGTCCTGTAATGGCTGATGGACGCGCATATGCCTTTGTTCCTGATAATAGTCCGAATGCCGTCAGCATCGAAAGGCTCATCGCCTCATTTGTTTCCTCTCATACACTTGGGCAGCTTTCGATCGAGGGTGATGACGGCTCTTTCCGCAAGCTATGGAGCGGCAGCGAG
Organism: uncultured Spirochaetaceae bacterium; assembly: GCA_944389075.1. Lineage (GTDB taxonomy): Bacteria > Spirochaetota > Spirochaetia > Sphaerochaetales > Sphaerochaetaceae > Ornithospirochaeta. The sequence continues at coordinate 96,525 of CALXLA010000034.1, forward strand.
GAAAATGTCGGAAGAGTCTCCGCAGAGTATGCAAAGGCCTTGGAAGAGGGGAGATCCTCGGAGGAACTCAACAGGAAGATAGGTGAGATACTCTCGCCTCTGCCTCCGCTTGAGGCGGCTCTTCTTCTGATAAGGATTGTCTCCTCCGCTTCCCTAGGCGATGGATACCTTCCGGCTCTTCTGGCGACAGGCGTGCTTGATGCGAAGTCCACCGATGACGTGATAAAGATTGCCTATGAGATCCTTGGACGCAGGCTTGGCACAGACAAGAAAGGGCAGAATCCCGTAAGCATAATAATAAGCTACATAGAAAAGCATATAGATGATGAGGGCATCTCCCTGAAGTGGCTTTCCGATAATGTCGTTTATATGGATGCAGGCTATCTTTCGAAGCTCTTCGTCAAAGAGACAGGCATACGCTTCTCTGACTATCTTTCGCGCATGCGCATAGAGCACGCGAAGTCGCTGATGAAGCTTTACGATTCAAGCACAGTGCAGGAGATCGCGGAGAAATCCGGATTCGGAGACAACCCGCGCTATTTCTCGCAGGTCTTCAGGAAATATGAGAAGATGACTCCATCGGAATATCTTGCAAAGCAGAGAGGACAGAGATGATGGAAGAGAATCTGAGGGAAACGCTGATGGGCGGACAGAGCTTCAGCTGGAGGGAGGAAGATGGATTCTTCACGGCTGTGCTCAATGAAAGGGTATACAGGATAAAGAGCATCGGGGATGCGGCCGCAGATCCGTTCCTGTATGATTACTTTGATCTTGGATATGACTATGAGAAGGCACGTTCCGAGATAGCTGCGAAGGATGAGATCCTCCGCAAGGCTACGGAATCCACAGGGCTCATAAGGCTGCTGAAGCAGGATCACTGGATTGCCCTGATCTCATTCATCCTTTCCCAGAACAATAATATAAAGAGGATCACAGGTCTTTATTCCAGGCTTTCTGAGAAATATGGCCATGAGGTAGAGAAGGGATACTGGAGCTTCCCGACAGCCGATGAGCTTTCAAAAGCGACCGAGGAAGAGCTCAGACAGCTCGGAGTCGGATTCAGGGCACCTTTCATCATTGATGCAGTAAGGAACAGGGATATCCTTGAAGAGGCAGAGGCATTGCCTTTCGATGAGGCCATGAAGGCTCTTGAGAAGATAAAGGGCGTAGGACCGAAGGTCGCTTCATGCATCCTGATCTTCTCTTATCAGAGAAGGGAAGGCTTCCCTATGGATGTATGGATGAAGAAGGTGATGGCGGAGTATTACCCGGGGAAAGATGCCTCATACTTCCATCCGTATGAAGCCCTTTCCCAGCAGTATCTCTTCTCATGGATACGGAGCATCACCTGATTGCAGGGAATTTCAGCTCGTAGAATATCTGCTCAAGCTCAAGCGCGATGTTGATGTTGTGGATGACGTCTGTCTTCTCCCCATTCTCCGCAGGATGCGGCTTGAGCGTTATAGGTGAGAAGTTCAGGATCCCGTGGATTCCAGCTGCTCTTATCCTTTCCGCGACATCAGCTGCCGATGCTTCCGGGACTGTGATGATGGCGACCTGCACATCGAGAGCCCCTACGATTTCCTCCAGACGAGATATAGGATATACCGGAACAGGATAGGATGCTTCTGAGTATATAAGCGGATCAGTATCGAAGCCGGCGACAATCCTTATTCCATCCGGCTCGAATCCGGAATAATGCATCAGCGCCTTTCCGATTCTGCCACAGCCTACGATTATCACATTCTGGGCATCGCCTTTGCCAAGTATTGCCCCGATCCTGTCAATCAGCTCATTGATTTCGTATCCGCCCCTTTTCTGGCCGCGGATATCGAGCTGTGAGAAGTCTTTTCTGACAATTGCAGCGGAAACACCGGCGGCATCTGCCAGATTGTGTGCGAAGACTTTCTCCAAACCGATGGCTCTGAGGCGATTAAGAGCTCTGAAGTAACGAGTAATACGTACCAGCATTTCGCTGTTCATTGTTTTATAACTCCTTAATGTGAATTGCGTAACAATAACCAGTGGATTATAGCTTTATCTGAAACTGTATTCAAGTTAAAGGCGTTTTGTTGAAAATAAGATGATGTTCAATTAGAATTCCAATGAATGAAAGGAGAGACTATGGCTCAGAATATCTTTTCTGATGAGCTCAATGCCTTTATTTCCGAATGGAAGGGCAAACCGGGTAATCTCATCATGATCCTCCATCGTGTTCAGGAGGAGTATGGATACGTCTCAAGAGAAGCCGCTGACGAAGTAGCAAGGCAGCTTGGCATACCGATGGCCAAGATCTGGGGCGTATTGACGTTCTATCATTTCTTCAAGCTTAACAAGCCAGGCAAATATAATATACAGGTATGCCTTGGGACTGCATGCTATCTCAAAGGTGGAGACATGATTGTCGAAGAGCTTGGCAAGGAACTCAATCTTGATGTCGGTGGACTTACGGAAGATGGCCGCTTCTCTCTGGAAGCTGTCAGATGTGTGGGCTGCTGCGGACTGGCTCCTGTCATGACGATTTCAGGAGAGGTATTCGGCAAAGTGTCGAAGAACCAGATATCAGGGATCCTGGATAAGTTCTCCTGATGCATGCAGTGTCGGATTTCATGCTCGAAGCTGCTATGAACAGCAGCGAAGCCGGAAGCAGCCGCATATCGATAAAGGCTGTCCTGTCTGAAGGGTATTGGAATGTGACTGTTGCGGATGATGGTATATGGACCCTTGAGGAGGGTTCCGTTACCACTAAAGGCGAGAGGCGTGGCAGGGCTCTTGCTCTCCTTTCCGAGAGCGCGGAATCCTGGCACATTGAAAAAGGAGAAGGAACTGTTCTTTCCTTCAGGATGGCAGATGACGGCAGCATGGATGATCTTTATCATGCGCTGCTTCCGGTTTTCCTGAGGGAAGAAGAAGTCGAAGTTATCATAGGATATGGGGATGGCGGTGCAGCCTTCTCCACATCCGGGCTGAAGAAGATGAATGCCTATCCGGAAGGAGCCTCCGGCATAAGGAGCTTCAGAGCTTTGATGGAGAGGCATAGAAGGAGATGACTATGGCCAAGCTGTCGCTATCTGATCTTCATGCTATCAGGGAGCGTGAGGAGAAGAAGCTTAAGATGCGCGATATCCATGGACGCACGACACATGTTGTTGTCGCTATGGGAACAAGCGGGATCGAGAAGGGCGCGAAGTATACGCTCAATGCAATTGCAGATGAAGTTGAGAAGCTGGGACTTGAGGATGTGATCATCACCCAGACTGGATCTGCTGCTCCGGCACCGGAACCGGTTGTCGAGGTTTTCGTACCAGGCAAGGGACTTACCGTCTATGGAAATGTCGATGCTGAGAAGGCAAAGAGGATTGTCGATGAGCATCTTGCAGGCGGAAAGGTTGTGGAAGACCTGAGAATCGAACTCGAAGGGGGTGTATAATATGGGCTTCAAGAACTACATATTCGTCTGTGGCGGTACGGGATGCGAGTCCTCCCGTTCTGACCAGATTTACCATTCTCTGATTGATGAGGCCGCGCGTCAGGGTGTCGCAGATCAGGTTCAGGTCATCAAGACAGGATGTTTCGGATTCTGTGAGCAGGGACCGATTGTGAAGATCCTGCCAGAAGACTCCTTCTATGTGCAGGTGAAGCCTGAGGATGCAAAGGAGCTTATAGCAGAGCATGTCGTCAAGGGACGTGAGGTGACAAGGCTCCTTTACAACAAGACCCCCAGAAAGGCCTATGAGGAAGTCCAGGACATCCAGTTCTATAACAAGCAGATGAGAATCGTCCTCAAGAACTGCGGCTCGATCGATCCTGAGAATATCGATGAATATATCGCGGCAGGTGGCTATAAGGCACTTGAGAAGGTCCTTTTCGAGATGTCCGGGGATGATGTCATCGCAGAGCTCAAGACAGCTGGCCTGAGAGGCCGCGGCGGTGCAGGATTCCCGACATGGATGAAGTGGAACTTCACGAAGCAGGCAGAAGGCGATGAGAAGTATGTGGTCTGCAATGCTGACGAAGGTGACCCGGGCGCATACATGGACAGATCGACTCTCGAAGGAGACCCGCACTCCGTTCTTGAGGCTATGACAATCTGTGGAAAGACAATCGGGGCCCACCATGGATATATCTACATAAGAGCTGAGTATCCTCTTGCCATCCACAGGCTTGAAGTCGCTATGAAGCAGGCTAGGGAATATGGGCTTCTCGGGAAGGACATCCTTGGCTCTGGATTTGACTATGATATCGAGATAAGGCTTGGAGCCGGTGCATTTGTGTGCGGTGAGGAGACTGCGCTCCTGCAGTCCATCGAAGGCAACAGAGGTATGCCTCAGCCACGTCCGCCATTCCCTGCAGTGAAGGGACTATGGGGCAAGCCGACGGTCATCAACAATGTCGAGACCTGGGCGAATGTCGCTCAGATTATCGTCAATGGCGGTGCATGGTTCGCATCCATCGGTACAGAGGACAGCCATGGTACTAAGGTATTCGCACTTACTGGCAAGATCTGCAACTCCGGTCTTGTCGAGGTTCCTATGGGCACGACGCTCCGTGAGATTGTCTATGATATCGGCGGAGGAATCGCTCACGGCAAGAAGTTCAAGGCTGTCCAGACCGGTGGTCCTTCCGGTGGTCTCATAACAGAAGCCAATCTCGACACACCTATTGATTTCGGCGGTCTTCAGAAGATCGGTTCGATGATGGGTTCTGGCGGTATGATCGTCATGGATGAGGATGACTGTATCGTTGATGTCGCAAAATTCTATCTGAACTTCACAGTCGATGAATCATGCGGAAAGTGTGCTCCATGCCGCATCGGCGGAAAGAGCCTCTGCAATATCCTCGAGAAGATCACGCAGGGCAAGGGCGAGCAGGAGGACATCAAGCAGATCCAGCAGATCGCGAAAGCCATGCAGATGGGTTCTCTCTGTGCTCTTGGACAGACAGCACCTAATCCTGTCCTTTCATCGCTTAAGTATTTCCCGGATGAATATGAGGCCCATATCCATGACAAGAAGTGTCCATCAGGAAAGTGCAAGAAGCTCATCAGCTATGAAATCAATCCTTCGAAGTGCATAGGCTGTACAGCATGTTCACGCAAGTGTCCTGTCGGCGCTATTTCCGGTGAGGTGAAGAAACCTCACAAGATCAACGGCAATGTATGTATCAAGTGCGGAGTCTGCAAGGATACATGCAAGTTCAGTGCGATCGAAATTCACTAGGAGGCTGTAGATGATTCATCTTACTGTACAGGGAATAGATGTTGAAGTAAGGGATGGTGCAACCGTCCTTGAGGCTGCAAAAGCTGCAGGTATAAAGATTCCGACGCTTTGCTATCATTCAGATCTGAAGCCGTTCGGATCATGTGGTCTTTGCATCTGCAAGCAGGAAGGCTCTAAAAAGATAATACGTGCATGCTCAACGCCTGCCGCGGAGGGCATGAGGATCATCACACATGACCATGATCTGTATGATGTCAGAAGGACGATCCTTGAGCTGACGATGAGTACGCATCCGTCATCATGCCTCCTCTGCACGAAGAACAACAAATGTGAGCTTCAGAAGCTTGCTATCGAGTATGGTGTCCGTGAGCAGCCTTTCGAAATCCGTCTTGCTGAGGATAAGAAGGACCGCTCGACAGGAGCTATTGTCCTTGACCCTGAGAAGTGCATCAAGTGCGGGCGCTGCGTGCAGGTCTGCCAGGGCCTTCAGGGGGTGTATGCGCTTGAGTTCATCGGACGTGGTGACAAGACGACGATGAGTCCTGCTGCTCATCTTCCTCTCAACGACAGCCCATGCATCAAGTGCGGACAGTGCATCACGCATTGTCCTGTCGGCGCGATCTATGAGCAGGATCATACGCAGACTGCGATGGCTGCTATTGCAGATCCTGATAAGGTCGTAGCTGTCCAGATTGCTCCAGCTGTAAGAGTCGCGATAGGAGAGGAATTCGGCCTTAAGCCAGGCTCCATCTCGACCAAGAAGCTTTACACGGCATTGAGGCGCATCGGATTCGATTATGTATTCGATACGAACTTCGGAGCTGATCTTACAATCATGGAAGAAGGCTTTGAACTTATCGACAGGGTCACGAAGGGCGGTGTCCTTCCACAGATCACATCATGCTGTCCTGGCTGGGTCGATTATTGTGAGAAGTACTATCCTGATCTCCTGGATAATCTTTCGTCGGCAAAGAGCCCTATGATGATGCAGGGAGCTGTCACGAAGACATACTGGGCTGAAAAGCTTGGCATCGACAAGAATAAGATCTACTCTGTTGCGATAATGCCATGTACTGCAAAGAAGACCGAGATCACAAGGGACGGTGAGCATGCGAGCTCATCCGGTGCACAGGATGTCGATCTTGTCCTCACGACACGCGAGATCGCAAGGCTGATTGCTTCCCGTGGTCTTGATTTCGGTAATCTCCCTGAATCTGAGGCTGATAGCCCGCTTGGAGAGTATACAGGCGCAGGTACTATCTTCGGTGTCACAGGTGGTGTCATGGAAGCAGCTGTAAGAACTGCATATTATGGCATTACAGGCAAAGAAGCTGAGAATGTCGAGGTGAAGCTTGTAAGAGGTCTTGATGAAGTGAAGAGAGGCGAGGTCGACATGAATGGCAAGAAAGTGCGTGTCGCTGTCGTCCATGGAATGGCCAATGCGAAGCCTCTTCTCGACAAGATCCGCGAGGATAAGCTTGCAGGGAAGGAGCCTGACCTCGATTTCATCGAAATCATGGCATGCCGCGGTGGCTGTATCGCAGGCGGTGGCCAGCCATATGGTACAGATGATGAAGTCAGGGAAGAGCGTATCGAAGGTCTGTATGAGGATGACGAGAAGTCTGTCCAGAGATGTTCTCACAACAATCCATCGATACAGAAGCTTTACAGCGAATACCTTGGAAAGCCTCTTTCGGAGAAAGCCCATCATCTGCTTCATACCGAGTATAAGGAAGTGCCGGTCTATAAGGCCTGATGAGTTGATTAAAGGTGCCGCGAGGCACCTTTTCTTAATCATGGCTGATTCGCATAAGCACGATCCTGTCGGTATTGTCCTTATCGAAAAGCATCAGATTCCTTCCGCTTGGCGATATGATCATCTCATCTAGGTTGTCCTCCGGAAGATCCGTTCTTTCGAGTTCCTCCCAGCTGGCACCATCGACATCCAGTGACAGAGTCACGAGCTGGTTTTCCGTAATATCGATATAGTATGCGAACTCATAGTCCTTGCTGACTGTCAGTGCAGCAGCTTCTGAACCTCCAAGCGATTCAGAGTGGATGATATTTCCCATGCCATGAGCATCGATGAGGCTCAGGGAGTTTCCGAGATGAAGTACTCTCTCATGACCTACGATTGCTGCATCGATTGTCGAATCAAGTTCGCTCTGTATCCCGATGAGAGATGCGGACGTATACTTCAGGCCATCTCTGTATCCATAGAGCATATATCCATCTTCAGAGACACCCATATATCCATCAGGGCCGTCTTCATACACGGTAGGAATCGAACCTTCCATCCAGATGCTGCTTGCACCGAGCACGACATCATCCCTGCTGTTTCCTGAGGCTGATGTGGTTATGTGGAATGGAATCATCCTGGCATCTGTTCCAGTATCGTTTGCTGCTACAAGGACCGCATCCAGAGGATTAGTTGACAATCCTGCAAAAAGCGCATCCGTCATATTCAGGTCCTTATATGTCCATGGACCTGTTTCCGTGAAGTAGCATGAGAATGCCATTGCATCCTGATCATATGTATAGTACTTGACCCCGATCGGATTGTTCAGAGCGAATACGGCAGTATAGGCAGAACCGACAGGCTTCATCGCAATATCGGAGATGGTACTGGATGAGAGACCGAGGGATGTGTAGCTTATTTTCTTCTCTATATTGATATCATTGCGTACGAGACGTCCTATATAAGCCATCCTGTGTTCATTTGAGGCAATAAGCACGGAGCCATTGTCCAGGAACCTGATTATCATATCGTCTCCCATTTTCAGGTTTTCCGACTCTTTGATTATCCCTCCGAAATCAGGTGTGCCAGGTTTTCCGGCAGCTATTGCTTCGAATGTCACCGCAGTGCTGCTCGTGGAACCTATTTTCGATGAGGAAGCAACCACGTCAAGGCGATGTATTCCGACAGATGGAGTGAATGTTATGCTGGATCCGGAACCTATCTCAGTACCATTCAGATACCAGAGGATATTGTAGTTCTCAGCCTCATCGTTTTCCGCTTTCATTGACACAGTGACAGCTTCAGCTGCGGGAATCGTATCCGTATCGATGCCTTCCATCGTAAGCGTCACAGGAACTCCTGTAGCATTTGTTATTATCATGCTGCCAGGTTCTATGGGCTCATTCTCAAGATCGAACTCTATCGTCCCATGGGATTCCTGTCCGTTTGCAATCCGTACGGCAACAGTACACCCGGCCACCTGCACATCGTCATCGAAAAGCTGTGCACTCAAGGTATATGAGCCGGATTCATGGCCGCTCCCGCTATAAGTTGCGGTCCCCGCCGATTCATCCACAGTGACGCTGAGCTCTGCTGTCTCCTTGTCGCCATACTGCTTGGCAAGCTGGAGCCTTACGCTTGGCGTTCCGATGATGCTTGATGCATCCCATGAGATATCCACAGAGAGAGAACCTTCACCGATCAGCTCATCGATGGTTATCAGCGCATTCTGGTTTTTAGGTGAGAATGCGAATTCCACAGAACCTCTTGCGATAGCATCCTTTTCTTCATTCAGGCCCTCTGCCGTAAGCGTCCATAGTCCATAAGCGACATTATCCACAGATTCGCTTGTGTGATCCGTGCTTATTATGAACTCGGCGCCATCTGGTCCGGAGCCTGTGATCCTGTAGCTGACGATTTCCAGTGGATAGTCTGCCGGCTTGATTGTTCCTGATGCGATGGCTTTCTCTTCGCTTATTGTTATGCGCATCGTACCCTTGCCTTCAGGTGTCTGTTCCGTACAGCTGGCAATGACCGTCAGTGCCAGCATGATGATTATAAGTGCCTTCTTCATTGCGGCCTCCTGAATTATATACGCCGCAATTGTTATAAACTGACAGTCTGGGTTAGAATCATTGCTATGAAACGGTTGATCCTTTTCCTTATACTCGCTGTTTTTGGATTATTCGTATATTTTATTTCATTCAAAGGGGAGGTATATCTTCTTTTCATCCCCGTTCTGGCAGTTCTCATCGCTGTTTATTATGTCATCTCTTCCCTTGTGACAGAGAAGATGATAGAGAAGAAGCGAGACGATGAGAATTTCTTTTATCTGAAGTGCTCGAAGATAAGCGATGATGAGACATCGACTGTTCCCGGTGCACTTGCTGTCACTTCATCAGAGATAGTCTTCTATGTCAGGAAAGATGCGGCTGGCAATATAAAGCCGGCATGGTCATGTTCTGTATCGGAAATCGAAAGCTATGATATCCGGAAGGTTGATGAGAGACATTCCGGGATTGCCATAAAGCTCGCAGGTGCTGAGGATGAGGTGAAGTTCATCTCGTCATCAATCGCAAAGAAGGAGGCTGAGTTCAAGAAGCAGCTTGGCTGGACTTGACCGCTTTTGCCCCTTTTGCTATTCAGATGCCGCTTTAGCCTTAAGGTATGAAGCGGCTTTTTGTTATCGCAGTTCTATTGATATCTATGCAGGCAGCCTCCTCCGCAGCGTGGCAGATCGGTGTGGACCTGCGCTGTATTGATTCTGCTTTCATGGGTGCCCTGAGGCTTGATGCTGAAGCATCTTACAGATTCGGCAGGGTACGTGTGACGCTTCCTCTCCGTTATTCCCATTCCTTCAGTTACGAACTTGATTTCGCAGAGACAGGACTTTATGTCTCTGTCTATCCATTTGATGGTTATGGCTTCTTCGCAGGTGTATCACTTGTAAGGCTTGGGGTCTTCTGGGGGCTTGAGGCTCCCTCTGAGAGGTTCATGTTCTTTACCGAAGCTATGGTCGGCTGGACTTTTGAATTCCCGTATTTCTATATTGAGCCACGTTTCACGATGACGGATATATTCTCATCTGAAACAGGGCGCATGGATGTTCTCTCAAAGGCGATTCCGCAGTATACGCAGTTCAGGATCAGCCTGATTGCCGGTACTGCATTCTGATAAGGAGGTGCGTATGCGCATGTATCTTGATAGGGCTGCTGCCTTGCTGATGATTATGGCAATGCTGGTATCCTGTTCTCTTCCTTCCTCCGGACCTGGCAATGCGTCCGCACAGGCACTTGTAAGCGCAGCAGGCAAGGCAATGTCTGTCAATGGCGTCATGGATCAGGTGAGCAAGGCGCTTTCAGATGAATATGGAGATGATGGGAGGTGGAAGGAGGTCCTTGCTGATTTCAACCCGGGAGATCCATATGGTGTTGCGGAGAAGGCTTTTTCTGAAGGAAGCGATGAGTATCTTCAGTTCTGTATTGCCGCATCTGAGGCGGAGAGCGTTGATGAGATCCTTTCTGCGGCAGATGGGCTTGCTCCGGAAGAAGAGCTTGATAAAGTCAGGAATGCGGTTTCCGACCTTGAACGGGAAGCGAAGCTGATGTTTGCTTCCGATGCAAAAATCCTGACACCAGAGCAGCAGGAGGATTTCTATAAGGATCTTACGAATCTTGTGATAACCTCAGCAGTGCTTCTCACGGCGGCTATTGTATACTGGGCGGTTCCGGATGTCATCCTCTGGGGCAAGATTACGGCAGCAGCCGCTGTGGCGGTAGTCGCAGGAGTCGCTGCCGGGATGATAATGGCGATTGTTACGCATTACGAAACGGACAGAGATGCCAGCGAGACATTCATGGCATGGCTCGAGACGGTTGCGACTGAGGTATCTGCCGACTGGGCAGTCGCCGCAGCTGTCATAAGTCTTGGATCGACAATCGGCCGTGAACCTGTTGTCACAGCTATCGTGCTCGGGCTTTTCTGGCTTTTCGGAGTTGCTGATGAGGCTTCTGAGATTATTGAGAAGTATGATCTCATAGGCAGTGAAGAGGAAAGCAGCTGACCATGGGTGGGAAACCACCCATTGCAGAGTTCACTTAATGTGATGGAATACTGTATAATTCCTGCATGCGCGAAGATCTTCTTCAGAGATTCCTTGATTACCTGTCATATGACACGATGAGTTCTCCGTGTAATGCTTCTGCAGGCATGAGACCGTCTTCTGATGGGCAGGAAAAGCTTCTCCTGCATCTTAAGGACTGCCTGGATGCAATGGGAATCGAAACGTACTATGGCGATGAGAAAGTCCTGGCTGCACGCGTCAAAGGCTCTGGAGATGGCAGGACTGTCGGTTTCATGGCCCATGTCGATACAGCTGATGATGTTCCTGGAAATGGGGTGAGGCCAGTTGTCCATCGGTCGTTTGTCCCTGCTGATATCCATCTTGGCGATACTGTCATAAAGCTTGATGAGAATCCGGATTTATTGAAATACAGCGGAGGTACGATCATCACGTCTTCAGGGGATACGCTTCTTGGTGCTGATGATAAAGCAGGCGTGGCGATCCTTATGGAATGCGCATCGCGCCTTCCTTCCTGTGGCTTTCCGCATGCCGATGTCGAATTCTATTTCACCCCTGATGAGGAGACAGGTCATGGACTTGATTCCTTCCCGGGGCACTGGACTGCATCCGATGTGATATATACGGTTGATGGCGAGGAAGAGGGCATCATTGAATCTGAGTGTTTCAATGCGGCTGTCGCTAATATCGCGATAAAAGGCAATGCTGTCCATTTAGGCTCTGCGAGAGGTGTCATGAGGAATGCTGTCGCCGCCGCTGCTTTCATGGTTTCCTCGCTTCCAGGATCCGAGAGCCCGGAAGCTACGGATGGGCGTTACGGATATTATGCTGCTGACAACCTTAAGGCGTCGATTGCTGAAGCATCATTTGAGATATACATCCGCGATTTCAGCTATAGCGGGCTCGAAAGGCGGATAGAGACTGTCAGGGCAATAGCGGAAGCCGCCAGGCATATCTATAGGGTAGAAGTGGAAGCGGATGTCTCCGTGCAGTACAGGAATATGAAGGGAGCGACCGAAAGGAGGCCCGAAGCGCTTGGAATGCTGTACTCCGCTGCTGAGAAGCTTAGCATGCGGCTTGAATCGAGACCTATCAGGGGCGGAACCGATGGAGCTGCGCTTGCGGCTTTCGGAATCGCATCTCCGAATATATTCACAGGTGCGCACAATCTTCATTCAAAGAAGGAATGGATAGCACTTGAAGCTATGGAGAGCTCGCTTTCCCTTGTGATGGGAATCATAAGGGAGGCTGCAAGATGAAGCATCTGGCTGTTCTTGTCATTGCCTTCCTCCTTCCTGTCTCCTTGTTCGCGACGACATCATCTTTTGATGATACATTCCCTTCTGATATCCTGACGGCAGTAAGTGCTGCTGCAGACAGATATACCGATGGCCGTGGTTCCATCGACTTCCTGTTTTCAGACTACAGCGAGGATTCTGAACTGTTTCCAGATGAGCTGCACGCATCATTCACTGTAAGCTACAGCGGAAAGAGCTATACGATAAATGCAACCGGCGGAGACAGGGCATCACTGATTTCGCAGATTGACGAGGAAATCTCAGCGATGCTTTATTATGAGGAGCTTCTCCTTGCTCCGGGGCTGCGGCTGGACTATATCTTCCAGTCCTCGTATTCCGCATTGGGCGATACCTCGTTCCGCAGGGGGACAAGATTCAAGGCAGTGGATTCCAATGGACATACTCGTGGCATATTCGATGTCTCGGGCCGCTACAATGGTGCGACGACTCTTGATCCTGTATATCTTGACAGGCCTTTTCCCGGTATAAGCCTGGAACCTGATGGAACATGGACCGCATATGCCACTGCGGCGATGGGCTTTGCATTCCCGCAGGTGGATGTGTTGGCATCTGCGACAATAGGAAAGCTTGACTGGATTTTCCCATTCATTCCGACACTGAGCTTTGTATACAGATACAGGAACGGCGTCTCCTACATGTACGGAGGTATCGGAGTGGCTGCATCTTTGAGCCTTGGAAGGATATTCCCATCCGTTGAGTTCACTCTGATACAGGAAGGGAGAATAGGTGCTGATGCTTCGCTTCTGCTAGGTGGAAGCTCGGAAGGTTTTGACTGGAACGGCCGTTTCTCGGTTTTCTATGAGCACAGGGCCACGCCTCATTTCTACTGGAGGATAGGCTATGAGAATTTCGGCTGGGATACCCATATGCTGATGATTGGCTTTGGAGGTGACTTCTGAAAAAGCTGTTGATCCTGATTGCGGTTTCGATTCTCATGGCATCTTGTGCGACAAGCTACAGCGGAATAGCACCGGAGTGGTACAGGCATCCTCCTACCAGGGTAGGTGCTCTTCAGTTCATGGCGGAAGGCACAGGAGAGACTCCAGAAGATGCTGAGATGAATGCACTCCTGAATATCATGGCTCAGATGGGAAGAGGCCTTGGATATTCGATAGAGGATCTCTATATGCGTGAGTTGAGCACTACAGGAAGGATAGATGATCTTGGCGCATATATAGAAGAGTCATATAGCGCGGAAGATGATGAAGGATGGCATTCCTTCATCCTGGCAGTAGCTCCTTCCGGTACATATTATGCAAACAGATCCGAAGAATATATGGCGATGCTCGAGCGTGAGAATGATATAAGGAGTGCCATCAGGAGCGCTGAGGAAAGCTACCGTTTGAATCATGATACCCGGGCGCTGACGCAGATGCTTGGCGCATTGGATAAATCGCTTGATGGGCCTGTTTCGGATGAGAGCCTCCAGCCGATGACGCTTCTTTCCCGGGCTATAGAGTATCTTGATGCGATTGAGATCGATGCTGTATCAGGGGAATCCGTGGATATAAGTATGTGGAGAAGGAGGGGTCTGTTCCATCCTGTGATCTCTGAAGGCGAAGTCGAGATAGTCTACAGACGCCTTGACAGCAACGGCAACGAGACTGTCAGTTCCGTTGTCGCCAAGACTGGCGAGAATGGGCATATAAGCTATGTGCCTACGGATCCATATGCTCTTCGTCATGGCACGATCGAAATCAGGCCATATATACCCGAAAGCCTTATCTCATCACTTCAGGAAGCCGATGATGTCCTTATGTGGCCATTTATGGAGAAACTTGATGAATGTACTGTCTCAGCAGAGCTCAGGAATGCACAGGCAGGAGATGAGTCCTGCGTGATCGCATTCGGTTCTTATCAGGCGAATGGTGATGCAATCAATGACAGCAGCGCGTTTGAAGCCTTCTCATCATATCTGGAAAGCGCGGGAGCAGGAGCTTATCCGATAGTGGTGGCTCCGGGAGAAGAGACTGAGGAGATTCATGATAACCTGACCGCATCATATCCTGCCGGAACGAGATTCATAATCGTCCGCACAGGACTTGTCGACTCTGTTTCGATTCCTCAAGGCTTCGCAGTCAGGGCTGATGCACAGATATTCATCGATGGAATTGAGGAGACAGCTTCCGCTGTCGCAGAAGGAAGCAGTGTGGAAGATGCTGGGGCGAATGCCCTGAAGAAGGCCTCCCGCATCGCAGCAGGCCTTCTGCTCTCGCGCCTATAGCTTGAAAAACGGCTTATCCGCTGTTACCTTTTCTTTTATGGATCATAGAGAGGGCGATGTTATTCATGGTTTCTGCGTCACGGAGAATGCCGATCTTCCTGATTATAAGGGCAGGGGTATCCTCTTCAGGCATTTAAAGACAGGTTTCCGGGTCTATTTCGTGGAAAATGATGACAGGGAACAGCTTTTTTCCTATGTCGTATATACACCACCTGCATCATCGAAGGGCATAAGCCATATAATCGAACATACGGTATTGGCTGGAAGCAGCAAGTATCCTGTAAAAGATCCGTTCATGCTTCTGGTCCGCAATAGTCCGAATACGTATCTCAATGCGCTCACCGGTGTGGATAGGACATATTATCCTGCGGCAAGCACAGTCAGGAAGGATATAGACAATATATTCGCCGTCTATACGGATGCGGTATTCAGCCCGCTTCTCCGTGAAGAGACTTTCATGCAGGAGGGGATAAGGATATCTAAGGAAGGGAAGCCGCATTTCGAAGGGGTCGTATACTCTGAGATGTTCGGTGTAATGGCAGATCATGAGTCAGTCGTATCGTCTGCGGTTTTCAAGCCTCTTTTCGGAGACAGCCCTTATCAGTGGGAGTCCGGAGGCGATTGCAGGGAAATAGCAAGACTCACATATGAAGAGTATCTTTCTGAATGGAGAAGGTTCTATGTTCCCTCGAATATCTATCTCTTCATATATGGCGATGCGGATATCGATGAGAAACTGAAGGTTCTGGATGGATATCTTTCCGAACGCGATGGAGGAAGTCCTGTGGCGCGCGTAGGGCTTTCGGCGCGGTGGGATAAGCCCCGGATGCATAGGGCCGTCTCTGCTGCAGGTGATGGAGACAATGGTTCTTCCATACTTCTTTCATGGCTTCTTGGAGACGGGGTGGATCCTGTTGAGTCTGCGATCCTCTCACTTGCTGTCGATATCCTTCTGGGAGCTCCGGGCTGTCCTCTTTATAAGGCAATAATCGAATCAGGTCTCGGTTCGGATCTTTCAACGGAAAGCGGTATGTGCTCATCATATAGGGAGCTTGCTTTCGCTGTGGGATTCGCAGGAGCTGAAGAGAAGAACGCAGGGAGGATAGAGGATTTTCTCCTGGATGCGCTCTCATCGATTGCCCGCGAAGGTCTGGATCCTATGCTTGTCGAGAGTGCCATACGGAAATGGGAATTCACGCAGAAGGAAATCAAGGGTGGCGTCCCTAATGGGATGAGGCTGCTTTTTTCCGCTGATAAGGCACTTACGTTTGGCTTCAGCCCTGTCTCGCAGCTTTCCCCGTTTGCAGTGATTGATGAAGTGAAGATGCGGCTGAAGGATAATCCTCATCTCTTCGAGGACTGGATAATGAAGTCTCTTATCGATAATCCCCATCGCCTGCTGACGGTTGTTGCCAAAGATCCGATGTACAGCGCAGGACTGGAGCAGGAGATAGAGGAAATACTTGAAAGGCGGCTTCCTTCATATGGCAGCGACAAAGAGGTATTGTTCAATAGCTTCCAGATTTCAGAGGATTCCGATGAGGCTAAGAAGACAGTTCCCCGTCTTTCAGTATCAGATCTTCCTGCAGAGTGCGACATAATAAATCATGAAATCGTTGATGGCGTAATCACAGCGTCTATGACTACAGGCGGAATCGTATATACTGACATCCTCTTCGATGTTTCCGATTTCAGCTATGAAGAGCTTGATGTCCTTGTCGTGCTGACGCGTCTTCTTTCCATGTGCTCAGCTGCAGGAATGGATTACAGCAGGGTCATAACCGAATTGCGGTATGTATCAGGCGGAAGTGTCTTCTATCTGGAATCAGGTGCAGATGCGGAAGGAAAGGAGAAGGTCTTCTTCACTGCAAGACTGAAATCACTTCCGGATCTTGTCGCTGATGGGCTTGATATTTACAGTAAGCTGTTCCTTGAGGCGGATCTGAAGGATGTCAGGCGCATCGCCGCAGCTCTTTCAGATATCCTTACGGAGTTCCAGTCAAATGCGATTCCGAGTGCGAATTCATTCGGGATATCATACGCATCGCAGTCCTTGTCGGCTTCCCTTTATATCGGTGAACGGATTACAGGCATCACATGCTGGGAAGCTGTGAGGAAAATGTCTGAGGCGGATCCCACAGAGGTCTCCGCGGCCCTTGAGCATGTATACAGGAAGACATTCGCCAGAAGCCGGATGATTATCCACATATCTGCTGAGAAGGAAGATATCCCAAATGCATGCAAAGCCGCCATGGCCCTGCGCTCATCGCTGCCTGAAGGCAGGATGGAGCATTCCTATGCCCATGTGATTCCGGAGTTCCCGCGCTGGACAGGATTCTCTGTTCCTTCGCAGGTGTCTTTTGTGTCGATGGCTGGGAGAGGAGCTTCTTTCACATCAGCTGAGTCTCCTGCGGACAAGATGCTTCTCTCAATGCTCTCTTCCACTGTCTTATGGCAGAGAATAAGGGAGAAAGGCGGTGCATATGGAGCAGGCATCGCACTTGATCCCATAGAGAGGTGCTGGTATTTCTATTCATATAGGGATCCGCGGATCGATGGCACCATTGATGATATGCTCACAGCGCTTGATGGCTTCTCTTTTGATGAGGAATCTCTGTCAGATGCGCTCATCGGAGAGCTTTCGAGGCTTGTCAAGCCTGTTGCCCCATCCTCAAAGGCAATGCTTGATCTGAGGCGCATCGTCTATTCGATAAAAGATGAGGACAGGAAGCTGAATCTCTGCCGTACTCTGTCTCTTACTGCCGATGATATCTCTCAGGCTGCTGATAGGTTCAGAGCATCTCTTGATGACTTCTGCTGTACAGTGATAGGCGGAGGAAAGGCGATAGGAGAGTCGGTGCATCCTTTCATCATAAAGTCATTGCTGTAACCTCTTTACAAGCAGAGTTAAGATTCAGTACAATGCATAATTGCGCGGAAAAATCCGTGCACTCTCGCACAAGGCTTGTGCAGGATATCCTGAGGATAACCGCTTGTTCATGGGTTCCGAAGAGCAATCTTCAGAATCTTCCTTTCCCCGGAAAACCCATGGATGATGATGGCCCGATGGATTCGGTGAACCTGTTCATGTCTGGTTCCTTGGCTGGACCTGTGTGCCGGTTATCCGGGAAGGAAGTTTTCCATTCAGAGAATAAAAGAGAAGGATTCAGTTTATGAAGACTATTTTCGTAAAGCCTCAGTCGGTTGAGAAGAAGTGGTATCTCATCGATGCAGAGGGCAAGAACCTCGGACGTGTCGCAGTTGCAGCTGCAAGGATCCTCAGGGGTAAGAATAAAGCTGAGTACGTACCGCACCAGGATCTGGGCGACTACGTTATCATCATCAATGCAGCCAAGGCTACAGTCACCGGCAATAAGATGGAAGATAAGATGTATTATCGCCACTCCATGTATCCAGGTGGACTTAAGGCAGAGTCTCTTGAGAAGGTTCTCGTGAGAAAGCCTACATATCCTATGGAACATGCAATCAAGGGTATGCTTCCTCACGGAAGGCTTGGCAGAAAGCTCATGACCAACGTGAAGATCTATGCAGGAAGCGAGCATCCGCATACAGCACAGCAGCCAGTTGCTGTTGAGATTTAAGGAGAGGCGAAATGGCTAAGAACGAAGAGAAGAAGAATATCAATCTCGCACATGGAGTTGGTCGCCGCAAGACCTCTGTTGCCAGAGTCTATCTCCGCGATGGAAATGGCAAAGTGACAATCAATGGCAGGGACATCGCAGTTTATTTCGTTGATGCGGCTAATGCAAATAAGGTTGTCCAGCCATTCGAAGTAACTGAGACTCAGGGAAAGTATGACCTTGTCATTACAGTTGCCGGTGGTGGTATCTGCTCACAGGCAGAAGCTTGCAGACATGGTCTCTCAAGAGCTCTTGTCGCATATGATGAGACATATCGCCATGCTCTCCGTGAAGCTGGCTTCATGACAAGAGACTCGAGAATGGTCGAGAGAAAGAAGTATGGACAGCGCGGTGCAAGAAGGCGCTTCCAGTTCTCAAAGAGATAATCGGAATTCTCCGGTATCAGCTGCCCGTGCGGAATGCGTGGGCAGTTTTTTCTTTTTCATGATGATGCTATTTTATTATCATGACTTGCTATGATAAGGCTGTATCGCTTCTGGCCATAAGGGAGCATACTGAGAAGGAACTGAAAGCGAAGCTGAAGGCAAAAGGCTACAGCGATGATGATATCTCAGCATCAATTGCGCGATTGAAGGATGAGAAGTATCTGTCTGAAGAGAGATTCGCTGCATCGTTCATACGCTCAAGGCTCAGGAAATCTCCGGAAGGAAAGGGCATGCTTCTTATGCGTCTCATAGAGAAAGGCTCTCCAAGGCAGGTTGCCTCTGATGCTGTGAGAAATGCATGGGAAGAGGAAGCATATTCCGGGCCGCTTATCAGATACGCCAGTTCCCTTATCGCAAAGAAAGGGGAGGAAGGCACTAAGGCCGTCCTCCTCAGAAAAGGCTTCACGCCATCTGAAATCTCATCATGCCTGAAGGCTATTGCTGACGAACGAGAAGGAATCGACGTCGAATAGCCCGCAATCAGTGAGCTTCAGCGAAGGAATGACGGGAAGAGCCATGAAGCACAGCGTCATGAAGGGATCGATGTCCTTGTTTATGCCAAGCTTCTCATAGGCGGTGTCATGCATCTTCTCAAGGCAATCGACTACTGATTCCGCGCTATCATCTGTCATAAGCCCCGCAATCTCAAGCCTGTGAGTGCCAAGCTCCTTACCATCCTTGAACATCGTGATCCCGCCACCTATCTCAATGAGCTTCCTGATAGCATCAGCCATGTCGCCATCATTGTCTCCAATCACGATGATATTGTGTGAATCATGGGCAATCGATGTTGCTACAGCACCATGTTTCATGCCATAGCCACGAATCAGGCATGCAGACGCATTGCCAGTCCCATGATGACGTTCAATGACTGCAAGTTTCAGTACATCCTCTTCAGGATCATGGATCCAGTTCCCGTTATTGTCCCTTTTCACGTGAACCTCTCCTTTTCCTGTCACGACGCCTCCCGGTATTATGTCGATGCATCTTGCCTTATCGGACTCCAGGATAAGGCTAAGCTTTGATTCCGAGAAGTCCTTCACATCCATCTTGCCGCTGACTTCCTCAGGAGCAGTATGCGGGGCCTTCCTTATGATCTTCCCACCTTTTGCTGTGAGATTGCCGGAAATCCAGACTTCGTCAGCTTTGATATTCTCGAGCGTTTCTGTGAGGAAGAAGTCTGCGCGGCGTCCGGGTGCTATTGCTCCTCTGTCTCTCAGTCCATAGCATTCAGCTGCATTGAGAGTTGCCATCGCAATGGCTGTGACAGGATCGAGGCCTGCATTTATCGCAAGGTGTATGCCATTGATAAGCGCGCCTTCCGTCATCATAGTCTGTGGCTGACAGTCATCCGTGCAGAAGAGGATTCTCTTCCAGTTCTTCTCGTCAACGCCTGGCAGAAGTCTCAGCACATTGCGGCATGCCGTACCCTGCCTGAGCATCACATACATTCCCTTCGAAGTCTTCTCCCTGAGCTCTTCAGGAGTCTCGCATTCATGATCTGTTGAGATTCCTGCTGCGATATATGCATCAAGTCCGGCTCCTGTGATTGATGGAGCATGTCCGTCGATGTTCTTTCCTGTCCTGTATGCAGTTTCAAGCTTCGCTATCACATCAGGATCCGCGCTGACGACTCCCGGGTAGTTCATCATCTCTCCAAGTCCCCGTATCCTGTCATTGTCTATGTATTTTGCAATATCTTCAGCCTTGAGCACGGCCCCTGAGTGCTCGAATGGCGTTGCAGGCACACATGACGGAATCATCAGATATACCGAAAGGGGAATCTTGTCGGATGCCTTAAGCATGTAATCCAGTCCAGCAAGTCCGCATACATTGCATATTTCATGAGGATCTGCGATTACAGTGGCAGTGCCTCCCGGTACGATTGCATCAGAATATTCGGAAGGAGAGAGATGCGAGCTTTCGATATGGCAATGGGCATCTATCAAGCCGGGAACGAGATAACGTCCTCCTGCGTCAATTTCCTCAGATGCTTCTATGCCATCTGCTGAACCTGCTATGTATCCGTTCTTCACTGCTATGCTTCCTGTCTCTATAGCGCGCGTGAACACATTGACGATTCTTGCATTCCTGATGGCCAGATCGGCTTTTGCCCTGCCCATCATGACATCGATAAGAGCTTTTGCGGTATCTTTGTTCATTCAGTCACCTCGCTTCTATTGTACAGCAGAATCCATGGAAAATGATTATTGCATCAAAACCCTTCCTTTCTCCTCTTGTTTTGGATATAGTCATTGCTATGGAAAACGATAAGAAGGAATACAAACCAGATCCGAGTCTCAGCGACAGGCTGCTGAAAAACAGGACGATACTGATTTCCGGAGAGATAAACAAAGACAAGGCTGATGAGTTCACACGCCAGATCCTTGTCCTCGATAGCGAGTCCTCTGATCCTATATATGTCTATATCAACAGTCCGGGTGGAGATGTTGATTCCGGATTCGCGATCTATGATATGGCAAGGTTCGTCAGCTCTCCTGTCACGATGATAGGTATGGGGCTTGTCGCTTCTGCCGCGGCTCTTATCTATCTTGCAGTCCCTGCAGAGAGAAGGCTTGCGCTTCCTGATTCTACATATCTGATTCATCAGCCCCTTTCACAGCTGAAGGGAGTTGCGATAGATGTCGCAATCTATGCTGATAAGATCGCAGCACTCCGCAAGAAGCTCGATAAGGTCATCGCGGATGCCTGCGGGAAGACAGTCGAGGATGTTGCCAAGGATACTGAGCGCGACTGCTGGCTGACAGCAGAAGAGGCCAGAAGCTATGGTCTTGTATCGAGGATAGTCACGACAAAAGCGGAAATATGAGAAAGCGCTGTCAGAAAATCTCTCTGGCAGCGTATTCATATTATGAGGCTTTTGATGATTATTGCTTTTCTGTTTGTATCTGTTTCGTGCTCTCAGGGTCTTCCTGAGAGTTTCTCTGTCTGCTTCTATAATGCATATCTGCTTTTCGACTCATCTGACGATGGATGGGAATATGATGGCTTCCGGAAAGGCGATGGATATACAGAGGAAGCTTATCATGAGAGGATAAGGGCACTTGCCATATTTCTTGCGAAATATGCCGAAAGCGATGTGATCGTGCTTGCGGAAGTCGAGAGCGATGAGGTCCTTCTGGATTTAATTGAAGCAGGCCTTGATATGCGTGGGTACAGGTTCTATGGACTGGCAAGAGGTCCGGGGCCCCTTTCCCTGGGGTTCATATCAAAACGGAAGCCATCATCCGTGAATATACATTCAACAGATGGCGCAAGGCCTTTTCTGGAGCTTTCATTTGATGCATTCACGATTCTGGCGATTCATGCGAGGAGCAGGCTTGAGGATGATAGCGCAGATGTAAGGTTCAATCAGTTCTCACATTTTGCCTCCCTTCTTGAAGAAGCTGATGGCACTGCTGTTGCCATAGGTGATTTCAACGCGGATCCGCGGTATGGAGAGGAAGGCATGATGATGTATCCATCAGCCGGCTGGCGTGATGTCCCTATCAATGTGACGGATGATCCCGGACGGATTCAGAACCGTGTCTATTATTCTCCTTTGATCGATAGTGGCGGAGATGGGACGTATTATTATCAGGATGAGTGGTATTTCTATGACAATATACTTCTAAGAAAGGAGTCCTTCGATTCTGAAGGCTGGGAATACAGTTCTGCAGGAATTGTCAGGCCGCGTGATGCAGAGGATGCGATAGGACGTCCTGATGCCTATGATGCTTCTACAGGCAATGGATTCTCCGACCATTTTCCTGTTCAGGTTTCATTTATGCGCAGAAGTGGTAATATCCAGATATGAGAAAACTTGGATTCGGCCTGATGAGGCTTCCTGTAATAGGAGAGGATAAGGGGAATATAGACAAGGAAAAGGTCTGCAGGATGGTGGACCTTTTCATCGAGAGGGGCTTCCAGTATTTCGATACCGCATGGTTCTATCATGAGAAATGCTCAGAGCTTGCAGCAGGAGAATGCCTTTCCGCCCGTTATCCGCGCTCTGCTTTCTATCTTGCTGACAAGATGCCGCTTGATCTCCTTGAGTCTGGCGACAAGCCAGAGGATTACTTTGCGAAACAGCTTGAGAAGTGCCGGGTGGAGTATTTCGATTACTATCTTATCCATGCTCTCAAAGGAGCAAAGCTTGAGAAGGCTGAGGAGTTCGGTCTCTTTGAGTTCCTGAAGGCGAAGAAAGCCGAAGGCAAGGCGAGGAACATAGGGTTCTCATTCCATGACTCTGCTGAGGTCCTTGATGATATCCTCACGAATCATCCCGAGGTGGATTTCGTACAGCTCCAGATCAATTACCTTGACTGGGACAGTGGCTCAGTGCAGTCGGAGAAGGTGTATAAGACAGCAAGGAAGCATGGCAAGGACATAATCATAATGGAGCCTGTGAAGGGCGGTACGCTTGCATCTCTTCCTGAGAAGGCAGAGGTGTTGCTGAAATCCGCTTCTCCTTCGATGACGCCAGCTGAATGGGCCATCAGATTCGCGGCAGGTCTTGAAGGGGTTATCATGGTACTCAGCGGGATGAGCACGCTGGAACAGGTTGATGAGAACACATCCTTCATGAGGGATTTCCATCCGCTTTCCGATTCCGAAACGGAAATGCTCTTCAAGGCTGCTGAGATAATCAAGGATGATGCGAGAATCGGATGCACAGCCTGCAGATACTGCACGGATGGCTGTCCTGCATCAATTCCTATCCCAGAGTATTTCGCTCTTTACAATTCAGATCTGGGAAAATACGGAATTGGCCGGAGGTCCATGGATCCTGCATCGTATGCGGCTTTGTCAGAGGGAAGAGGGAAGGCCTCTTCATGCATAGAATGCGGCCAGTGTGAAGCAATATGCCCTCAGGGCCTTCCAATAAGGGAACTCCTGAAGAAGGTCTCATCGAGATTTGAGGAATGATCAGCTGGCCTGAGGCGTGAAATCATCTCCGTTCTCATCGATGAATGACCTGATGAGCATGAGCTTTGATGTTATGGAGATAATTGCTTCATCAAGGAGCATTGTCTCCGTATCCCATTCCTGAATCGAGCGTATCTTCTCGCCGTATTCGCTCATGACGGGAATATGGATTTCCTTTTCTTTCAGAGTCCTGTCGTCGAGATTCCTCTCCATATTGAAGCATCCTCTGAATGACAGTCCGTCTTTTGTCTCGCTTGCCGCAGAACAGAAGACACGGCATATTACGGGGCGTACTGAATAGACTGTGCATCTTTTCGTGTCATTGTCGAAAAGCGGACAGCCGGTATGGCTTTCGCTCCATCCCGCAAGATATGATATATCCCTTTTCTCCACGAATGATATGTAGAATGCAATCAGAAGTCCCTCAAGATAAGTCACATCAGGAATGAACCTCTCGCAGCACTGCCCGCACCTGTCAGGACATCTGATCGAGAAGGCTTCCTCGAACTGGCTGAAATCATTCTCGATGGATTTGTAGTAGTTCCATACTGTCAGCATCTCATCATATATGCTCGTGTTTCTGAATGCGGAAACCGCTTCTTCGATTCGATCCATGGAATGGAGTATTACAGCAAAAAGGCCCGGGATTTCAAGATTTTCCGGG
This sequence comes from uncultured Spirochaetaceae bacterium, assembly GCA_944389075.1. Taxonomy (GTDB): domain Bacteria; phylum Spirochaetota; class Spirochaetia; order Sphaerochaetales; family Sphaerochaetaceae; genus Ornithospirochaeta. Next base: position 120,786 of record CALXLA010000034.1, read on the forward strand.
CTTCATAAGCAACGTATGCGAATGTTTTGATTATCGTGTGGACACATTCCTGAATCTGGATGGACCTAAACAGCTGGCGTGGGGCTATGACTGTCAGAATTCACATTCCGGTGCGTATACATTACAGGAGGATTTCTGATGGAAGAAAATAAACTGACTGGAGTGTATACTGAGGACATGAAAGATGTGACAGTAAGCACATTTGATTTCCGTACGATCAGGCAATGCGACATGGTGTATGTGGACAAGACGGAATATGCCTACAGGCTTGCAAGAAGCCCGGAAGGGAGCTTCTTCTTCATGTCACGCCCGAGAAGGTTCGGGAAGAGCCTGTTCTGCTCGACGCTTCATGAGCTCTTTGAGGGAAACAGGGAGCTTTTCGAAGGGCTGTACATAACAGAGAAGACAGATTACGGATTCGGCAAGTATCCCGTCATACATTTCTCATTCAGCAGACTGACCATGCTGAGAGAATTTTTCCTTTCAGATCTGCAGGAGACAATAGAACTTGAAGGAGAGCGGCATGGAATAGAGCTCAGATACAACAGCCCTTCAAAGATGATGGAACTTCTTATAATGCAGCTTGTGCAGAAGACGGAGAAGAAGGTTGTGATCATAATCGATGAGTATGACTCACCGTTCACATCGCTTCTGGAATCGGATGACAGAGCATTCATCAGTGAGGTCAGGGCGGTATTCAATTCCCTGTACAAGACGATCAAGGATATGACAGGCTCCATCAGGATGCTGTTCATAACAGGGATCGTGAAACTCGCGAATCTCTCGATATTCTCTGCGATGAACAATCTCAATGATATCTCAATGGATCCTGTGTTCGCGACAGCGCTTGGATACACGGAGAAGGAGCTTTCCGATTATTTCGGCGAAGGCATGGATGAGTATCTTGAGGAGCATCCTGGGGAATATAAATCAAGAGAGGATTTCCAGAGGAAGATAAGGGAATACTATGATGGGTACAGGTTCTCATACATGTCAGATGAATCTGTCTACAATCCTGTATCGATAGGGTTCTTCTTCACCAAATATCATGAGTTCCGAGCCTGGTGGATAGAGACAGGCGCATCCACCATGGCAGTGGAGATAGCGAGGAACAACAGCCTGACAGAACTGCTTGATGATGAGCGGCTTCTTGTCAGCCCGGAAGCCTTCTCCATATTCGACATAGAGGATATAGCGAAGGGGAAGCTCTCTATAGAGGGAGCCTGCACATTCCTGTATTACGCAGGCTATCTCTCGATATGCGCATATGATGATAACGCCATAGGGATGGGGTTTCCTAACAATGAGGTCAGGCGGAGCTTCGTCCGTGATCTGATACGGAAATACAGGGGGAATACAGATCTGAATGATGCATTGTGGATGATGTCATTCACCAGAGCCTGCCGAGAGGGTAATGCCGGAGAGGTGATGGGAAGGCTCTATGAGTATTTCTCCGCATTCTCGTATGAGCTTGCAGGGAATATGGGGGAGAGATTCTATCACGCCATCTTCCATGCAGTGTTCATAATGGCAGGTATGCTGTCATACAGCGAGGACAGGGGATACAGGGGAAGGGCAGATGAGGCTATAGTCACAGACAGGCATATCTGGATATTCGAGCTGAAGGTAGACAGGAGCGCGGAAGATGCGCTGCAACAGATAGAGGAGAGGGGATACGCCAGGAAGTACAGCTATCTGATGAAGCCAGAGATGAAGGTTCACAAAGTTGGTATAAGCTTTTCATCCTCTGAGAAGAGGATTACTGAGTGGAAGTGTATCTGATACAGCAAACAATCCAGCATTTTTGTTACTGCTGATTGCCATCATGGTCCGATGCCTTATGGCAAACAAAAAACTCCTTGCACTGCAAGGAGTTTTTCTCTTTAATGCTGTCTCCAGGAATCGAACCAGGGACACAAGGATTTTCAGTCCTTTGCTCTACCAACTGAGCTAAGACAGCAGTCGTTCTTAAGCGAACAGGTGTAAATTAGCACGATTGGATGACAATTGCAATACCTTTCGCAGAATTATCTGTCAGATTCTGATTATGACTTTTACTGTGAATATATTGTCATCCGCAGTTATCGTGACATCGCCTCCAAGTCTTGCTGCGGCTTCCTTTATGTTCTTTATCCCAAGGCCATGGTTCCTGTTGTCTTCCTTGTGAGTGATGAATGAGCCATCTGCCTCGGTCTTCACTTCCCCCGTGAAGCTGTTTGAGCACACGAAGAGAAGCTGATTGTCCTTGTCTGTCAGCACTACGCTGATTTTCTTGTCGGGAGGATTTGCCTCGATTGCGTTATCCAGTGCGTTTGCGACGATTGTGCATATATCTGTCTCATTCAGATTGAGCTCACCGACATTCGCTTCTATATTCAGGTCTATGCCGTTTATCTTCGCACTCTGGTATTTTGAGTTCAGGATTGCATTGAGCAGGGTATTCTTCGTGAATGTCTTCGAAAGGTTCGCGAATTCAGCTCCAAGCTGCTTGAAATAGCTGATTGCCTTGTCATTCTCCCCGAGATCGAGATATGTGGCTATGACCGTGAACTGGTTCATCAGATCATGCTTGAACTTCCTGAACTGGAGCTGCTGGGCCTCCACTTCCTGATAGAAATCCGTTGCAAGCTTCAGTCTTGAATTCTCTTCAGCGAGCTTGAGGCTCCTGCCTACATGGTAGAGAAGTGGGAACATCGCTGTCACAGCTGCCACTGCGAAGAAGATTATCACATCGGACAGCATCAGGTTCTGCACGGGGAAGATGATCAGCGTGAATATCAGGATGGCAGGGCAGAAGGAGATGAATGCGCTGTATCCCCAGACCTCAGGGGTGAATGACGAGAGTATGCTTTTGTCAGAGAACTTATTAACGTACTGCCTGAGAATAGTGAAATATGTCTCATAGAGCGCTATCAGGACAGCTGCTATGATTGTTGTCATCAGCAGAGGCATGTTATTGCTGATTATTGTCTCAGTCCAGAGCAGTGTCAGCAGGGAGCTTGATGAGATGATCGAATAGAACAGCATCGTTACTGCGACAAGCTTGCTTCCCCTGTCCGTGAAGAAGATCCATGTGTATATGAAGAAAGCGAGAGCTGAGAGCAGATATGTTATAAGCAGGGATGGGATTACAGGAAGCAGACATATCAATGACAACACTATGGCAGAGCAGATTTTCCCGCCTTTCGATTTAAAGCGCGGTTCAAGCATGACAGGAATAGCTAGATTGATATTCACCGCGATGATGAGAAACAGGATGAGGTGAAGAAGTGTTGCCATATAAGGAAGATATCACAAAGATCGATAGTTAAGAAGTGCTTTCTCTGGTGCCCTTGTTCCCGTTTTGCGCTATCATCTGGATATGAAAGTACGAATAGCAGGGGCAGGGGCTGTAGGAGCGGTGGTTGCCGCTCAGCTTGCAGGGACTGCGGATGTCGGCTTCATCGCAGATGATGAGCACAGGAAGCGCTATCAGAATGGAATTTCCATCAATGGAAAAAAACATCTTTTCCAGGTGTTCGCTCCATCTGATGCAGATACTGCGGATCTTCTTATATTCGCTGTGAAGAATATGCAGCTGATGGAGGTCCTTGAGGAAGCCAGGCCCTTTGTCGGAGAGAATACGGTGATCATGTCGCTTCTCAACGGGATAGATGCGGAGCGTGAGATTGAGAAGGTTTTCGGAGAAGACAGGACGCTTTATTCATTCATAACGGATCTCTCTTCCACGCGCCAGGGTGATGATATCACATGCTTTTCAGGAAGCGGCACGATTGTATTCGGCGAGAAAGACGACAGCAATACGGAAAGGGTGCAGCGCATTGCAAGGTTTTTCGATGAGGCAGGGCAGAAGTATCTCATACCGGAGAATATCAGGCATGAGAAATGGTGGAAGTTCATGCTCAATACATGCTTCAATACACTTTCCGCGATTCTTCTTGCAGACTATGCGGCAATATCATCAAACAGGGACTTCATCCGCCTTGTCCGCATGATCGCCCGTGAGATACAGTCCGTTGCCATCAAGGAAGGTGTACTGCTTACTCAGGAAGATGTGGAAGAGATGATAAGGCGCGTCACATCGCTGACAGACCATGGAAAGACATCCATGCTGCAGGATGTGCTGGCGCATCGCGAGACAGAGAACAGATATTTCGCAGGAGCCATATCAAGGCTTGGCAAGAAGCATTCCGTTCCTACGCCATATTGCGATTTCATACAGATAATGCTTGAGGCTAAGCGTCATGTACTCAGCATCTGAAGCAGAGAGCGCGAAGACTTTTGAGACCCTCGCCGCGCTACTGGGCGATGATGGTAAGGCCCTTGATGTATACAGGTTCATTCCTTCTGTGGATATCACAGAGCCTCTTGCAATGTATTGCGGCAAAGTCTCAGATGCAACAGGCATAGGAGAGGATGAGATATTATCAGTATGGCGTTCTGTACGCAGTGCCTTCGAACGTGAGAAGGACATCACATTTGTAATCTCGGAAGAGTCTCCGCACTTTCCGCTCATGAAGGGTGATTTCTTTCCATTCATATATCTTGCTGGAAAGGAATCCTTCCTCAGTGAAAGCTATGTGGCTGTGATAGGTTCCCCAAGGCCATCCATGCAGGCGAAGAGCGATACCCTAGAAGCCGTCTCCGAGCTTGTCGCATCAGACGCCGTGATAATCTCCCCTGTAGAGCCGGGGATTCCGGCCTTTGCATTGCAGCTTGCGATGAGACTTGGAGGCAAGGCCATAGGAGTCCTTGCCTCTCCGATATCTAAATGCACATCCGAGGCAGTCCTTCCGCTTCAGAGGGAGCTATATGGCAAAGGACTTCTCATGACTCCTTTCTCACCATACAGGAAGACGGAGAAGTGGTTCCAGAAAATCAGGAACGGTTTCCTCTCCTCGATAGTTTCAGCTGCATTGCTTGTAGAAGAAAGGGACGGAGGCCCTTCATGGACTATTGCTGACAGCTGCCTTGGCAATGGCAAGCTGATGATCCCGGAATCCGCTGCGTCCAATCCCGTATTCTCCTGGATGGGAAAAAGAGCACAGGACGGAGCCCTTATCTACAGGAAGCCAAAGGATGTCTGCAAACTGATTGAAAAGAAGCGCAGGGAATCTTATCCGGATCTTTTCTCTTGACCATATCTTTTTGCATGAATACGATGTTTCGAGAGTATAAAGGTAGAGATATATGAAGGAAATCACAGCAAATCAGCTAAGGAAGCTTTTTATCGATTTCTTCGTTTCCAAGGGTCATAAGCAGATATCAGGCGCATCTCTTATCCCTGAGAACGATCCGACGGTTCTGTTCACTACAGCGGGTATGCATCCGCTTGTTCCATATATTCTGGGTGCAGAGCATCCTGCAGGCAGAAGGCTTACCGATTATCAGAAATGCATACGCACTGGCGATATCGATAGCGTAGGGGATCCGCATCATCTCACATTCTTCGAGATGCTTGGAAACTGGTCGCTTGGAGATTATTTCAAGAACGAGATGATCGGTTACAGTTTTGAGTTCCTGACAAAGGTTCTTGAGATACCTGTGGACAGGCTCTCCGTGACTGTATTCGAGGGTGATGATGAAGTTCCCCGTGATACGGAAGCAGCTGCCAGGTGGCAGGAACTTGGCATTGATCCAAGCCATATCTACTTCATGCCAAGGGAAGATAACTGGTGGGGTCCTGCAGGAGAGACAGGCCCATGCGGGCCGGACTCCGAGATGTTCTTCGATACAGGAAGGGAAGCCTGTGGTCCTGATTGCAAACCAGGCTGCAAGTGCGGCAAGTACTTTGAGATCTGGAATGATGTGTTCATGCAGTACCGCAAGGAAGCCGACGGGACTTATCATGAGATGGCAAGGAAGTGCATCGATACAGGAATGGGCATAGAAAGGACAGTTGCCGTTCTTCAGGGAAAGAAGAGTGTCTATGAGACAGAGGTATTCCAGCCAATCATCCGTAAGATCGAGGAGCTTTCCGGAAAGAAATACGGTGAGAATGATGAGGATGATATCTCCATAAGGATCATTTCGGATCATGTCAGGACATCTGCCTTCATCCTTGGAGACCAGAGAGCAATCGCTCCTTCCAATATAGGTCAGGGCTATATACTAAGAAGGCTCATAAGGCGTGCTGTCAGACATGGGAAGAAGATCGGCATTGAGCATGAGTTCCTGTCATCTGTCGCTGATGTTGTCATAGATCTTTATGGTGAGCCATATCCAGAGCTCATCGAGCATAAGGCATTCATCGCAGAAGAACTCAAGAAGGAAGAGGAGAAGTTCTCCCTCACGCTGACAAAGGGTGAGAAGGAATTCGAGAAGATGCTTCCGAATCTCCTCAAGGGCAATTCACGCACGATTTCCGGACGTCTTGCATTCAAGCTCTATGATACATACGGATTCCCGATCGAGCTTACCAAGGAGCTTGCGGCAGAGCATGGATTCACGGTTGATGAAGAAGGTTTTGCGGCAGCATTCGAAAAGCATCAGGAGCTTTCAAGGGCTGGAGCTGAGGAGAAATTCAAAGGCGGCCTTGCAGATCATAGCGAACAGACTACAGCACTGCATACAGCCACTCATCTTCTTCAGGCAGCGCTCAGGCAGGTTCTCGGAACACATGTAGGACAGAAGGGCTCGAATATTACGGCAGAGCGCCTGAGATTCGACTTCACTCATCCGTCTCCGATGACTCCTGAGGAAATCCAGAAGGTTGAGGATCTCGTCAATGATGCGATCAAGCGCGATCTTCCTGTGACTGTTGAGACAATGACGGTCGATGAGGCGAAGGCTCAGGGAGCTATCGCATTCTTCTCTGCCAAATATGGAGAGAAGGTCACTGTGTATACAATCGGTGATTTCTCGAAAGAGGTCTGCGGCGGTCCTCATGTAACCCATACCGGTGATATGGGACACTTCCATATACTGAAGGAACAGTCATCATCTGCCGGTGTCAGAAGAATAAAGGCTGTACTTGAGAAGTAAGCAGATGGCCACTCCGGTGGCCATTATTTTCTAAGTTCATTTTCAAATAACTCCAGGATATTCTGCCGGAGTTCCTCCATCATCTTTCTGTATTCGAGCTTTTCCGGGGAAATATCCTTCTGTCCGCTTGTCAGGAAGAAATCCGCAGGAGCACGGTCAAGCACTTTGCACAATGCCTCGAGATTCTCAGGACTCGGATATGTTCTGCCGCATTCTATATCTGATATTGATTTGGATGAAATCCCTGCGGCAGAAGCGAGTTCTTCCTGTGTGATGCCCCGCAAATTCCTGATTTCCCTGAGATTCTTCCCTACAATGGCCCGGATGTTATACATATTGAATAGTATAAATTCGGGATAAGATGGTCACAACGAAGCTACACTTCCTGTTATCCTTGATTAGAAAGAAGCGACACTTCTAATAGTCAGGATTTCCTTGTTGTTTCTGATGCAAGCTGTCCACAGGCACCGCTTATCCCGCGGCCTTTCTCGCGCCTTATCGTATATGGTATTCCTGCAGCTTTCAGATAGGATTCGAATTTCCTTATCTCTGTTTCGGAAGGTGTCTTGAATTCAAGATCCGGTACAGGATTCCAGGGGATGATGTTGACTACAGCATCGAGGGAGCGTGTGAATGCCTTGAGTTTGTCTGCGCTTTCCTTGTCTGTGTTGACACCAGAGAGCAGACAGTACTCTAGGGTGATCCGCCTGTCCTGATGGTGCTGGTATGATGAGATTGCCTTCTTCAGCTCTGCAAGAGGATAGGTCCTGTTGATTCTCATTATCCGGGATCTGACTTCATCGTCCGCGCTCACGAGCGAGACTGCCAGCCTTATTGGAAGTTCAAGTTCTGCGAGCTTCCTTATTCCCGGGACAAAGCCGCAAGTGGAGATGGTCATCTTCCTGAAAGAGATTCCGAAGCCGTCTTCCCTGTGGATTTCCTCAGCGCTGTCGATCAGCGCGGTGAAATTGGTGAGAGCTTCTCCCATTCCCATATATACGATATGGGAAATGCGTTCTCCTAATGATTCGAGATGCACAAGCTGCTCCACGATCTCACCGGCTGTCAGATTCCTAACAAGTCCCATGGTTCCCGTTTTGCAGAATGCACAGCCCATGGCACATCCTACCTGGCTCGATAAGCATGCCGTATAACGTCCCTTGCCATCAGATAGGCGCACGCATTCGATTATGCTCTCATCTTCAAGCAGCACCGCAAGCTTCACAGCATCGCCATCATCATCTCTCCTGATTGCTTTTGAAGACAGGGCAGAGCCATATGCGGATGAGAGGCGATCCCTCAGGGCTTTCGGAAGCGATGTCATCGAATTGAAGTCCGAGACTCCCTTTATAAGATTCTGGTATATGATTTTCGCCTGGAATGTCTTTTCCAGACCAAGCATTTCAGCGATCTCAGCATATGAGTGTGTAAATAAGCTTTCCATCAGAACATCGTGAATATGGCAATGATGACGCCAGTGATTCCTTCGCCTCCTAATAAGCCTGAAGAGATGAGAGCTGCTTTTTCCTCAGCTTTCCCTTTTGATGCCTTGCTGCATATTGCCATGATTACGGCTCCAAGAGCCATTGCCGATGATATATATGTAGGAAGGTATACACCAAGGCCTAATGTAGCACTTGGAAGCCTGAGCAGGAAGAGGATGATGCCTATTGCCGTTCCAATGAAGAATGCCATCTGGTTGTCAAGGCCTCCTGCCATTGCGGCAACAGCACGGGCCTGCGGGGCTGGGAATGCATCGCTCCCGAAGCCTGTCGTCTGTCCTATCGTATATATTACGAATGCTGCGACCACAGCTCCGATTATTCCTCCGATTCCTTCCGCCATTATCTGGTATCTTGGGCGTGTCCCGACAAGGGAGCCTGACTTGAGGTCATTCATCACATCTCCTGTCAGTCCGCATGCGACAGCGACTACACCTGCAATCGAGAAGGATGCTGCAAGCGTCGGGCTCGAGACTGCAGAGATTGCAAGGAGCACGAGGATTGCGAAGATTTCCATAGGATTGACACCGGTCTGTCCCGTAAGCATTCCGGAAAGATATGATGCAAGATACGTTCCTGCTACAAGCAATACCGCTTCAATAGCTGTCATATCAGTGAACAATGCGAGCATGACAGCCGCTGCGGCTGCGACTATGAGGACTGCCGTGATATCCCGCCTTGATGCTGTGCGTTCACCATTGCTGCCCACCTTGCGGAATGTCGAGATTATTGCCTTGATTGCGACTCCGAGTCCTGTTCCGATCATCAGTCCGATGCCAAGGCTGCTTCTGAATGAGTCAGCATCCGCCATAGTCTGGAAGAAACCTGCAGAGATTCCGATTGGAGTTATCACATAGTAGCCGATTATCGTGCCGAGGAACCACATCAGAGCCAGCACAGGACCGATAATTGCACCAATTCCGAGAGCCATTGGGGATACCCATATGGATAGGGCAGGGAAGACTGCGTTTCCGGAGAAAAGGCCAAGCACTGCCGGAATCTTCCCAAGACCGTCTCGTATGAATGTGAAGACCGCACTTAGTCCCAGCGATGTGAACAGCACCGGGGCTCCTTTTCCTTCCTTGCCCGCTATAAGTGTATTGTAGGCAGCTTCTCCCATTGGATATGGAAGTTTTTCCTTTTCTATGAATGTCTTACGGAATATGATTGTGAACAATGTACCGAGAACAGCTCCTGTCACGGATATCACGATAACCTGAAAGAGAGGAAGCTCTTCGCCGGGAGCTATCATCGAGAGCCCTGGGAGTGTGAAAGCAAGTCCGCCTGCGACCATTGCCCCTGCACTCATCAGCGTATGCGTGCAGTTTATCTCTTCAAGCGTTGCGCCTTTTGCTTTTCCAAGCACAGCCATTGAAAGTACAGTCACAAAGACAGTAGGCCATGGCAAGGCCCCCATCCTCAGAGCGACATATGCGCTTGATGCAGTGATTATGATCAGGCCGAGTATGCCGACTGCCAATGCCCTGATAGTCAGCGGACTTCTGTTTTCATTCATGCGGAAATTATAGCGAGTAGGTGTGGTTGTGTGGAATATCCGATGCGGATATCGAACATAATTGTTTCTGTTTGTAGGATATTTTGGATATCTTGCCTAAAATCAATGTTAATTGCATGTTTTTATGCTATCATAATAATAATGGAGGGTCCGGAGGTTCTTCGGATTGTAATATGAAAAAAGCGCTCACTATACTTCTTGTTTTAGCTGTGATTGCAGTCATGCCGCTTGCCGCAGCTGACAGACGTGGCACTTCTGAGGAAGGTGCATTCGGTATCGGATTGAATCTTGGTACTAACAATGGTGTTGGTCTCAAGTTCGGTATGGGTGATTTCGATATCATCGCAAACGTTGGTCTTAATATTCTTCGTCTGAATACCGGTCTTAGCCTTGGTGGAGATGTTGGTTTCCAGTATGAAGTATATGACATTCAGATTGACGGACCGCATCACATGCCTGTGACGGTTGGTCTTCTTGTCCCGATGGGATTCTTCTTCGGTAATTCATTTGCGATGAGCCTTGGAATTCAGGCTATGGCTGGTCTTGAGTATCAGATTCCTGATGTTCCTGTTCTCTTCTATCTCCGTGTTGGTCTTGGTGTTGATCTCAATATTGGAGACTGGCCAAATCGCAACTTCGTTGATTTCAGTGGATCAGGTGCTCTTGGTGTAATGTATACATTCTGATAGCGAATGATTCGCTTTGATGGGGGATGGCAGATGCTGTCCCCATTTTTGTTGTTTCTGTTTAGATTTTTGCAGAAAAGATTATCGGCAATCCTGTTTAACCTGCTGCCTGTTGCAATATAACAGACAGCAAAACTATTTTATGCATTGATGCTGTTCTTTATGCTTTCGACTTCCTTCAGTGAAAGACCTGAGCATTCAGCGATCTTATCAAGAGGCATAAAACCTCCTGCAACCAAGTTTCTGGCAATCTTCAGCTCAGTTTCCCTTCGGCCTTCTCTGCGACCTCTTCTTTCTCCCCGCTGATCAGACTCTTTAAGCATCTTATTGAATTCAGTTGTCATCTCTATAATCCCCTCCTCTTCGTTCTTGTAATAGCTCACCTTTTCCCTGAGCTCATTGTAATATATGTCTTCCGGATCTGTACATAAAAGGTC
>CALXLA010000035.1 GCA_944389075.1 uncultured Spirochaetaceae bacterium
ATGACGACAGTGACAGAATCTCCTTGTTCAATATCCTCTGAAAGCCTGAGCTCTGCACCTGTACCGTTTTTCATATAACCTGCGGCATCATCCCTGTCCTGATAGGAAACGGAAGAATTACCAATCGTCGCATAATATCCACTAGGAATCGAACCAAAGGTTATTTCAGGTGTATTAATGACAACACCAAGATTATCTGTACTGAATACTACAGAAGCACCCTCAGCTTTTACAGGACCGACATTCCTGAGCAACGCATCAATATATACATATCCGCCGGGGAGTATCTCAGATGTTCCGTCAAGAGAAAGTCCGGATATCATGTATCTCTCAAGTTCCGGATCGAAACTGTTTCTCCCTACCCTGTATGTCTTGGAAAATACCTTTTCTGTACCAGAAGCATCTCGGAATACAAAACTATATGTGATGTCTTCACCAACAGGGGCATAATGAGAAACAGGCATACCATATTGATTGGTTCCAACAAGCTGCTTGCTCTTTCCTGTTCCAAGATCGCCATAATTGAAGACAACGGACTTCTCAGCATACTGGCTATCCGAGGAGATGGTACAAGTCACGTCACTCAGCATTGATCTCGATGTATTCTTAGCTGTGATGAGGAATGGTATTGTCTCGCCTGGATAGATGTATTCATAGCTAGGCTTATTCCTTATTGAGATATCTGCATCAATGCCAAGTTCTGCCTTCTCTGCTGTCATTACGATTGGATACTCCCATCTGTTCGAATAGCGATCCTCGATAATAAGCTTCAGCTTAATCACGCTCCCTTCGGCGACATCATTAGGGAGCCTTAAGGAAAGATATGATGAAGATACAGTACTGGAAGTACCAAGCTGTGCCTTGTTGATGTTAGTATAAGCATTTTTTCCGCTTCTGATTGTCTTGTAATTACCAGCAGGAATATCACCAAATTCAAATTTTGCATTAGTGATTATCGCGCTGCCTTCTTCCAATATAAGAGTAGCCTTGACATCTTCAGCTCTTGCGCTACCTGCGTTATGCAGCCTGACATCGAGATATGCGCTCTCACCTATATTGAGTTTCCCATCGCCATTGAGGCTATCAATAAAAGCATAGCCTGCAAGCGACACCTTTGTATCTGGTGCTGCAACTTCAAGACTATAAGGGATTTTCCAGATGTTGATACCATCTGTGAATATAACATTCACCTGATGCATTCCAAGAGGCGCATTTGCTGCAATCTTCAATGTGATCTTCGGATTCTTGCTGAATACAAGCTCATCAGGCTTATACTGGACCCCTGTGGATGAAAGAGAATAGCCTGCTCTGACACCTTTATCGATATCATAAGGGCCGCCGTTCTCTATCGTAATATACTGGCTATCCGATACGACACGGAATGAAAGCGGTGCGGTGGATGCTTCTCCTGCATTCAGCACAGCAGACCTGAAACCAAAGGACTCCGTAGGACTTATAATGCCATCACCATTGCCATCATACTCAAAAACCCTATAGCCATAAGGAACAAGACGGCTTCTGACTGCACAGACCGGAATCCTGATGACACCGCTCCATCCTTTGATGTTGCCATTGCCAAAAGCTCTCCATTTCAATTCAACAGGCTTGGAAACATCATAATCCTTGCTTAAAGAAATATTGAAAGCCTGTTCGGATTTCTCATAAGTCTCATTGCTTGTATTGTAATAACGCGAATTGGCATATTGCCCAGAGCCAAGCTCCTTGTATACAGCTCGTAAGCCTTTATAGCTGTTTCCATTATCAGATATGGCTGCGGTTTTCCATGTACTGCTAGGAGAGAGAACGACTGCATCATCCTCACAATAAAGCTCTATTGTCAGATTTGTAATTCCAGATGTTCCCGCATTATAGAACAGAAGATCCGCTGATGCTTTCTCACCAGGATTAAGAGTTCCATCCTTATCTCCTGATGTTTCTTTGAAAGCATATCTCGAGAACTGGATTTCCGCATCTGTAATTTCTGGTATTATCGTAAATCTATTTACTGATTCATTACCAAGATTATCAATAGTCGTCAGCGTAAAATGAAGTTTCTCATCCTCCGGGCAATCAGAATGGACTGTGAATGAGAAATTGTTCTTATTGCTGGACTTCACATTCATTTCCTTTACAGCCCGATCATATTTGGAGTAGTTACAGTATGTTGCATTTGCATATTCGCCAGGGGCAATATATGAATGCGTCATTACAGATTTGCCTATCGTCACATAATCGCTATCGCAGGAAAGCGTGGTCTTGGTTCCATAACCAGTATCCACAGCAGCATCTGAGCCAAGGACTACATCCATATAGATGGTTTCGCTAGGATTGATCTTCCCATCCCCATTACCTTCTACATCACTGATTTTCCTATTCCGGAGAGAAACAGCAAAATCGCTTTTCTCTACAGTTATAGGGTAAATAATCTTATGTACATTGCCATCTACATCATATGCATTGATAGGAACTTCTAATACAGTGCCAATCGGAGTGTCCGGTGATATCTTTATATTGATATATGCTTCCATTCTTTCTGGACGCACTTCAAATGACCTTCCATCTACTTCTTTCTCAGTTTCTCCATAATCGGCCCAGATTATCGCTTCTCCTGGATAAAGAGGAAGTTCATTTATGTATCCGACATCCTGGTCCATCGAGAAGAAGTTTCCAACAGATGATACCTCTGCGTACTTAGCAGTATTTTCATCAATATCGCCCAGTACAATATCAAATGATAATGCCAATGTTCCAGTATTCCTGATAACAGGGAACAGCCTTATAGTCTCTCCTGGATTTGCATTATGTCCTTCGGTATAACCAGGATCATACAGGTATGGAGTGCCAGCTTCCAGCTTAGTATAAAGTGCATTGAGAACGACATTGCCTTCAGAAAGCATATGAGGGCTTATCTCATCTTCTGGATGGAGTATCGATTCACGTGGCATGAAATGCCTTGTCGTAGACCATGTACCTGAAATATAGTCGCCTTCTGATGTGCTCCAACCCACAAAGAATGCATCATCCGACTCTTCAAGAGCAGGTACAGTAAAAGTATCTTCATAGCCTATGATACGTTCGAAGTTGCTCAATCCACCATAACCTGCCGTATTGAATGCAATAGAAGCATCTGCCTTGACATCGAAGTCCATTGAGAATGGATTGACGACAGGAACATTGCTAAGATCTGAAACTGTGACTCCTTGACGGTTCCTGCTGCTCAGTTCCCTGAATATCAAACCCCTTTCATTAAGCTCTGCACTTAACGACGAAAGATTTATTGTATCAGCTCCAACCCTGAATCGCTCATTAAGTATCTTATCATCCGCAAGATATACAGTGACTGTAGGCCCAGACCAGCTCGTCCATTCATAAAGCCATGATGCAGCTTCTGCCCTTTCGTTCTGAGGCAAGTTCCTAGCTATCGCATATAGTCTTGCATCTACATTATCTTCAAGACTCGAAAGAAGATCCCTGACTGTATGATACTCTTCTTCCTCTTTCTCTGTCAGATCACGGCTTTTCCTTGCCAACTCCTCATATTTCTCGACGAGCTTTGATTTGAAAGTCTCGTACTGTCCCTTTAGGTTCGAGAAAGAAGTGCCACTATTACTCGCTTCATAGAGTTTGTCATACTCTTTACTGTAGTTGTAACCACAACTTGTAAGGAGTGCAAGAATCAACACAGTGCTCAGCACCTGAATAATCTTTTTCATATTCCCACCTTACTAGAAGTTTAATATAGACAGCTAAATTACCATAGTGAAAAGTGAGAAAATGCAGCCAGAATTTCTCTGTTTTATCCTATTGAGGATGGTTTTCAATTATCTTCTGCGGACATCTCCGCAAAAACAGTACATAAACAGTAATCTGAGAACGAACTATCATAAAGTCTTTGAAAAGCAATACAGGGGATTTATCATTGAATCATGCAGTACGATAATATTGCGACAAAGCTCAGTGTGGCGACTTATATAGCAAATGGGAACGGACGTTCCGTCTATGATATTTCAGAACATTTCGGGACATCCACCCGTACTGTATATCGTATTCTGGATAGGCTTCAGGAAGAAGGCTATCCTCTCACGAATGAAGTTATGAGGAATGGGAAGGAGAAGCTCTGGACAATGCTCCGCTGGGATAAGGATGAGTTCGGGACGCCCATTCCATCCTCAGAGTTTACAGATGAGGAAAGGATCCTGATCTACTACATTCTCGGGGAGATGAAGAAGAATGAGGAAATCTTTCCGGCATTCAGCTCAGTCAGGACTAAGCTCTCCAATATGCTGAGCCAGAAGGCTGTATCCTTCCCATCGATTGATTATCCGGAAAGACTCAGGAACAAGTTATATCCGATAGAAAGCATAAGTTCTATCGCAAAAGGCTCTTCAAAAGAGACAAGAAAGCATGTATCCGCGATACTGCGTTCAATAAAACATAAGGCCCGCTGTTCCATGATCTACCATGTGCCGAACAGGGATGGCTCTCTGGATGTTGAGATATCCCCGATCTTCTCATTCTTCTACAGTGGAGGAATGTATCTGCAGGCACTGCTTGATGATGGCAGCCTCAGGACATATGCAATAGAAAGAATCGAGACTATCGAGGAAATAAAGGACAGTACAGCGCTTTTGCCGGATTTCAATCCGAGAATATTGCTTACAGATCCTTTCGGACCATTCATAGGCACTGAGAAGATAGAAGCCGAAGTATGGATTGCTCCTGAACAGGTGCCATATGTCAAGGAAAGGAAGTGGCCTGAATCCGTCACTATCTCAGACAATCCAGATGGCTCTGCTACATTCTCTGTCACTACATATGGAGAGCACGAATTCACTGTGTGGCTTCTGTCGCAGAAAGCATCTGCCGTGCTTATGAAGCCACAATGGCTCAGGGAGAAAATGAGGGAAACTATCGAAGAAATGCAGAACAAGTATTCTTGATTTCCTTTATTCATCTTCCTCCGGAATCAGGATCTCTTCTTCTATAGCGGTCGTCCAAGCTTCCCTGATAAGGCATCTTGCCCATCGATACGGATATTCGCTGAATGTGTTCTCAAAGTAATCCCTGTCAGAAAGCATTATCTTCTTTTTCTCCGTATCGCATGCCTGGATGACATGCATCATAGCGCTATCAAAATCCGAAGAAGCAACATTCTTAGGATAGCGAGAGAAGACAGCATCCATCAGAAGGCTGTCCAGTGCTTTCTGGTTTTCCTCGCTCCTGTCAGATAAATCTATGCTTTTACCATTGAAAAGAAGAACAGATTTTGACATAAGCTCATTTATGAACTCATCTGTCATCTGATATGCATCTGTGGAAAAACTTACGGATATGCCATTCTGGGAAATACTGTATTTCTCAGCTATCTTCATAAGCCTTGCCTGCTTCTCCAGCTTCTCAAGCAGCTTCCCATCAGCAAGAACCGAAAGCCGGTGACGATATGCATCGGATTCAGAAGAGACAACAAAGAAATCAAAGAATGGAAAGAATATCCCAGACATTTCATATTGTTCAGATTCCGGTCCGAATACGAAGGCCGGTACGAACCTGTCAAGAAATCCTGAGAAACCAGTACTGAAACCTCTGTCATTGAATACATGACTCACTCTCGATGCACGTGAATTCATTATCTCTCCCATTGCATCATATTTTTCCTTATCAGTAACGAAAGGATCCGTGCTATCAGCTTCTGCAAGAATGTAATGACGTATTGCATTTATATGTGTATTGATCTTCTCCGAGTAATCCATATCCATACCTCTTGACTGGATATTGGCATGCATCCATGACATAAGTTGACAGAGATTGAATGCATATTGTCAAAAATCCGGATTCCGCAGTGATATGCAAAAGCAAAAATGCTATCCTCTTTTCAAAGGAGAGACAGATGTTCTCAGAAGAAGTCAAATCAATCCTTCCGTCATGCATAGAATGGAGACGGACTTTGCACATGTATCCAGAGCTTTCCTTCGAAGAAGAGAGGACTACTGATTTCCTTATTGAGAAAATGAAGGAAATCCCTGGAATCAGGATGGAAAAACCATGCAAGACAGGAGTCGTAGCAATACTGAAAGGCAGCGGAACTGGCCGTACAATCGCTCTCCGTGCTGATATAGACGCCCTGCCAATCGAAGAAAAGACCGATCTGCAATTCGCTTCGAAGACAAGCGGCGTAATGCATGCATGCGGACATGATGGTCATACCGCGATGCAGCTTGCTGCACTCAGCATACTTGCAGGAAATCGAGACAAACTCAAAGGAGAGGCACGCTTCATATTCCAGCATGCAGAGGAACTCCCTCCAGGAGGTGCTGCTGAACTTGAGGAGAAAGGCGTAATGAAAGGCGTAGATGAAGTCTATGGCCTTCACCTCTCATCACTATTCCCGACAGGAGCTTTCGGTGTAAGAGCAGGTGCTCTGACAAGCGCCACTGACAGATTCGATATCAAGGTAATCGGGAAAGGCGGGCACTCTGCTTATCCTGAATCCTGCGTGGATCCCGTTGTCATAGCAGCAGAGATAATAAGCGCGCTGCAGACTATAGTTTCACGTTCGATAAAGGCTGTTGAGCCTGCTGTAGTCTCAGTCTGCATGATAAACGGCGGAAGCGCATATAACATAATACCTGGGACTGTGACGATTACCGGCTCAACAAGGACATTCAGCAAAGAAACGAGGAATAAGCTTCCGGAAACGATAAGGAGAATATCGGAATCGATAGCAGCAGCTCATGGAGGAAGCATAGAGTTCAGCTTCTCCTATGGCTATGCCTCTGTGATGAATGATAAAGCTCTCACAGCAAACAGCAGGAAGCTGATAGAAGAAGCGTTCGGAAAGGATGCCGTCCTTGATATCGATCCTCTGATGCCCGGGGAGGACTTCTCAGCTCTGGAAAAAGACTGCCCTGGATTCTTCGTCGAGCTGGGAGCTGGCAGCAATGGCTGCACATTCCCACACCACAACAGCAGATATCTCATGGATGAGGATGCTCTGGGCTATGGCATAGAGTATCTTGTCAGGCTTGTGCGCAACAGGCTTTCATAAGAATAGCCGCAGGCAACACTGCGGCTATATCATTTCCCATACTCAATGGCTAGAGGATGAAATAAAGAGCCATCATGACTCCGAGAACCCATGCCGGCCAGCGAGGTATGAATGATGTATCATGCTTGAGGATGCTTCTTATCACGCTGATCACAAGATATACGAACATGCCAAGAGCGATACCGCCTACATAATCAGATGCATATGCTGTGACAAGGAGCATAACGGCAACAGGAAGGAATTCCACTGGCTCGAAGTCCACTTCCTTCAGCGTCTCGATCATCGAAATTCCTACTACAACAAGAGCAGCACCTGTGGCCGCACCAGGGATCATCAGGAATACCGGTGCGAAGAACATGCAGAGCAGGAAGAAGAAGGCTGTGCTGATATTCGAAAGGCCTGTCCTGCTTCCTGATTCGATTCCCGCAGCGGATTCTGCGAAGCTGCTGACTGTAGTGATTCCGAACAACGATCCGAAGATAGTCGCGGATGCGTCCACGAGGAAGACCTTGCTGAAAGCCGGGAAGTTGCCATCCTTATCAAGGAGATTTGCCTTGTTCGCCATCGCAAGACCTGTTCCGAGAGTTCCGAAGAAGTCATTGATCAGAAGCATGAGGATGAATGGTACGAACTGAAGCTTCAACGCCCCGATGATATCAACCTGGAAAGCAACATTGGCCATAGATGAGACAGCGCCTGAAGTAAAGATCGATTCAGGAAGAGTGACTACACCCATCGGAATACCGATTATCGTGGTAATAACTATGGAGATGAGCAGAGCTCCTTTGATCTTGTATTTCCTTCCGCCTATATCAAACTGGACATATGACAGGAAAAGTGCAATCACAAGGCTTATGAGACTCAGACGCACTGCAGGATTCGAAAGATCCGCAAAACCGCTGAGCGATGGAGTCAGAAGTCCACATGAATTGAGACCTATTCTTGCGATGAGGAATCCGACAGCTCCACCGATTCCGATCTTTATGTTCTTCGGAAGGCTTTCAGCGAAAAGGGTCCTGAGCTTGAATACAGAAATCAGCAGGAAGAGAATACCTGAAACAGCAACAGTACCAAAAGCCGTTGCATAATCTGCTGTTCCATCTGCCACCATGGCAGCCACAAGGTTCGGTATCACGAGAACAGGCGCAAGAACAATCGGAGTATTGGATATCAAACCGATTGCAATCGTTGAGATTCCTGTGACAAAAGCCGTACAGAGAAGAACGCCGGTCAGGTCGATTCCGGGGACTGCAGACATTGCGGATGTCATATAGACAAGGATATATGCCATCGTTGCGAATGTCGTAGCGCCTCCGATCAGCTCCGTGCCGACTGTGGTACCGCGTTCCTTCAGATGGAACGTACGATCAAGAAAGCCATTCATAGATTATCCCTCCTCAGCGCCTAATTCCGAAAAGCGCTGCAGCGTTGCGATATGCAATCTCCGCGACATCTTCCTCTGATATTCTTTTGATTCTGGATATCGCAGAAATAACATCAATAATGTCCGAAGAGTCTGCCCTCATACCTGCTCTTGATGCGGATGGAAGGAATGGGGCATCTGTTTCAAGGAGAATAAGCGATGAATCGATAGCCTCCACTGTCTTTATAAGCTCACCAGCATCAGGGTATGTAATCGCAGGTCCGATTCCAAGGCCTATTCCCCGTTCAGCGAAAGCCTTCCCATACTCCGAACGGCTGAAGAACCTATGGATCATCGCTTTTACAGGACGCTTATCCAGTTCTTCAAGGACATCCTCATCAGCCTCCCTGTCATGTATGACGACAGGAAGCCCAAGATCGCGCGCAAGATCAAGCTGTGCTCTGAATACCCGCTTCTGCGCTTCCCTATCGGCATCTGCCTCATGATAATCAAGGCCGATCTCTCCGATAGCCACGACACGCTCATCGGAGGCAAAGGACCTTATGCTGTCAATCCAGCCATCAGGGACATCATATGCGGAAAGAGGAAAAACACCTACAGAGGCATAGACGAAATCATATTCATGCGCAAGATTGACAGAACGCTGGGATGAAGGGACATCCGAACCTGAATTCACTATGAATGACACACCATCGGCATGAAGGCGAGTCAGGATATCACTGCGGTCACAATCAAACGCTTTTTCATCATAATGAGCGTGCACATCTGTGATTCTGAGCATTTTTATTCTCCCTAAATAAAGCAGAGGAAAATAATTACACAAAGCTTATTATCCCCATACGAACTGATTCTTGCACATAAGATGTTGACGGCTCAATAGTCAGGCTGATATTTGGCGCTTATTATCGCATATACTGTTGTAGAGATCTCAAATGATGCAGACAGAATAAATCCTATACATCACCTGAAAGCCATTCCATGATGTCCAGGACTTTGATTCCGTTATAATCTCCTTGCGTAAGCTTATCGGAAGTAAGGATGAATTTAGGATAATTATCCATTATCCTCTCAAGAGGCTTTATTTCCCCCCTCGAATGTATTCTCGTCACTCAGATCAGCACATACCTGATAATACTCTATGGTATTTTTCTTCCTTGCGACAAAATCGACTTCAGAATCCCCTATCTTCCCGATATTTACCCGATATCCTCTTCTCCGCAATTCAAGATACACGAGATTCTCAAGCGTAAATCCAAGATCGTACAGCTGCCGTGGCAATATATAATTTCGCAAGCCCATATCGACCATATACAGCTTTCCATTGGTTTTAAGGAGCTGCTTGCCCACGATATCAAAACGTTCTGCCTGATAGAACAAGAATGATTCTGTCAGAGCTTCGACATATGCAGCGACTGTATTCTGTGAGACTTTCCTTCCTGAAGATATCAGATAATCCGTGATTTTCTTTATCGACACCGGACTGCCTAT
This sequence comes from uncultured Spirochaetaceae bacterium, assembly GCA_944389075.1. GTDB lineage: Bacteria > Spirochaetota > Spirochaetia > Sphaerochaetales > Sphaerochaetaceae > Ornithospirochaeta. The sequence goes on from CALXLA010000035.1 coordinate 9,918, forward strand.
CACACTTGCCAGATATTTTGAAATCGTCTTCAGAAGCGTTATATCAGTAATCTTTCTGGATTCGTCTTTTTTCTGGAAGATCTCTCTTCAATGTCCTTTACGATGACTGTATTGTAAATACCTTCAATGTATGCCTCTGCTTTTTCCTCTGTCCTCGACATTACCGATAGATATGGCAATCCGCCATAACGCATATATTCCCGTAATGCGGCATCTTTATCATCCTGTCCATTCAATGAATAGAAATCCTTGAAGGACAAGGGAACATAGGAATTTCCACATATCGTCCGGTAAGCAATGTAGCAAGTTCTCCTGAAAGAAGATAAGCATTAGATCCCGTAATATATATCGACATTATCCTTTACATAGAGACTATCTACAGCTTTCTGGAAACCATCAACCAGCTGGATTTCATCCAGGAATATATAAGTCATTTCATTATCAGACAGCCTGCCTGTTATATGTTTATAGAGAATCCTATAGTCCAGAAACTCCTCATTCTCAAGCTCCTCAAGGTTTATGGATATTATCCTATCCTTATTGATTCCCTCATTGAGCAGAAGTGTCTGGTACTGCTTCAGCAATGTTGATTTCCCGACTCTCCGAAGACCTGTAATGACACTTTTATAACCTTCTCATTGCGCCATGAGTTTAATCTGGCTAGATACTCTGTCCTTTCTATCATGAAAACCAATTGCCGATAAAATTTCCCAAATGGGAAAATAGTTTCAGATTATGCGAAAATTTTTCCAAATACGGCAAAATATCAGCCCGGCATTCTTTGCGTATACAGGAATCAGGGGAAATTTTCCGAAGATTTCCCCTAATTTCCAATTATTACCAATCAATGACTTTTGGATTTCAAATCTTTTCTACGGATGAAATCATTCAGCTCTATTTCCGTCATCCAGTTCATCTCCTTAGGCAATTCTGAAATGGAGAACCATCTTATCTCATCAGATTCCCAGTTCTTCCTCGGTACGGATTTTTCATTCAATTCAGAAGCAAAGACCTCATAAGTAAAGAATGGCAGCCGATAGATCCTTACAGGCTCTGCATCTTTGACGGATATCCCGGTTTCCTCATACGTTTCCCTTATCGCAGTATTCATAAGTGTCCTATCTTCTGGAGAAAGGCCTCCGCCTGGAATTGCCCATGAATGATTGTCAGAACGTTTTTCAAGCAATACAGAGACATTCCCATCAGCATCTTTATGGAAAAGTATCATCCCGGCTCCTTTGTAGCTTCTTATTATCATTCATCACCCTCCGTTTCAGGCTTCAGGATATCGACTTGTCTGCCTCCAATGGAAAAACTTCCGATGATATTGCTGTCAGTCCGGAAGTTGAACATAGCTTTCATCTTCTCATCCCTGCTGACTATTATCCCTTTAGGGGCCTCAAAGATCCGTCCGCCCTTGACTGGTGCAATATGAAGGCATATGGCATCTGCCTTCTGATCAGGCGCTTTTGATGAAAAGAGCATTATTGATAAGCTACATTCCTTCGCTATCGAAACAAGTGCTTCATGGTGATCCCTATAGCCTTTCTCCCTTGATTCAGCATCAAGATACGGCAAGCTTCCGAAGTATGCGATCACGACTGTCTTATAGCCTTTTGAAGACAATTCCCTGAGCTCATCTTCAACCTCACAGAACCGCTTCGCACGCAGTCTCTTTGAGAGGACAGATCTTGAAGACAGCCTATCAAGCAGCTGTTCATCAGAGCAATCAAACGATGTGAAAAGAATACTATTGATATACTCCCTGACTTTCTCCGATGTAGACAGGAATACCAATGGAGAATATTCATGCATAGGTTTTCGCAGCAAATCAAAGACAAAGAGGAATGAGAACACATTGCTGTTTACGTAGACGATATCACCTGGTCTTAATTTATCAAGCACAGGCGAATTGATCACAAGGCCATCAGCACCGCTGCTCTTCCATGTATCAAGATCCTCTGCATATGTGTAATCAATCAAAGCTGAGGCTTCATGCCATAAAGGAGAGAATTCATCTATCATGCCACTCTTATAGCAATCACCTCTGCCAAATGCTGTCAGAGTTCGAAATCATCTGTAAATCATTCAGGGAACGTTCTGTAAAAGAAAAACCCCACCGCGGAGAAAAAGGAGGTAAACCGCATCGTGGGGAACAAAAGGAGGTTAGAGTGGAATGTCATCCACTTCGCCTAAGAATATATTGAATTTCCTTGACAATGAAAAGTACCTATGCATATCTATTTTTGTATTTTTCCGACATCTTTTATATTTTTCTTAATTCTTTCCAAGAGAATAACTAGAACTCCTGAAAAGTCGGAAAGACACTTGATTTTCCCTGGAAACACATCTATGTTATTGCATCTTATGCGCAATATTCCTAATATGCGCAGAGGTTTCTATGACTGATAATCTTACAAGCGGCAAACCGCTGAAATCGCTTCTGCTTTTCACATTGCCGATCATCGGCGGGAACATCTTCCAGCTGTTCTATACCCTCGCAGATACTCTTATCGTCGGTCAGACTATCGGCGAGAATGCACTGGCAGCAGTAGGTTCAACTTCCGTCTTCATCTACTTCATCCTGATATTCATACAGGGAATGACAAACGGTTTCTCCATAGTGCTCGCGCAGCTTGCAGGAGAGAAAGACGAAGAAGGAATGCGGAAGTCCATTGCCTCATCTATCGTGATATCATTTGCATTCACAATCATAGTCACGGTCATCACACTTATATTCACACCTCAGATCGTCAGGATAATGAAGACACCTGAGGAGATTTCCCATGATGCTGCTGTATACCTCGCAGTAATCATGGCAGGAACAGGTGCGACAGTTCTTTACAATCTCGCATCGAACATTCTGAGAGCACTGGGAGACAGCAGGATTCCTCTTATAACACTGGTATTCTCATCGATTCTCAATGTCATCCTCGACATAGTATTCATCGTTCCTCTGAAGATGGGTGTCGGAGGCGCTGCATTCGCGACGGTGCTCTCGCAGCTTCTGTCCGGAATACTCTGCTTTGTCTTCGGAGCAATGAAGTACAGCACGATGAGGCTATCAAAAAGCTGCTTTGTTTTTGACAGGACCATAACAAGCAGGAATCTCAGACTCGGCATGATCATGGGCTTCCAGATGTCAATCATGTGCATCGGACAGCTTGTAATGCAGGCATCCGTCAACAATCTCGGCACAGTAGCTATCGCAGGATACACAGCTGCGACGAAAGCCGACCAGCTCTCAATACTTGTGAACAATGCGTTCATTGCATCAATCGCAGCCTATGTGGCCCAGAACTATGGAGCCAGGAGAATTGACAGGATAAAGGAAGGTACCAAAGCCGCCTTGATAATCACGGAGACCTCCGCCATTATCATGATTCTCATAATGATAGCAGTGGAGCCTTTCCTTGCGGATATCTTCGTCTCAGATCCTTCTCCTGAAATCAGGGAATACATACGGATCTTCTTCATAATCACCTTGCCCTTCTACCCTGTACTTGCACTTCTCTCGATCTTCCGCACGACAGTCCAGTCAATGGGCAACAGCAAAGCACCTTTCGCTGCATGCATAGCAGAGCTTTTCGCAAGATGCACAGCCTCTATCCTGCTTGGGACTGTTTTCGGATACCCCGGGATCATATTCTCATCACCACTTGCCTGGATCTGTGCGGATTCGATCGTAATCACTGCATATGCCAGGATGATGAGAAACATGCGAACAGATTTAACAGAACCGCCGCTCTCATCTTAACAGTGCAATATCTATAGTTTACACGTGCGTATATCTGTACGGAATGTAAGCAAGAGATTCAGCAGCAAGACTGTAATCGACAACATGTCAATTGAAATCCCATCAGGAAGCTTCACGACGCTGCTTGGGCCATCAGGCTGTGGCAAGACAACGCTTCTGCGGATGATAGCAGGCCTTGAGACACCAGACTCAGGAGAGATATATCTCGGTGAGAAATGCGTTTACTCATCAGAGAAAGGAATATCATTGCCACCTGAGGAAAGAGGCCTCGGCTTTGTCTTTCAGGATTTCGCATTATGGCCACACATGAAAGTCAAGGACAATGTCGCATTCGGGCTCAGGGCACAGAGAAGGACGGAGAAGCTTGAGGAGAAGGTAAAAGCCGCTCTTCATGCCGTACAGCTCGACGAATATGCGGAACGCTATCCCTCAGAACTCTCAGGAGGACAGCAGCAGCGCGTCTCTTTCGCAAGAGCCATAGTCACAGAACCCGAATGCATACTCTTCGATGAACCTCTTTCCGCACTGGATGCCCTTCTGAGGGAAGAGATGCGCTCAGAACTGAAAGCCCTTGTCACATCAAGGGGAATCACATCGGTCTTCGTCACCCATGACCAGACTGAAGCCATGTCGATGTCTGATCTAATCGCGGTGCTCTCTGCAGGAAAAATAGAACAATATGATACTCCAGAGACCATATATGCGCATCCTGCAACTCCATTCTCAGCGAAATTCATAGGATCGTCGAACTGGATCGATGACAGAACAATGTTCCGCCCAGAAAGCGCATCAATCGGCACATCAGGCTTTGAAGCCGAAGTCCATGGTTCCGAATTCATGGGGTCCTTCTATCGTCTGCTGCTTTCACACGAAGGCAGGAAGTGGATCATCGATGCAAATGAGAGACATGATGTCGGGGAGACGCTCATGATAAGCGTCCCCCAGAACTCGATAATCACCATCAAGGAGGCTTGAAATGAAGAAAACTCTTATGATTCTTCTCGTTCTGATCACCGCCGTATCTGTAGCAATGGCAGAGGGAACAGTCACTGTCTACATGCCATCTCCTGCAGGGCTTGCGAACAAGCTTGCCGCAGATTTCGAAGCAAAGACAGGTATCGAAGTGAGGACATTCCAAGGTACTACTGGCGAGATTCTTGCACGCCTTGAGACCGAAAGGGAGAATCCTGTCGCGGATGTAGTCATACTCGCATCATGGTCTGATGGTCTCTCGATGAAAGAGAGTGGACAGATCGAGTCCTATGTTCCTGCTGATGCGGACAAGGTTGTTCCGGGCTGGATTGATGAGGACTCAATGCTCTTCGGATACAGCGCTTCAGCTGTTGGTGTAATATACAACACTCTCATCTATCCGGAGCTCAGCGCTGACTGGGCAGAGCTTGCAGACAGTCAGTACCAGAATGATATCGCGATTCCTGATCCTGAGCTTTCAGGAGCATGCAAGGACTTCGTGGCAGGATACGTCAATAAGTTCGGCTGGGATACATTCGAAGCACTTGCCGCGAACGGAATGGTCGTACCTGGCGCAAACAGGGCTGCTCTTGATGCAGTAACAACAGGAGAAGTCGGAATCCTCCTTGCCGGAGTTGATTACAACGCATACTCATCAATGGCTGCTGGCGAACCGATCGCAATCTATTACCCAGAAAGCGGAACAGTCGTAAACCCACGTCCGGCTATGATCATGAAGACTGCACCTGAGATGGAGAATGCGAAGCTCTTCATCGACTATCTGTTCTCGGAAGATGCACAGAAGATGGTTGCTGATGCATATCTGCTCCCGGGAAGGACAGACATCACGAACACGAACAGATCCACACTGGATCAGATTCCGCAGATTGAATGCGACTGGGATGCCATGATGGCAATCTCTTCAGAATCAGCTGCAAGAATCAACGAACTTTGCGCAAGATAAAGGACAGAGGGCATATGAGAAACAGGCTCCCCATTCTTCTGATAATCATATTATCGATCCTGATCATATGCCCTCTCCTTTCCATATTCGCCGAGGCTGTCTTCCCCGACGGGCAGTTCAGCCTCACTCAGGCAATCGACACAATCACGGAAAGCGAGAATGCCCGGATGATAGGATCATCGCTTCTTCTCGGGCTTCTCGTGGTAATAGTCTCATCGGCAATTGCGCTGCCTCTGGCATTCATATTCTCCAGAACGCAGTTCGCCAGATACAGATTCTTCGACATCATATTCATGATCCCGTTCATGACACCGCCTTATATCGCATCGATGGGGTGGATACTCTTCATGCAGAGACGTGGCCTTTTGCAGCAGCTTATCCCTTCTGCCGCATTCCTGTCGGACTGGTTCTTCTCCCTTGCAGGCCTTGTGCTTGTAATGAGCTTCCACGTCTTCCCTTTCATGATGACGATGATGAAAAATGCCATGCTTGCGATCCCCTCATCCCTTGATGAGGCAGGTGCTGTGCTTGGCGCAAGATTTCCTCTGCGAATCAGGAAGCTTTTCATGCCGCTTCTGACTGGGAACTATGCGATAGGCGCTCTTCTCGTATTCGTGAAGACGATATCAGAATACGGCACGCCATCGACACTGGGAAGACGCATAGGCTTCGAAGTCTTCACGACTGACATACACAGATACGCGACTGTAGCTCCCATTGAGTTCGGCAAATCCGCATCGCTCGCATCACTGCTGATCGGAATCTGTCTTGTTATCTGGATGCTGCAGAACTACATCACGATGAAGAAGACATACAACATTGTAGGCGGAAGGAGCTCTGCATCCAGGATAATAACACTGAAGCCTGCAGCAAAAGCCATATGCTGGATTTTCATAACAGCAGTGATCTTCTTCACGATGGTTATCCCTCTCTTCTCCGTAATTGCCTCATCGCTTATAAAACTGAGAGGATATGGACTGAGAGCAGGTAACTTCACCTTGAACAATTACATTCTGGTATTCACGGAAGACAGACAGGGCATCAATGCGCTCTCGGTATCGATCTTCCTTGCAGTGACATCCGCGACCATAGCGGCTTTCCTCGGAACTGCATGTGCTCTCTCATCAAGGAAATCCAGGCTTGTGGAAGGCATTGCACTGATTCCGGAGATGCTTCCTAGCATAGTATTGGTTCTCGGCATAATGCTCTTCTACAACAGAATCTATAAAGCAGTGCCTATCTATGGGACAATCTGGATCATGGTCCTGAGCTATGTGATCCTGTTCCTGCCATATACAGTGCAGTATGTGAGTTCATCGCTTTCTCAGATCAGCGGAAGCCTCAGAGCAGCAGGCAGGATATGCGGAGGGAAGCCCGGATATGTCTTCAGGCACATAACCCTTCCATTGATATCAAGAGGAATACTCTCAGGCTGGATGATGACATTCATAATCGCATTCAGGGAGCTTGTCACACCTTCACTCATCGCACCTACGAATACGCTTACAGTATCAACATACATCAACAGGCAGTTTGAGCAGGGAAGCGTCGGCAAGGGAATGGCAATGGCCGTGATCTGCATAGCATTCAGCACAGTTTCCCTTCTTATCCTCAACAAGGCAATAGCACCTGAAAAGCACAGATAAGAAAAGAGGCTGTTGAAAAATCACTTTTGAGAATCGACAGCATCCATTAATCAGTCAATAGATGCCTGGTCTTGCAAAACCCCGTAACGAATCCGATGATATGCTGGGAATCGCCATATTCACGGTTGAAAATGACATCCACTGGCTAATCCCTCACCATTTTGTCTGTGAGCACAACCTCGGGAATGCTCATGACGGAAAAAACATGTATGATTCTCACGAAAAGATTCTCCTACCTGACGTTCGTGAAAAACTTTCATAATGTATTTTGTAAGCGAAGAATCGAAGTAACATCTGATAATCTCGCTAATGAAAAATTATTTCCGATTATCAATGATGCGTCTTGTGCTATCAGTTACGCTTTCTTAAAACATCAACTATTGCTTCCGCAATTTTTATCGCATCGTCAATCGTATTATTACTGCCAAAACTAATTCTAACAGTTCCCTCTGCATATTCATTTGGGACTCCAATAGCTTTAATTACATGTGAGATTTGTGTACTGCCAGAGTCACACGCAGACCCCGTAGATATAGCAATTTTCTTTAAATCTAGACGGTGCAAAAGAGTCTCTCCACTGATTCCTCTAACTGAAATACTCGTATTCCCAGGAATTCCCAGAGGATCCCCGTTACATATAAAATCTACTTTATTCCTTTCCAGCGTATTAAGGAAAATATCTTTTATTGTTCTTAGATTCTGACTAATAGCAAAAAGATTATCACAATTCTTTTTTAGTGCTGTAGCCATTCCAACTATTGCTGCTACGTTTTCCGTACCAGCACGCATTCTTCTTTCCTGCTTTCCCCCATGGACAATAGGTTTTATCTTAATGCCTCTTCGTATATATAAGAACCCAATTCCTTTTGGTCCATTAAACTTATGTGCTGAAGCGGAAAGGAGATCCACATTCAGTGAATTAACATTTATTGGAACATGCCCTACAGCTTGAACAGCATCAGTATGGAATATTGAATGATTTTCATGAGCAATACTAGCAAGTTCTGATATTGGTTCTATTGTTCCAATCTCATTATTCGCAAACATAATAGATACTAAATTTGTTTTATGAGAAATCTGATTTAAGAGCATTTTGGGCAAAACTATCCCTGTACTGTCTACATCAAGATAGGTAATGTTCGCTCCACAATCTTCCAAATATTTACAAGTATTTAGAATAGCATGATGTTCAATCTTGCTCGTAATAATATGAGCCTTAGCATTATCTAAAGTTCCTAAAATTGCCCAATTATCACTCTCTGTACCACCTGAAGTAAAATATATCTCATCTGCGTTTGCCCCAATACAACTTGCAATCAATTCTCTCGAATCTGATATGACCTTTCGAGGTGCTTGTGCAAATGAATATGGTTGAGATGGATTACCAAACTCTTCTTGTAACCAAGGTAGCATTGCATGCAAAGCATCTATATCTAGCCTTGTTGTTGCAGCATTATCAGCATAAATCACGTTAGCTCCTATACTATTGAAATAAGGTGCACCCTTCGTCTTTAAACTCTTCGATTTTAGCAATCAACTCATCTGAAGAGACTTCAAGATAATCAGCTAGACAATTAATGCAATAAAAATGACTAGCCTTCTGATCTATCAACTTCTTTGTTAAGCCAATTTCATTTTTTGTTAACGGCTCTTTACCGCAAACATAGCATTTTCTCCTAACCATTTAATCTAAACCTCTTACATTAAATGTAGGCAAATCCTTGCCACTATATTCTACATCTAATAGACCAAGTTGATATTTTATGGTATCCCTCATTTTTCTTGCACGAGTTAAGCAGTACTTTTTGAAAACATATGGTTCAATGTCAGATGCATGTTCAACATGAGGAAACAACAGTTTTAAATATGCTGTGCTTATACGTTTGATTGCTTCTGTATCTCGTGTATCAGCTTGCTCAGGAACAATAATTAATTCATCAACTATACTTCTATACGTCATATCACTACGTAGTTCATGCATTATTGAGCAAAAGTATTCAGAATTAAGAGCCCAGCCTCCCACTTTTAGATCATCATTCATGCGAGGAATATTCCAGCCTTTGATAAATCCATGAAATCTTTCTATAAGAGCTGACTCATGAAAAACTGATGGCAGTTCTGTGAACATATTACTATATCCATCAGCATCCATTATCTCTTTTCTTATATTTCCGCATAAGATGACGCCAGCATCAGCAACGCCCTTATAGTTTCCTACCGTAAAATTGCCTTGTTCCAAATACCCCTTTAAGGCAGCTCTCATTTCATCGGTATCTGTAAATGAAATTGTTTGGACCTCGTCTAGAGTAACAAAATCATTTCCAACAATAAGCCCCTCTTTTCTCTTAGTTTGATCATAGAACATTTTTGCACGACTCATCACACCACCACTAGACAACCAGCCATAACGACTTACATTGCCCAAAAGGTATGACTTCCCTGTTCCTTTAGGAGCAAGCTCTATCAGATTAAGCCTTTTCTCAACAAAAGGCAAAAGTCTTGTGAGCATTGTTAGTTTTTGTTCCTCATTTTTGTAGCCATTTGCATTATAGTCCACAGCGCCAAGCAAAATATCCATCCATTCTTCAACAGAAAACTCTTTTCGTGCTTCCTTATATTGATCTAAGTCAATTTGATATGGACAAAAGTTTTTAAATGAAACCAATTGAATTTTACCTTCTTTTGCCGGTTTGCTTTTCGAATGTTTTGTTTCAAAATCATATTCAATATCACATTCTTCAGGAGGAAGATATCCCAACGTTATCATCCCCCATATATCATTTCCTTTGACAAGATCGTCTTTACAAGCATCCCATACATCACTTTCTATCACAGTATCTTTATTACCAAGTCCAAAGTCTGGTAAAGCAAAAGATACTTTGCCTGTCTTTACATCAATATCAACAGAAATTTTTGCTAGAAATTTTACCAACTCCCCTTCAATGATTACTCTATTCTTAATAGCAGTCCAATCATCTTTTCGTGGAATAAATTTTCTAACAAAGCGAGATAAGTCATCTTTATCAAAATTACCTTCATTATCTTCAAATTTCTTCAAAAGCCAGTCTCTCATAAAAGAAGGCAGGCTAAGAGCAGAAAAGAAGTTGGTCTTCTTCAAATCCTTATATACTACCATTTCATCAAAGCAATCTCTAAGACGATCTATATAATCCATACTTTTACTCCGTAAACAAATCGTCAAAATCGTCATTTAATTTTGCGATTTTACTTTTGATATCAAATTTAATCGTTCCGATTAAATCTTCTCCATCATATACATTTGCAGATACACCTTTCTTTGCTCGTTTTATATCTGGAATATCAATTGAATAGTAGTGATAGCCATTATATGTTTGTGCTTTATAGCGCTTATCACCAATCACAATACTGATATTTTCTTTATGTTCAGCATCTAAAATGTAGATAACTATATTTGTACCTAAATTTCGATCACAATATATTGAATTCTCATTAAGTAGCATAATTTTCAAATTACTTTGCTTCTTAAGGGAAAGAGTAATAACTGGGACGATAACTTCTTCTAAAGTAGCACCTCCATGCACTTCAACATTTGCTGCTCTACTATTTTTAAATCGACCATAGTTTGCCAAGACAAAATAACCATTTTCACGTACAGCCTGAGGAAGATCAGCATCAGGAAATTCCTTACAACATCTTCCCGAATGTTCTCCCTTGGTATCCGTCTCATACTTTTCTTCTTGATGATGAATTACAGCCAATCGAGATGCTCCATGGTCGCTTGCAATTACAAATTGTTTGCATTTATGTAATGCAAGCTCAGTTGTAGCATAATTCATCGCTTCCTCGATAACCTTCAGCTCTAAAGCTAAATGGACTGGTGCTTGCCCTGGCTGATAGTAATATCCGCCCTCCGCCTTGTGCTTTATTTCATCAAGCCTAGATTCTTTCTTTTTTCTAGAGTCGCTCCACTTATCATAGAACCCTCTGTTAATAGAAGTAATAGAAGGCAACGAAACATATGTAATATCTGTTTTAATCGACAACCCGTTTTTTTTCGCCAAATACGAAATATAAGGAAGATATTCAATGCCTAGTGCATCTATCCAAAGCAAAAATGAATCCTTATCATCAGGAATACGTAATATTGCGCTATCTCTTGATTCGAGTCGAGTATATGGAAGTTCTGATGCATTCTGGTTCACCAAATCCATAAACTCTGGTGTTATTCTATTTTCTAGCTTGAGATATCTATATTGCTTAAAATATTGTGTTAATTTATCCGAGAGTTTTCCACAATCAAATGGATATTCACTTAAATATTGAGACAGTGCAGGATAAATTGTAGATATGTCATCAATATAGCCATTTTGGGATACCCATTTAATTATTTCTTCTTTCTCAATTTTAGTATTATCTGTTAAATGATAAATACATTCACTTGGATCTATATTATTTTCCTGGATAAAATAAGCAATCTCAGATTCAGGATAATCTCGTATTATTCTTTTCCGTTCAAAATAAAACTTGTCAAAACGACTATCTTTTCGAGGTATCTGGATTATTTTGGTAAGAACATTTCTACTCAAATCTTCATAATGATCTGTTTGTGTAACAACGTATGCTAAGTAACTATTCTGAATATTTTCATAGTTCTGTTTTAGAGCTACAAAGAAAAGCCAATTCTTGTATTCTAAACCTGTACTTTTTTTGAAGAAGTCTTCTTCAAAATTATCTTGATATCCTCTATCCATTAGTAGCTTATCTAAGCTGTACTTGTTTTTCTGAAGATCAAGAAATAGTCGCTCCCATTGAGCATCTTCGCCCATCTCTTTAGACAACCTTAATTTGGGAATATTATGTTTTACTGCATCAAATGCAGTCCTTATGTAAGTTATAGGTAGCAGTGAGTTGCTGTAATCTAATTCTGATTGAAAATAAATTAATCCTGTATTCCCATCTTCAAGCTCATGTAAAAGACCTTTTATTCCTTTTGCAACGTTTATATTTATTGTATACCTTGTACATACTGTATTTATTAATTCGTTTTCACTTTGGTCAATGTACAAACGCTGCTGCTCTATTGTTCTAGTATCTTCGTTCAAGATGTCTTTTACATGCGAAGTAACATGCCGTAAGAGGAGGACAACCCGCGCCGTCCCCAGTGTGGTTTTTTCTAATCGGCGTATCAGCTTTTCAGCTACATTTGAACCTCTTATTGCCATAAACTCACCAAGGCCTATGAGGACGTGTTTATTTTCACGATAGTCCATATCCAAAGTTCGAAAATAATCTATTACATCATCAATATTTGGGAACTTGTCTTCTTTAGGACAAAAATCGCTGATTCTATCAACAATTATGTTATTTTGTTTAAACTTGCTCAGTACTTGGTCATATTTTATATCCCCAACAATATAGAAGAAAGGCAATCCCTTTACGTCGGAAAAATACTGTTTTACCATCTCACACAACATTATGATTCCTTCCCTCCACTACTAATAATCTTAGCTCCTAATTCTATATCCTTTTCAACAAGGTTCTTGAGCCATGTCTTTAGTTGATCTTCAGTCATCGCATCGATTGCACTTATTACCGAATCACTACCACCGGAATAGTATTCAGCCTCTGCCATTTTCTTTATTTCATCACTAATTAAAGGATCATCGCACCACTCATAAGCAGGAATATTGGTGGATTCAAGTCTATCCCGAATCTGATTTATATCAGTAAGAATGCCTGCATATGATTTAACTAAGCGATCAAAAAAGCATTTGTCCCTAAAGTCACGATCTGCAATAGATTCAAAGAAAGTAGCAGTCTCCAGGAAGTTCAATGCATTTTTAATTTCGCTCTCATTCTGTTGACCACCATTAAGAACAGAAAAAGCTTTTTTGGCAGCGCTATATATTTGCGGGTCAATACAACAAAGAATAGGAGTTCTATGTTGCTCTGACCATTGCATAGGTGTCTTTGATCCATTTGTTTTACTGCTCCAAAGGCTGTAAAGCTGATTTTTAACTTGATTTTTGCGATAATCTGTAGCTGCTTTCTTTACAACCTCATTCCCCTTAGTTGAAGTTAATACAAACATATCTTCCGTAATGGAATTCTTAATATCCTCACACTCCTCAGGGGTAAACCCATTTAGGTATGGAGAATAAAGATCTATGAAAACATGTAAAGGAGAGCCTATCAGACTATGTAGCTCTACATTATGCATAATCAGCTCGTCATATATTGTTTTGAGATCTGCTGGTAAAATATCTTCGTAATTTGCCACCTTTAGCAAGATCGTAACTAACATACTTAGATTTGGGAATTTAGCTTTCAAAGACTCACCAGATAATCCCAAAAACTTTAGCGTTTCTCTCCAAGCTTTAAACGTATCTTCCTTAGTACTCTTTTGTACATTTAAAATACTGTTCGATACATTAATGAAGCTGTATTCAATTATTAGCTTTCGAATCTCATCTTCTCCAGTTGACAAGTTCCACAAGGCTGCGTATTTGACGCTAAACAGTTTCTTGATATCAGCCAATAAATGTTCAGTTGCTCCTATGTCATTTGCTAAAGAAGTAAGCTTACCACCTTCAAAATGTTGGATAAACAGAGACATTCCTTTTTGACAATTCTCTTCTGTCAATAAAGCCCGTAAATTATCTCCATAAGTATTTCTACCAAGATTTATCTTTCCTATTTCAATTGCAATAGAATGAGCCTTATCAGCTTCATTCTGGATCAACTCCATATATTTTTTGACAATATCAAAGACACCATTATCATCCACCTCTTCAAGCGCCCATACAGGGAATATGAATTCTCTCATTCTTTTTTGAATCAGATTAATTGTTTGAGAAATAGAAGAACATGAATCTGGATTTATTCGCCAAGCCTTTTCCGTTAATTCATAAAAAGACTTTTCTTCAGGTGTAAGACTTACAATATATGCTGATTTACTTTTCCTTGAATAGAAGTTACCTATCGTCTCAGCAAGCTTATCGCTTGTCATTGGCTCTTGATGACCTTCACAATCTAGGAAACGATAGGGCTCTGACTTATATTCTTTAAGCAAGAAACCAACAATGAATGCAGTTAAATTTGATGGTGCATATCCATAAGTCTCTTCTAAGAATAAACAAATCGTTTCAATTGAAATTCTGCCACTTTCCTTGAATGCTTTGGAGATTAAATCATCAACTGCTAATTTGACTATTGAAAACGGATCGTTTTCTAAATCAGGATCCTTCCAATACTCTTTTATATTCCAAACCTTGTTTAAGACCCTATTTTCACATCCTGCAATTAATCCCTTTACTTCTGTCTCTTTAAAACCAAATCGTGCAACCTGTTTCGGCTGAGTAACCTTGAGCTGATTCTCTGTTAAACCTTTTATAAAATCAGGGATAAATTCAAAACGTTGTAAGACAAATGTTCTCATGATTGTATAAACATCATTAATTCCAGCAGCTTTCTCTCCATCTTGATTCGAATAAGACCATACAATGAATGATCCATCATGTAATCGTGATTTCCATGCAACTGAAAGAACTTCCTTTGCCTTTCTACCATTCTCCTTCGCTTGTTGAGCATTATTTCCTGTATAGTAGCTCGCCATTGCAGAATAATTTACGTATTCCTCAAAAGCCTCACGTCCCAACGGTGTTGATAGGGTATCTATTACAATTATATTTTTGTAATCCTCATTCGAAATAGTTTTCTTAATTTGATTTCGGAATATTAGAGCCTCATCCTCAGTCTTTGCAACTGCAAGAACAGCATAAAAATGCCAGCCAAAATCTTTGACCTTAAGCTGATCCATTATCTTTGTAAAATTATGTATGGTGACAACAGGCAGTGAACCTTTGTCCATATTGTCCGAATATCGCAATCTCAGAGGCGGTGTTAGGCTAAGCGAAGTTGCAATTTCTTCACCTTCCTCAACTAACTTAGATATGTTTGCAAGTTTTCTTATATCTTCTTTAAACTTATCAATCTTAGTACTATCACCGGCTAAAACAGCTGCAGCATAAACCTGACGCCCATCCACGCTAGGTGTTTTGATAAGAATCCCTTTATCAACAAGTCCTTTTGCCAAACCTTTACACTCATTAGCATATTCTTCTGCATCTCCCTCAAATGCATAGGAGAGGCTCTGATCCGTTGGCTTTAGCAAAGGAATTGCACCACCGAGACGTTGATCAACAGCTTGCATAATTAAGATTGTTTTCAACACAACCTTTTCTTTTTCTATAAGATTTGCTTGCTGTGGATAGGTATCCAGAATAAGTTTTATATCAGATGTTAAATAGTCTTTTCCTTTTTCATAGAAAAAGTCCCACAGCATGTCAATGGTGAGCAAGCGACGATCAGATAATGGGCTAGCATTTTGAATAAACCATTGGAAAGCATGCGCATCTAAATCTCTTGGAGTCTTTATAAAATCAAACATACTTCTCTGGTTTGATTGAAATGCAGATGCTATATTTTTTAGAACCAGAGCCGCCATTGGGTGAATAGGAAGCATCTTTTTCATCACGTCATCATTTTTAACATCCACAGCTTTCATAACGGCATTCTTTGAAGCATCAACCGAGTCGCTTAAGTCATTTATAGTTTTTTCCCACTGACTCTTTGCTGCATCTATTACAGAAAAAGCATGTCCTATTAACTCAAATGCAATATTAGAAGGAAGAGTTATCTCAATTTGAACAAAACGCTGCATCACGACACTCATGGGGTCGTCTCGAGAGACCGTAGCTCCTGCAATAGAAGTTATAGGATGGGTAACAATAACAAAATAAAAATGTGTTTCCTGACACAGAGACACTATCTTTTGGAATTCATCTAATGAACTGCGATTTTGGCGGAAGAATCCACTAAACTCATCCCAAATTAAAACAATCTTCGTACGGTTTTTTTCTATTACATCTTTTATCCAATCAGAAAGAGAATCGGCCGTTAAATTCAAGGCAGTAATACCTTCTTTTGTAGCCATCTTAAATATACTTTCCATTAAGTCCGATACATCACTACTCTTTCTCAATGAATTTATTATTTCATCTGCACTAGACTGTGAAAATTCTGACATCCATTCTGGCTTTTTCAAAAGCTCGTTCACAAACCCATTATGTGCCGTATCAGACAGCCAGCTGATAACACTTTCTTTAAGAGTATTTTCTCCTTTATATGCATTTGGAATAGCATCAAGAGCATTTCGGATACTTTCTTGGATGGCAAGGAAAAGTAATTGGGGCGATGTGATACTTCCAGAGGCATAACGATAGGCAGGTAATACACCTTGTTCTTTATGCCCAATTAGCTTATTCAATAGAACATGATTCTTTCGTAAAGAGTCATAACGATTCCAATATTCTTGAAGTTCATCATCTGGAACTTCCAAAATCCTTTTTAAAGCATAAGCACACTGGGACTTTCCTGTTCCGTATGCACCATGAATCCAAATCGAACGATTTGTTGTTCCTCCTAACATCTTCTCAACGTTATTCAGCAAATTAATAAAAGTTTCGTGTGGGTAAGTTGTCTCCCAAGGAGCACCAGCGTTAATCGCAGACTCATCTATGCAAGGAAAATAAGATTCATTTACATTGAAATATTCACAGTATTTATTGACAGCCATATTAGAACTCCTCCTCGAACAACGTCAGGACATCAGTTGAGCTTTTATCACGCAAAGATACGCTTTGAAGGTCATTAGTGTACGTTGCGTTGATGAAATCTGGGTAACGAGCGGTCAGACCTACTAATATTGTCCTTAATTCTTCTGCGTCTTCTATCCCAAACAACCTCACAGGACTTATTCCATTACGCTCAACCTCTTCATCAAATAAATATGAAACATTAAACTCTTTCCCAATATTGCATTTTTCAGCAAATAAATACAAAGAATATAAGATAATACGATTATCATTTATACTACATTTTGTGCGACATAATCCTACGATTTGTCTGCCATCTTCTTCTACGTACCCCCAATTCAAAGTTTCACCTAGAGGCAGCTCACAGAACCTTTTATATGAATTGATAATTGAGGTTGCATCATCTTTCTTTACCCCATCAGATACAAGTAGATCACTGATATACTTGCGATCATAATACTCGCCAATATTCATATTTTCGATGTACCATCTGCATTGCCTATTGTATGCAAGATTGGATAGCATTAACCCCCACGCTGTATTATCTCTCCATCCAATGCGCTTAATAATATCAAATAAGATGGTAGTTTTATTCTTTGAATCTATTACTCCACACTCTCTCAAAAAACGTTTAAACATTGGAACCTGGTTTTTACCTAATGAATTATTTCCTTCATTCCAATATTCATTTCCAAGATTAAAGAATTCCTGTACCCAACTTGACTTAGGTGCATGATTTGCAAACGAGTTAATACTTTCCTTTTTCATAATCCCTTCCCCATTATTTGTTCGAACAGAGTGATATACTAAACATCCATCATCAATTTCATGACACTGCCCACAATGTATGCAATCTGTTATAGACAAACCTCCGTCAAATGATATACATCCATTTCTACAATTTGTCTCGCATACTCTACAGCCCACACAATGGGACGCTTTCTTGAATACCTGCTTAAATTTTTTAAATACATTAGGGTATGTTTTGGCTTCCTTTGCAGAACAAGTAATAACATAACCATCCGTCGTTTCCGTATAATCAAATTCGAAAGGAATTTCGCCAATAGTTTTTATCCATTCTCGCCAATCTGTTGTCGGAGATGTAACAGTAATAATGTATTTCCCATCAATTATCTCTTCAAAACAACGCTGACTAGCAATTGTCAAATCCCTTCCATTTTTCCTTGCATTCCAGCCACCGTTAGAAACATAACTATCCAAAGCCTTCTCGTCTGAAGAATCTTTAGAGTTCATATCTTTAATTATGGAAATGTATCTTTCTACTTCGTCTGGATATGAAGACCTCTGAATATAATCCCCTTTGCCTCCTCCCATCGGACAAAAGAGACAACCAGCTCGAGAGTTTCCTTTCTTATAGGCAGAATTAATTTCTAGTTTGTTTATAAAAATATAAAGCCATACCTCATAAGATGTCCATTCTAGAATAGGATTATAACTATACTGTCCCTTCTGTTTCTTACCTATACCTTCATAATCATACCTGCTACGAGAAACACTCTCATGGGCTCTAACCCCAACAAAATCTAAGCCAATATAATCATCTTTACCTGTTATCTCCCTCATTTTTAATGTTTGCGGTGTGCTCTTATGTACACTACAACACCAACGTAAAACACGAGCAGGAGGCCCAAACAATTTCCAAGAATCTAATGGATCAAAATGAGATTGAGCAATATAGAAAGGTGTACCATCTTTTTCACATTCAGTCTTTACTTTCGACACAGTCTCATACGTATCTGGGAATTCCATGCCAGTATCACCGAATATGACAACAAAGCTTCCAACAGGAAGTGCTTTCTTTACTAGGTCCAAAAGAACTGTGCTATCTTTTCCTCCAGAATAAGCCACATGGAAGATATCTAAACGATTTTTAAATTTCTCATATTCCTGAATTATTTTCCTGACCGTATTGTTTTCTATGATATTAATCAATTCTTTATTTCGATTACACATCTCAGAAACATTAATTGGCTTTAGAACAATTCCATTTTCTCTGGAGAATGGAATTAAGCCTCTCTCATTAGGAATAGGCTCTAATTCTGGGACTGCATACAAGGATCCGCCTTTAGCTCTAGCTATTTGGACTCCATGATACCAATACACATTAGATTCTGCCCACATATATGGTACATCACATTCATTATCGAATTCCCAATATTTGTGAAATCCCAAAAGATTCATCTCCTGTGCCCATACCGGACGAGGTTCTTTTGAAAAGACAGTAGGGGAAGAATTAAGAATAATTCCACCAGTGTCTGAGTCATAAACATATGAATACATTGGAATTACACCCCCTCTCTTTTTTTCTTTGCCTGCTCGATTATGGTAGACATGTTTGAATATTCTCTTTTTGCAGTATATCCATTTTCAAAGAAATACTGTCCTATCATTTCTTCAGTGAGCTCTACATTGGAAAAAGCTGCAGTATCACACAGTATTTCAAAATAACTAAGATCCAGACCTTTCGATACAATTATCCCAACATTCTTATCATTGAAATGATTTACCAAAAGCTTAAAAAGCTTACTGAATCGATAACAATAACTCTCTAGCAGGTAATAATTCCATGCCACTCCACATGATGGAAACAAGGCAAATGTTGCGATACTTTTAATCGATGTAAATCGATTACCGACAATCTCTGATAGTATCTCATCTATTTTCTCACAATCAAAATTGATTTGAGCATCTGAAATAAAATCGTCCTCCGATATTCTAATCATTGAATCATAAAGAACAGTCAACACTCTTTGCTTATTTGGCACTCCTGCCAATTCACTATCTATCGAAAGTAGCTCAGATACTGTGCATTTTGCTTTGTTCTTACAATTTCTTGTTAGCAAGGAAGGAAGATCTATTTCATTACATTTAGTAAGAATCTTACCATCCTTCAAGTAGTATTCATCTTTAAAAAGAGCATTATATATAGATTCTTGTATTGCTCTTTCTGTTAGCTCGAAGTATTCATCACTTATCTTTTGATAAGGCAGTTTCGCAATCGAAACATACCCACGCAAATCGCATTCATGCCTTACATAATTAGATAATAATTCCTTATCATAATTTGAAAGGGTAAAGTGCCTTAAAACAAAATATGTTCCATCTCCATTCCACACAAATTCTGAGCTAGAAGACAAGCACCTCACTATTTTAGTTGCTGGAACATAAGGTAATTTATGCTTCAGAGAATTACAGTCAACAAAATATTCGTCTCCACAAACCCGATTTACTTCCTGGACAACAGCTTCTTGCTCATTGACCTTGCCTTTGGAAATGAAATTTAAACCATAAAATAAGCCCGGCCTAACTATTCGAGAAACAGATTTTAGCATTTCAGATGAAATAACGTGGTGCTGTTTTAAAAACTGCTCATTGATTTTCATTAGGCAATCTAAGAAAGCAACATTTGTTTCCGTGTCGAAAATGTTGTCAAGGATCGAAGCAACACCATCAATAAGAGCCTCATCTAGAACAAAAATCTTCTCGTCAATTTTTACACCAGCAGCAAGTATCTCCCTTTTTACGTCTTCATTTGCCTCTGGAAGAATAACATTGTTCATCTCAGCAAAATTTCGAAGTCGCATAATATGCATTTCAGAATTAATCGGGAATCCATATACATAATGCTCGGATATAATCTGTTTTATTATTGAGCTAAATCTTGGAGTATATTCGATGCCTTCTGCATATATGTTTCTTTTCCGCCTAATGGCCTCAATATCATTAGGCTTTGAGTATTTTATTACCACATCGTGATGATCAATCCCACAAAGCTTAAATAATGCTCGCAACTTGTTAATAATGGTCGTTGTACTTACATTACATTCAAGATAAAGATTATCTGATATCTCTTTTGGATTAACCATTCCATCAGAATTTCCAATGTCAATGCGCGAACTTGAAGACAATTTACAAGAAATAGGGAATGTTTCAGTGCATTCAGTATAAATCAACTTAACAAGGTTGATATATAATTCATTCCATCCATTACATTGGACACTATGTCCTTTATATTTGCAACTTATTGGCTTAGTGTACTTGTAACTGCTAGATATAGAGAAATCTACAATATGTTCTACTCTGTTGTCACAAGAACCTAGATTGAAATTGTTATCAGGGTTACCTACCTTATACTGAGCAACAACATCACTGAATACATCTCTCTTGGTCCCATTGTTACCGTTCTGGTAATAATCAGCTATTTCCAAAAAATGTGTGTGAACATCGTTAGGACTTCCGAATTCATCTGCTGTCACAAATTCTTCAGACTTCTTTTTGCTTAGTTCATTTGAAACAAACAAAATAGCATCTTCTTCAGATAGTTCACCTTTATTGAACTTCAAATAATAACTAAGTAGCAATGTTGCATCGTCTCTGTCCCACTCATGCTGTTGCATAATTCACCTTTGCTTTCGTATCCTAATCAATGCCGCTAGGAGGCAATCCAAGGTCATCAACTCAATTCTTCATTCTTTTGATGACATGCTTATAGCAATTGATAACATATATGTTTAATGGTTTGTCTCCTCTACATTTTCAACAGTATTTTACTGTATCAGAATATGGTAGTTTTGATAACCGTTATCCTAGGTAAATCAATATCTTAGTTCAAAAAAAAATAGTTCTTCCCCGAAAGTTAGTGGATTGAATAATAGCGATTGAAAAGAAAAGCATGTAAGCTCTAAAGTTCAGTTGCAAAACAAAAGAACGGCACATGCTCATAGAACAAAACATAGCAGATATCTATCACTTCAACCCTATAATACATTGGAACGAAAACAGCAGAAGATGGCAGGTAATGTCCTCATATACTCCATACGACTTGCCAATGGCAAGACGGGCACGCCACTCTAGTTTAAGATAACTAAAGACGCCTCCCAGCATATTCAATTCTAAGACCACTTATCTGTCACAATCGGCCAGATTCTGCCTTAATTCATCTGCTTTAATACACAAAGCAGGGCAAAAGCCCTGCTCCGTGGTTGCTAAATGGATACTATCAGTTCTCAAAAGTGATTTTTGCGACAGTCCAAAGCATAAAACAGAATGAATCAGTTGTTCTTCATCGAGAACGGCTGTCTTGTGTTCTCAAGCACGTCCCTCCAGAGAGAGCCCTCGATATCCACATGGCTTCTCTTGGATACAGCAACCTTGATAGGAACATAGACATACTGATTGTTCACGCGCGATGCGATGCACTGCGTCTTTCCTGCCATTGCGGCATGGACGGCATGGGCACCGATTCTTGCGCAGTAGATAGAGTCATAGCTGTTCGCAGCTGATGAGCGGATGATGTATGACGGATCGATGTACTTGATCGATGTCGTGATGCCCTGCTCCGCGAAGTATTCCTTTATCTTATTCTTCAGGAATATGCCGATATCATGATATTTGATGTTTCCTGAAGCATCGGTCTCTCCTGTAGGAGGTGCGAACTCCTGGCCTGCGCCTTCTGCAACGAGAATGACAGCATGGCCGCGCTCAAGGATTCTTCTCTTCACATGCTCAAGGAGGCCATTAGGGCCATCGAGATCGAATGGGCTCTCAGGGATAAGGCAGAAATTGACATCTGACTGGGCAATAGCTGCGTTGGCTGCGATGAAACCGGATTCCCTTCCCATGACCTTCACAAGACCGATGCCGTTGATGGCACCTCTTGCCTCAACATGCGCTCCCCTGATGATAGGTACTGCCATCGAGACTGCAGTATCGAATCCGAATGAGGAATCGATGAATGAAAGATCATTGTCGATAGTCTTAGGAACTCCTACGACAGAAATCTTGAGTCCCCTTCTCTTTATCTCTTCTCCGATATCATAGGCACCGCGGAGAGTTCCGTCACCGCCGACAGATATGAGGATATTTATATTCAGTCTCTCAAGTGTGTCCACGATTTCCTCGACCTGTTTTCCGCCACCGCGTGCAGAACCAAGGATCGTGCCTCCCTTCTCCTGGATCTCATCCACGACATCAGGAGTCAGATTGATGAGCGGCCATGGAGAATTCTCAAGAAGGCCAAGATAGCCATACTGTATGCCGGAGATCCTTCTTACACCATATCTGTACCAGAGACAGCGGACAACAGACCTGATGACATTGTTGAGACCTGGGCAGAGACCGCCGCATGTGCATATAGCGGCATGGACATGAGCCGGGTTGAAATAGATCTTCTCCCTAGGTCCTGCGAGCATGAGTGTGTCGGAATGCACAGGTCTTGAGCCCTCTGCTGTCTCTTCAGTCTCGATTGAATAGAGAATCCTGTCAGTATCCTGGACATAATCGACAAAGCCATCGCCTTCCTTCTTCGACATCCTTATAGGCGAATTCAGCTTCGCAGGCCCAAGCGATTCGATTGTGAAATCATATTCCATCATTGCTTTCCTCCTCTTCCTGACTGAGCTTGGCTACTTTCTCAGCAAAGGATGAGAATCTTTCCATCGCATCCTTCCTGACAGCATCGTCAAACTCCCTATACAGGGAGATATATTCCTTCGCGAAGGAAGTGAGCTCCGCTCCCTGATGTGCGGCTCCTCCCTTCTTCCTTTCTATCATACACCTTCCAGTCTCTTTCTCCAGACGTTCCATCATCGTCCGGGCCTTGGAGTACGAAAGACCCATCCTCTTCGCGGCAGCAAGAAGTGAGCCGGTCTCATCTATGCCCTCCATGAGCCATAGGACACCTTCTCCCATGAATTTCCTGCCATCCTGGAGGATGATTGTCTTCGTCTTCAGCTCCATAGCTCTCCTGCGGCCTGATATACCTTGTCGATAAGATCCTCAAGGCCTTCTTCCTCAACAGAGCAGTATGCGACTCTGAGAGTGCGTCCAACGATGTTTATCGTACCGATACTGTACTTCTCAAGAAGATACTTCCTGAGTTCTTCGGCATCATGTCCGTTTGTGGAGAATCCCATGAAATAGCCAGAATTGAAGCTATATGGGGTGAGGACTGTCTCATCCTTATGCTTGCTGACAGCTTTGTGGACTGCCTTGTATCTGCTTCTGATGACAGAGAAGAGGTGTTCCTTATCAGCAAGATAGCTCTTTCCGTTCTTATATGCGTTGAGTATGAGAGACTGTCCCGGGCGATCGCAGTTGCTGACAGTGCACCTTATCGCGCCAAGCGTCTTCTTCTGCAGTGCATCGATATGGGCATCGGTGAAGCCCTTCGATGCATATGTTATGAAGCCGATCCTGAAGCCCCAGACCATCTCTTCCTTCGTTGCTGCATCGCCTTTGATCGCGAAGATATTCTCATGGGCATCTGCAAGATATGCGAAGAGCGATTCCTTCTCGACATCATCTTCGAAGAAAAGCCCGAAGTACGCATCATCGGAGAGCACCATAACCTTCTTCCCAGAGGATGCAACCTCGACAATCGCGTCCACGATAGCCTTGGCCTCAGATGCGGAAGGCGTGTAACCTGTAGGATTGTTCGGGAAGTTCAGAATGATCCTTGCATAATCACCCTTGACGTCATACAGCGCCTTCTTCATTCCTTCTGTATTGAATCCGCCTTTCTCATCATAGAATGGGAAGAGCTTCATCCTGGCGCCAATCAGATCCTGGAAGATGAGTTCGTAGTTATCCCAATAGAGATCAGGGCATACGACCTCATCCTCTGGTGACACGAAAAGGTTTGCAATAAGACTTATCGAATGCGTAAGGCCTGCCGTTACGATAGGCATCGAGATCTTCTTACCCTCAAGATGAGGATTCTTCGCAATCATCTCGCGCTGCCATATAGCTCTCAGTTCCTTATCTCCGCCGCCTGGTGCATATGAGAAGATCTGAGAGGGCCTGAACACGCCATCCCTGAATGCAGAGAAGATATCTGTCAGATGGAATGGTTCTCCCTTCTCCGTGGCAAGTCCTGTCGTCGCATTATAGAGCTTTGCCTTCTCCTTGGCCTCATCGCTCTGTGCGACAATGCCTTTCGGGAAATACATCCTCTGCCCCATCGGCGAGAGGAAGCCATAAGCCACTGAATCCTTCAGGATTCCGTTGAGTTCGATAGCCAGATTGTTCAACTTATGCATTTTCTCCTATCCTGATGATACAACGTTTGGCTCTAATGGGGAAAGTGCCCTAGAACAGCATCAGCTGTCCATCTTCCGGAGCCGTCTTCTCCTTTCCGAGAAGCTTCATGAACTCATCTTCGGAAACGATTCTGACGCCAAGTCTTTCAGCTTCCGCACGCTTCGAGCCGCCACCCTTTC
This sequence comes from uncultured Spirochaetaceae bacterium, assembly GCA_944389075.1. Taxonomy (GTDB): domain Bacteria; phylum Spirochaetota; class Spirochaetia; order Sphaerochaetales; family Sphaerochaetaceae; genus Ornithospirochaeta. The sequence goes on from CALXLA010000035.1 coordinate 35,135, forward strand.
CTGCAAGAAGATGCGTCGTCTTCGATGTAACGGAGGAAACTGTCCTGCCTCCCCTTGCCTCAATCTCTGCCAGAGCCTTTGAGCGCGGATTGAAATTCTCGAAGGAACCTGTCGCGCACCAGACCTGACCTGAGAAGATCTGCTCTTCCTCATCTTTCTTCTCATCCATCTCCGCACTGACATGCAGCCCTGCATCCCTGAGAGCATCAATGACAGCAATGATATGAGGATCCCTGAAGGCATTGATGACATTCTCTGCCATGATATCTCCGAAACCCGGGAGCGATGCGAATACTGATGGATCTCCCTTTTCCGCAGCTTCCAGAAGCTTGTCAAAGCTGTCAAAGCCCCCATTCACGAGAATACCGGCATTCTTCTTGCCGAGCTCGGCAATCCCAAGCGATGAAAGCACTGTGACGAATGGTCTGGTACGGCTTTCCTCGATACCGGCTTTCAGCAATGCTGCTGACTTCTCCCCGAATCCCGGAAGGCCTGCAGCTGAGGAAAAATCGTTCCTGTATATATCACTGATGCTGTCCAGCATGCCTGCCTTGTAGAGGATATCGACAGTCTTCGGGCCAAGCGTCTCTATATCCATCTGATCTGAGGATGCGAAGAAGGAGATCCTTCCTCTCACCTGATCAGGACAATCATAGTTCGGACAGTAATCGAGTGCCCCTATATGTTTCAGAGGGCTTCCGCAACATGGGCAATTGGAAGGAAGCCTGAATGTCGTATTGCCGCTGTCATTCTTCTCCGTGACACGCTCAACTGCCGGAATCACATCACCGCGCTTTGAAATCGATACAGTGTCCCCAATCGCAAGCTCCAGCTCATCTATATATTCCTGGTTGTGAAGCGTCGCGCGCCTGATCGTCGAGCCACCGAGCTTTGTCGGAGTTATCTCGGCAACAGGTGTTATGCGCCCTGTACGGCCAACCTGCACCGTGACATCGAGAAGCTTTGCCTCAGCCTGTGGCGACTCGAACTTATAAGCTATGGCCCATCTCGGATGATGCTCTGTATAGCCGAAGCGGTCCCTGACATCGAGCTCATCGATCTTGAAGACAAGACCATCGATCTCATATCCAAGATCTGGTCTGGCGGCTGTCATCTCGGCAATATAGGTATCAAGCTGGGAGAATGAGTATGCCTTTCCCTTTATCCCTGCCGCTGAAAGCCTTTTCTCCGCTTCTTCCGCAGTAGAGCAGAAAAACGCGAAGTCCTCATCGATTGTGAAGCCGAGGGCTTTAAGCTTTGCGAGAATATTCAGATGATCCGGAGGAGTCTGGCTCCTATCGGCCCAGAAGCCCTCATAACAGAAAATCCTGAGCGGAACAAGTTTTGCCTCTGATGATTTCTGCCTTCTGACAGTCCCCGCTGCGAGATTGCGCGGATTGGCAGCACGTTTCTGCACATCAGGTTCCATTGCATTCAGCTTCTCGAAATCTGACTTGCTTATATAGACTTCTCCCCTGACTGCCAGGGTGACAGATTCAGGAAGCGAAAGAGGAACGCTCTGCATCGTCATGATATTCGCAGTGACATCATTGCCTACCTCACCGTTTCCCCTTGTGACAGCCCTGACAAGGAGCCCGTCCTCATAATAAAGAACCATCGACACGCCATCGATCTTCTCCTCTGCGGCAAATGACAGCATCCCGCCTTCCTTTGCGATGGATTTGTCGAAGAATTCCCTCACTTCTTCTTCTGAATATGCTTTGTCCAGAGAAAGAACAGGTATCGTATGCCTTACTTCGGGAAAGTCATTCGTAAGGTCAGATCCAACCCTCTTTGTAGGTGAATCAGGATGCGCGAGTTCCGGATGAGCGGCCTCCAGTTCAATCAACCTGTCGGTCAGCCGGTCATACTCGCCATCGGAGATGAGGGATACGCCCTCTTTGTAGTATTTATCCTGATAAAGCTTCAGCTCCTGCGTAAGAGCATCGATTTCTTCCTTAACGTTCATGGCCTAGATTATATAGGATAGCCCGATTCTTGCTAATCGCAATTTTAGATGGTAATCTCAGAACATGGCTGATCGTAAGAATTTCTCACGCTACAAGATGCGCTGCGGCATGCTTATGCGCTCAGACAGCTGCGGCAGGAAAATCGAAGAGATAACACTGCCAAAGCAGGGCCAGTACACGCTTCTTCTGACGGCGAAGGATATACCGGGAAGCAACAGCCTTCCTTTTTTTTCCGATACGCGGGAGATGATGGCATCGGAAAGAATCGCATATCCCGGACAGATCATCTGTGCGCTGTTCGCGCCGGACTATGAGATTGCGGCTATGCAGATGCGCACCATAGAGGCGAAACTGTCGGAAGATGAGAGCTTCGAAGAGCCTGCGATGCCAGATATGCTTGAGTATTCATGGGGCGAGTTCACGCCTGATGAGGAAGAGAAAGCAAAGCTGAAGACTGTCGAATCTGCATTCACGCTCAGCCATGAATCGCATCCTACCAATATCATGTACACAGTGACTGCATGGAGAGAGAACAGCAAGATCCATATAGAGACCCCTTGCGAATGGGTGGATCTGATAAAGAGCGCTGCCGCTGCGGCCATCATGTATCCGAAGGAAAGCATAGTTATCCATCAGCTTCCACACAGAAGCAGATATGATGAATTCCTGATAAATCCGGCTATAGTTTCCGCTATTGCCGCAGTTGCTGTCATACGGACAGGTCTTCCTTGCGAAATAAAGGATATGACTGTCTTCTCTCGTCCGGGAATCGAAGTCAGGAGGAAGACGATTACAGACGAGGACGGAAAACCTTTGTCAGAAACAGTATCAATGACTGTCGACATGGGAGCATCGCCGCTGATTCCCGAAGAATACCAGCGCCAGGCAATGACAGGGCTCATACCTCCATATCCGCTGAAAGAATTCCATGGCTCCGTCGATATCAGATCATCAGCGCTTGCGCCTGCGGCCTTCACAGGATCATTGGGTTATTCCGAAGCCCTTGCATCCACTGAGTATCATATCTCAAGGCTTGCGGAAGCTACGGAAATGACACCATATGCATACCGCGGGAATATTGAGAAAAGGCGTTTCACGGACTATCTTCCCGGGTTTGAGCTTGAGGATCAGAGAAAGACGATGACTGCCGCTGCCACAGCCTCAACATATGAACGCAAATGGTTCGCGAACAACTTCCAGCGCCATTCATTCGGGATACTGGGCTATATAAAGGGAATCGGTCTTGCATCAGGAACAGGAATATCAGGCTTCTCGACGACATTCGCAAGAGCTGCGAAATTCCGCTCTATGATGACATATACGCAGAAGCACAATGTGACAATAAACACATCAGCGCTAAATCATCCGAATATGCAGAAGATCTGGCGCACATTGATATCCGACAAGATAAATCCGGGACATCCGGAGACTGTCATGTTCCTCGATCCATCACAGGATACGCTCGATGCGGGCCCTGATGTCCTTTCAAGGATAATATCGTCACTGACACCGCAGCTTGAGAGCGCTGCAAGGAAGCTTGCGGTACTCAAGGATGAGGAGGCCCTGCCTGTCTCAGTGATGTTTGATGCGCAGAATACGGCTCTGCCCTGCGAATTCCAGAACGCGGGCTATGCCACAGTAGTTGCGGAGATCATAATAAACGAAACTGATTTCTACCCTACTGTAACAGCTGTCTGGGCAGATATAATACTTCCCCAGATGCTCAATGAGGCATCGCTCAGGAATGCAGTGAAGAGATCGATACTGAGCACGATCGCAGAATGCGGATTCATGATTCCACTCGATTTCGAAATGCATCTCGGAATTACGGCGACAGGAACAGATACGACTGTCTCGTCACTTGCATCGCTTATGAAAGCCCTTACCATAGGAGCACTCAGCAATGCGTTGTATCAGGTAGCCGGAAAAGAAGGAAGCATGCTCCCGACATCAAGCAGCATGCTGGAGAAAGTACTCGGCAGAAGCCAGATATAGGAGGCCTTGATTGAAAGTCGATTGCACAATAGATGGGAAAACGCTTTCATTGTCCCTCAATTCAGATAAGCCGCTTTCGCTTGTCATAAGCGAGAACCTCGGCTCGGGAAGCGGTACGAATCACTGCAATGGCAATCTCTGCGGCATGTGCGCAGTGCTGATTGACGGCAAGCCAATGCTGAGCTGTCTGGTTCCTGCTTTCGAGCTCAGGGGAAAGGAAATACAGACATTCGATGGCTTCAGGAGAACAAAGGCCTGCAAGGATATAGAGAAGGCATATGATGCTGTAGGGGCATACCCCTGCTCTGACTGCTATGAGGCAAGAACTATCATCTTCCATTCGCTGATTGCGGACGAAGTAACCGACAGGGCAGAAATCCTCAAAGAGCTGTCAGTCATAAAATGCAGCTGCATGGATCCTGAAGATCAGGTAGCAATAGTGAGGCAGGGAATGGCAATAAGGAGCGGAAAACGTGTTAGACGGATACAATAGCAGCTCAATCGACAGGAATATATACGAAGGGCTGAGCTCTCCGAATATTCACACGCCTCACAACATGGCGGAGTTTGCATCAATCATAATGCACTACCCTGAAGCCGAGCTCTGGGCGGGCGGCACATTCCTTATGACACGTCCCGATTCATATCCTTCGAAGAAGATGGGAAGGGAGATAATATCGCTCGCATCAATGGAAGAGCTCCACAGGTTCCAGAGGAATGACAGATTCGCTGAATTCGGCGCGATGGTGACGCTTGATGAGGTCATGAGCACAGGAAAAGCAGTTCTGCCAAAGGTACTTCTTGACAACATCAGGTCAATCGGCTCAAGGCTCATAACAAGGAAAGCGACTATCGGAGGCGCAATCGCCGCAAGGGAGATCTCAACATCATTTCCTGGCACCCTGATATCTCTGGATGCTACAGCTGAAGTGAGATTCATCAAGAAGAAAAGACTCCATTCAAGATGGATACAGCTTACGAGGATGCTGGACAAGAATGGAAAGATATCAATCCCATCAGGTGGCATGATATCCCGCATAAGAATCTCTTTCTCAGACAAGGACTGCCAGTCATTCTCTTCCATTGGTTCTGTGCTGACAGCTCCTGACGAGACTGTCGCAATCGCATTCACAGCAGCACTCGATCAGGATGTTCTGAACAATCCAACCATCGCATTCACATACCCGAATATAGGCATCGTCTATTCCAGGGATATTGATAATGTCTTCTCTTCCCTGAGGCTCCCTATCGATGAGACGGAATTCCGTTCGCTTGAGCAAATCATCTTCACATTCATCGACTCATCAGTCCAGAATCTCAGCAAACTCCAGCGTACTCGCACAAGCGGGATCCTCAGGTCTATAATAGATAGCCTGAACGAGAAATCGCTGACATCGCCAGCTTCTTAAGGAGAAATTCTTGAGCTTCGTACATCTACACAATCATACAGACTATTCGCTCCTTGACGGGGCTGCATCCATTCCCAGATATATAAAGAAGGCGCAGGAATGCGGCATGACATCTCTCGCCATCACCGACCATGGGAACATGTTCGGTGCGGTCACCTTCTATGAGGCATGCAGGAAAGCCGGGATAAATCCCATCATCGGTACAGAGTTCTATGTCGCAGCCGGTGACAGGAGGGATCGTACCCCAACACCTGAAGGCAAGGGTTACTATCACCTCATCCTCCTTGCGATGAATGACAACGGCTACCACAACCTGATGGAGCTGAACTCGATCGCATACAAGGAAGGCTTCTACTACAAGCCGAGAATCGACAGGGAGACCCTGACGACATACAGCAGTGACCTGATCTGTCTCTCAGCCTGTCTTGCCGGCGAAATACCCAGGAAGCTTCTTATGCAGGGATATGACAAGGCGAAGGAGAGCGCACAATGGTACAAGGACCTGTTCGGAGACAGATACTACCTTGAACTTCAGGACCATGGGCTCCCCGAGCAGAAAGAAGTGAATCCCCAGCTTGTGAAGCTCTCAAAGGAACTGGATATTCCTCTTGTCTGTACCAATGATATCCACTACATAGAGAAGAGTGACTGGAATGCCCATGACACGCTGCTGTGCATAGGCACCGCCGCCAAGAAGAACGACAAGAACAGGCTCCGCTACAAGGAAGGCGAGTTCTACTTCAGGACTCCTGAGGAGATGGAAGAGCTCTTCTCATGGTGCCCGGAGGCTGTGGAGAACACAGGAAAGATAGCAGAGAGATGCCAGCTTGAGATAAAGTTCCCGGGACCTACGTTCCCTAACTGTACCATTCCTGAGGGCTTCAAGGATGAGGCTGATTACCTTACCTACCTCGCCAATGAGGGACTGAGAAAGAGATGTCCTGTCGTGACTGATGAGCTGCAGCAGAGACTTGACTATGAGCTCGGGATAATCATCCAGATGGGTTTCCCTGCATACTTCCTCATCGTCCGCGACTACATACACTGGGCAAAGACACATGACATCCCTGTAGGACCGGGAAGAGGAAGCGGCGCTGGTTCCCTTGTCGCCTACTCCATCACGATCACCGATGTCGATCCGATGAAGTACAACCTGCTCTTCGAGAGATTCCTCAATCCTGAACGTGTATCTCTCCCTGATTTCGATGTTGACTTCTGTTTCGAAGGGCGCAGCCGTGTCATCGACTATGTGACTGAGCACTACGGCAAGGACAAAGTCGGCCAGATCATAACATTCGGAACTCTCAAGCCAAAGCAGGTAGTTAAAGATGTCGCGCGTGTACTGGATATTCCATATGATGAGGCGAACAAGATATGCTCATACATCCCTGATGAGCTGAAAATGACGCTTGCGAAAGCTTTTGATGCAGAACCGAAGCTTGGAGAGATAAGAGCCCGCGGAGGAATCTATGAGGAACTTTTCGACACTGCATTCCGTCTTGAGGGCCTCAACAGACATTCATCGCTCCATGCCGCAGGCGTTGTGATCGGCAAGGAAGTGCTTTCTCACTATGTCCCGCTCTTCGTCGATCCGAAGACAGGATCGGTAGCGACCCAGTACCCTATGACACAGATAGAGAACTGCGGACTTGTGAAGATGGACTTCCTTGGCCTCAAGACGCTGACGCTGATCAAGCATACTATAGAGCTTATCCACAAGCATACACCGGACTTCGACATAAACAAGATAGACGAGCACGACAAGAAGACATTCGACATGCTCGACAAAGGCGATTCAAAGTGCGTGTTCCAGTTCGAATCAGATGGAATGGCGAACATCCTGAAAAGAGAAAAGCCCTCCACAATCGAAGAGCTCGTCGCTCTCAATGCGCTCTATCGTCCGGGACCTATGCAGTACATTGATCAGTACATCGATTCAAAGCTCGGGAAGCGCGCAATCGAATACCCGGATCCGTGTCTTGAGGACATTCTGAAGGAGACATACGGCGTAATTGTCTATCAGGAACAGGTAATGAAGGTCGCGCAGGTAATCGCAGGATACACACTGGGCCAGGCAGATATCCTCAGAAGAATCATGGGCAAGAAGAAGGTCTATGAGCTTGCTGAGCAGCTTGTGAAATTCAAGGCAGGTGCTGTGAAGAATGGATTCACAGAAGAACATGCCGAAGAGATCTTCCATATTCTTGAGCCATTCGCAGGCTATGGATTCAACAAGTCCCATGCCGTCGCTTACTCTGTAGTTGCATACCAGACTGCATTCCTCAAGGCAAATTATCCTGCTGAATTCCTTGCGGCGAACCTTACGAACGAAATGGGCAATCCGGGAAAATTCACGGAATACCTGAACCTTGCGCCTAAATATGGACTCAGGATATTGCCGCCATCGATAAACAAATCAGATATGCATTTCAATGTCTCCGACGGCGATATCATCTATGGGCTTGCCGGTATCAAGGGAGTCGGCGAAGGCGTTGTCGATATCATAGTCAAGGAAAGAGAAGCCCATGGACCTTATCAGTCATTCATCGACTTCATTTCGAGGCAGAACGAAGGAGTCGTCAACTCAAAGCTCCTTGAATCGCTGATCAAAGCAGGTGCTTTCGATGAGCTCGGTACGGACAGGGCTGTGCTTCTCGCGAATCTGGATGATGCGATCAGATATGACAGAAGCATGAAAAGCGAGACAGCTTTCGGCCAGCTCTCGCTTTTCGGAGATGAGGATGAGTCCATTTTCCACTTCGACATGCGTCCTGTAGATCCGATGCCTCTTGCTGAGAAGCTCCAGCTTGAGAAGGAATACCTTGGCTTCTATATCTCTGGTCATCCGCTCGATAAGTATGCAGAGCAGATTGAAGCCTGCGTGAGGGCGGATCTCTCGAATCCTTCTACGATAGTGCTCAAGAAACCACAGGCTCTCATCGCACAGGTGGCGGCAATCAGACAGATCATCACGAAAGACAAGAAGAAGATGGGCTTCTTCACGCTTCAGACTAAAGAAGGCGATGTAGATGCTGTTGCATTCCCCAAGCTTTATGAGCAGATCATGGACACTGTGGAAGAAGATGGCATCTATGGTTTCATGGGAGCATTCGACCAGAAGGACAAGGAAGCGAAACTGTCTTTCCTGATCGATAAGGTTGTCAGACCTGAGGAGCTCCAGCCGGATGCCGTACAGATGATACATATCTCATTCAAGGACTTCATCCCGGATCAGGTTCAGGCTGTCGCGAGAAGGCTCAAGGAAAGCGAGGGCTACACACCTGTCGGCCTTTCGCTGAAAAAGGAATCCGGCTATGAGCTTCAGGCTGGAGCCGGATACTTCGTAAGCTACTCACGGGAACTGATGGATGACCTCAGGGGAATGGATATCGTAGACAGGGCCTGGATATCATAGGTAGCCAATCTGCGAATTCATCCTTAATTTAATCAATGGAGGAAAACAATGGATTTTCTAATGACTGCCTCGCTCTTCCTGGCAAGACTCATAGAGGTTTACTCGTTCCTTATCTGGATAAGGATATTCATATCATGGTTCAATCCATACCCGAGACCGGGCTCTATGACCTACTATCTTGCCATGGTGATCGATCCATACCTGAATCTCTTCAGATCATCGAGATACACGATCGGAATGTTTGACTTCTCGCCCATCATCGGAGTCGGAATACTCTCGATCTTCCAGTCGATATTCACTGTATTCGGGCAATTCGGAACAATCACATTCGGTCTTATTCTCGCATTCGTGCTCAGTGCCTTCTGGTCATATGGTGTCTCTCTTATGATATGGGTCGCAGGCTTCTCTGCTGTCATACGCATAATATCAATGCTGATGCACTCCTATGCACCGATGTCAGATCCTTTCCAGAGGTTATCCAACATGATAAGAGGATCCTTCCCGAGGATGAGCGAAATGGGAGTCGCTATCATTGAGCTTATCATCATTGTCCTTCTTTATTTTGTCATGAAGAACATATTCGGAATACTAATCACATTAGCTGCCAGGATCCCGTTCTGATGGAAAGCATCCGCTCAGTCCCCGGTGTCGGCTCAAAGATGGCCGAACGTTTCGCAATACTCGGAATAAGAACGCTTGAGGACATGATATCATTCATGCCACGTTCTTATGACGACAGGACTCAAGAGCGGATGATTGCGGATACAACTGAGGAAAACCCTACAGCAATCTGCAGGATATACGTAAAGAAGACATCCTCATTTTACAACAAGAAGCATGAGAAGACCCTGAAAGCCACAGTGGTGGATGATGAAGGAACGGAGATGGATCTTCTCTGCTTCAACAGAAGCTTTCTCGAAAACAGCCTGTATCCGGGCTCATCCTGGTACATAATCGCACAGATAATGATAAAGGATGATCCTACTTTCTTCGGGCGCAAGCGCTATCGCTCATCTGCATCATTTGAACTCAAGAAGACAAAGTCAGAAGCAGGAATCGGAACAATACTTCCCATCTATCCTCTTACAGAGGGACTGACTGAAAAGATAATGCGGCAGGCTGCGGAATATGCCCTCAGGACTCTGGACATCATGGATTCCCTTCCTTTCAGCATATATGAGCGGTACCATCTGCTTCACGAAAAGGAAGCCTACAACCTACTGCATTTCCCGAAATCCCTCAAAGATGCCGAGAGAGCAAGGAAGAGCCTTGCATTCTCTGAGCTGTTCTCCCTGCTCTTTCCTCTTCTCAGAGGCAAGCCTGAAAGGAAATCCGGTTCTGTTCCGATGACCGAAAGCGAGAAGGCTCTTATCTCATCTCTTCCTTTCTCCCTCACGGAAGATCAGCTTAAGGCTGCTGAGGAAATCAGGGAGGATTTAAGCAGCGGCACTCCGATGAACAGGCTTCTGCAGGGAGATGTAGGTTCTGGAAAGACGCTTGTCGCCTGGATCTCAGCACTCCATGCAATAGAAAAAGGCGGACAAGTCGCATTCATGGCACCTACTGAGCTTCTTGCGAAGCAGCATGCCGATGGAGCAAGCGATCTTCTCTCAAAGCTTGGCATACGTATCGCATTCCTGTCAGGCAACGTGAAAGGCCAGCCAAGACGGCTTCTCCTGCAGTCCCTGAAGAATGGCGACATAGATCTGATCATTGGTACACATGCACTCTTCTCGGAGGATGTGGAGTTCAGGAATCTCACGCTTGCGATAATAGATGAGCAGCACAGATTCGGCATCAGACAGAGAGAGGCATTAGCAGAAAAAGGACATAAGCCATCGGTCCTTTATATGACAGCGACGCCGATTCCGCGGTCATTGGCCCTCACAATGCTTGCAGACTACGATATATCCACACTGAAAACGATGCCTTCCGGAAGAATCCCGATAAAGACACATACCGTCTTCCAGGAAAGCACGCGCAAGGCAATGTACGAGACGATAGGCGTGGAATTCCAGAGAGGTCATCAGGCTTACTTCGTATACCCGAGGATAGATGACGAGGGAGAGGGGAATCTGCTTGATGTGACAACAATGTACTCAAAGCTCAAGGAGATATACCCGGAAGTACCTTCTGCGCTTATTCATTCAAAGCTTCCGGAGGAAGAGAAGATGCAGATCCTGAATGACTTCAGGAACAAGAAGATCATGTATCTTGTAGCGACATCTGTCGTTGAAGTCGGCATAGATGTCCCTGATGCTACTTGCATGGTGATAGAACATGCGGAGCGCTTCGGGCTCGCAGCCCTGCATCAGCTCAGAGGAAGGGTCGGAAGAAGCAGCCTCCCCTCCTATTGCTTCCTTGTGGCAATAGGCAATCTGACGGAGGATGCAAGACAGAGACTGAAGATAATGAAAGAGACGAATGATGGCTTCCTGATAGCTGATAAGGATCTCGAGATAAGAGGTCCCGGGGATATCGGGGACGGAGAGAGGCAGTCAGGATTCATCGCACTCAAGTTCTCTTCGATAGCTACAGATCTCAGGCTTGTCGAGGCTGTAAGGGCAGAATGCGAAAGGATCCTCAAGGAAGACAGAGGTCTCCTGAAAGCGGAGAATGCACCTCTCCGGAATATTTCACAGAAGAGATGAAAGCTGTATAATCACAGCCATGTCAGTAACAAGAGATGATGCGTTAACGCTATTCAGGAAATACAACAAGTCGGAAAGCCTCTATCACCATGCGCTGGAGGTGGAATCGATAATGAGGGAAGCAGCCGTAAAGTATGGCGAGGACCCGGAGTACTGGGGAATCGTAGGACTGCTTCATGATATCGACTGGGAAATGTTCCCGGAAGAGCACTGCAGGAAAGCTCCTGAGCTTCTCAAGGAGATAGATCTTCCAGATGACATGATCCATGCAATCTGCAGCCATGGCTGGGGTCTTGTCACAGATGTGAAGCCTGAGCGCTTCATGGAGAAGATGCTCTATACAGTCGATGAACTTTCGGGCCTTGTGCATGCGACAGCTCTGATGAGACCTGAGAAGATGAAGGGAATATCCGTAAAATCCATAAAAAAGAAATGGAAGGACAAGTCATTCGCAGCAGGCGTGAACAGGGAAGTCATCGCAAATGGCGCGGAGATGCTTGGCATCGATATCTCGGAACTGATGCAGCTTGCAATCGATGGCATGACTAAGACAGCCTCAGAGACAGGCATCTGGCCAGAAGAATGACACGTCACGCAAAAGGTGTCCTCTGCATAATAATCTCTGCATTCTGCTTTGCTCTTATGAATATGTTCGTAAGAGCTGCAGGAGATCTTCCATCAATAGAGAAAAGCTTCTTCCGCAATGCGGTTGCTGCTATTTTTGCAGCAGTCATTGTCCTCAAGGATCATTCAGAGATAAACATCAGGAAGAATGACATCCCTCTTCTCATACTGAGATCAGTGATGGGTACTGTCGGCATAATCTGCAATTACTATGCCGTGGATCATCTCGTGCTCTCAGATGCATCGATGCTGAACAAAATGTCTCCTTTCTTCACAATCATCTTCTCCTGGCTGTTCCTGTCAGAGAGGATATCTCTGAAGAAGGCTGTGATGATCATATGCGCCTTCATTGGAAGCCTTCTTGTCATAAAGCCATCATTCAGCAATGCTGCTCTTGGGGCATCCATCATAGGATTCATCGGAGGTCTGGGAGCGGGTTCTGCATATACATGCGTAAGAGCACTTGGCAAAAGAGGTGTCAAAGGTCCTGCGATTGTGCTCTTCTTCTCTGCATTCTCCTGTGCAGTCACCCTTCCCTATTTGCTGTTCTTCTACCAGCCGATGACAGGATACCAGCTTCTGATGCTTCTCTTTGCCGGGTTTGCTGCCGCAGGAGGACAGTTCTCAATCACGGCAGCATATACATATGCTCCTGCAAGCGAGATATCGATATATGATTATTCGCAGATCATATTCGCAGCACTACTTGGCTTCATCGCATTCCAGCAGATACCTGACACACTGAGCGTGATAGGCTATGCAATCATCATAGCAATGGCCCTGCTGATGTTCGTACAGGACAGGAAGGCTGAGCCATCAGCTATACGCTAACAACCTATCCATCTACAATAAAATAAGTTATCTCCCTCCCATCATAAAGAAATTTGTTGACAAGCATAATGGGGGGGGGTACTCTGAATATATGGGAATTTTTCCATTTATCGGAGGTTATATGAAGAAAGCATTGCTCGTACTTCTTTCTGCGCTGATGCTGTTTGCATTCACATCCTGTGAGGGAAGCTATACACCAATACCTAAAAACGGATATGTAGAAATCAAGGAAGGTGCAACAGCTACAGATATAAACAATCTGATTGATAATCCATCTATCAAAGGTATCTGGTCTGAGAATAATGTCGTAATCAAGACTGACATCAGCGAAAGAATCAATGTTGATCGCGATTTCGGTTTTCTTAATGTGACGTTTGAAGCAGAACTCCCATCAGGACAGGAGTATCCGCCAAGTGATAAAGAAACAAACAAATCACATGGTATCGAAATTATTTCAACTAATGGAGCAACTATAACATTCGAACGTGTCATATTCAGGAACTATACACATGCGATAACTGTTGGCGGAGAATTGAACAATGTTGAAATCACATCATCAACATTCGAAAACTGCTTCAAGGGAATATTTGCTTCAGGCCTTGGCAATCTCTATATAAGCAATACAACCATGAAGAACATGGGAGCAGGTTCTGTACCACCAGCAGAAGGCGATGAATCAGAAACTGCGAAGATGGCAAGATCAGGCTCAGGTATAGATATCAACCAGACAAAGCAAGGTGGCATCATCTCAATTACGAATTCAAATTTCACGAACTGTGGTAAGGAAGGTGATGTAGATGTTACTTCAGGAGCAATAAAGATCAAGTCAAGGAATCCAAATAATTATCCAGAAGGACCTGATGATTCAAATGGTTCCTTTGTCTCTGTGACAATTACCGGCAACACATTCAGCCAGAACAGGAAGGATGTGGTAATCGGAACAACTGATACATCTCTTGCCGCAGAAGTTACAAAAACAACTTATCCGGAATCTCTTGCTGAGAATACAACTATCCAGGACTGTGAGCTGGAAGACAATTCCGGGAATGGATATGTGATTGAAAATGGCAAGCTGATTATTCCTGCAGGAATAAACACCTGATAAATTTTCAAGACACTGATGAGGAGCAGAGAGACCCCCTGCTCCTCTATTCTTTTACATATTGCCGAGCATTTCCATCACGATGCTTGCAGAGTTATCTGCAGCTGTATCGCCGAAGTTCTCATATGTATCATGAGCAAGGCCATCAGCTTTGTCAGACATGCATCTGATGACAACAAACGGGACATCGTATGTATAGGCAACAAGACCTACTGCGGCACCTTCCATTTCACATGCAAGCGCATTGAATCTATCCTGAAGGACTTTGACATAGCTTTCACTTGCAATGAACTGATCACCAGTTGCTATAGTTCCTTGGAAAGCGCTGTCCTCTCCTACAACCTTTACAGCCGCATCATAAGCAAGCGCCGCGAGCTCAGGATCTGCAGGAATCCTTCCATTCTCATCTGTACCTGCGACAGCATCCCACTCAAAGCCATTGTTCGTGATATCGCCATAATCATGTACAGCAAGATCTGTGGAAACAACGATGTCCATAACCTCTGTATCATCGCCTACGCCGCCTGCGATGCCTGTGAATATTATGGAGCTGACATCGAATTCATTGATAAGGGTAGCAGCACCTGCGGCAGCCATTATCTTGCCGATTCCGGCCTTCACAAGAACGACATCCTGACCTTCGAGAGTTCCGATATTGTAATCAACACCGCCGATTGTCCTTGTCTCTGTCACATCCGCATTCTCAAGAAGCAGGCTGAGCTCATTGGACATTGCCGTGATAATGCCGATAGGACCATCTTCCGCAGCCATGAGAGGCGCTGCAAGAACAGCAATCAGCATCAGAAGTACAGTAATTTTCTTCATTAGTTCCTCCATCTCCATTTTCGTTACATATGGTTCCTTTGCCAATAGGTATGTCAGGAATGCGGTATTCCCACTTGCCAAGAAAAAAACAAACAAGTAATTTCAGACTATGCGTATTACCGGTGGTAAATACTTAAGAAGGCAGATAATCTGCCCGCCTGGAATCATCAGGCCAGCTATGGATATGATGAGGGAATCGATGTTCTCTATCCTTGGTGATATCACAGGATGTTCGTTCCTGGATCTATTCTCAGGCTCTGGATGTGTCGCCATCGAAGCCGCTTCAAGAGGCGCAAGCCCCATACATCTTGTGGAGATGGATCTCGGCAAGAAAGCGACAATCGAGAAAAATCTTTCCTTTGTAGAGGAAGACCACAGGCTCTATACGATGGATGTCATGAGATTCCTGTCGACATCCAGGATCAGATACTCAATTGTATATGCAGATCCTCCATTCCCGATGGAAGAGAAAATAAAGATACTGGAAAGCGTGGCATTGTATCACGCAGTAAAGGATGGAGGCCTTTTCATCATCCATATACCAAGAGAGGAAAGGAAGCTCTGGCCTGATGAGAAAGATGGATTCAGGCTGACAGATGAAAGGAAATACGGAAGATCAATGCTCCTTTTCTACAGACCGGAGGAAAACAATGAGAGTTGATGAGAACAACATCGCATATAAGGATTTCTTCGTAAGAGCGAAGGATACGGACATGTTCTATAATGCCACAGTACCCTTTTATTTCTCTACGATTCAGGAGATGGGCGGCGAACACGCAGCTGAGATGGGTATTTCGATTGCGGACCTTATGGCTGAGAAATCATGGACATGGGTCATAACAAGAGCTCGTGTCGTCTTCCATAAAGATGCCATATGGAGGGATACGATTTCCCTTGAGACATGGCCAGAAGAGCCTTTTGGGCTTCATGTCCCACGTGTGGTGAATGGTTTCGACAAGAACGGCAATCCTCTTTTCGAAGCCATGACAATATGGGCTCTGCTGGATATTGCCAGGAAACGCCCTGTCAGGCCAAAGGAAATCATGGACAGGGTAAGGATCCCGAAAGATGAGGGACACCTCGTCAATCCCGACATCGGGAAGGTCAAATCATTTGCGGACTGCAATAAGCTTCAGACTTATCCTGTGTACAGACCTATTCCTGTCTATTATGACCTCGACTACAACAGACATGTGAACAATACGATCTACCTTGACTGGATAATGGCTGCCATGGATCAGGAAGTCCTAATGAACTATTCCCCATCTGTCATAGATGTACAGTGGAAAAAGCAGACATTCTTCAACGACAAGGTCTACGTAGAGACTGCAATGACTGAGAAGACTGATGATTCCGTTGCCTTCTCTCACCGCATAATGAAGGAAGAAGGCGAAGGAAAGGAAGACTCTGTCGTCTTTGAAGCAAGCTCTGAATGGAAGCGGAAGGAAAAACTGCCTCAGTAATGAGGCGGTTTCCTGTTTGGTCTTGCCTCTCCGGATACCTCCTCAAGGTCGGTGACTTTCTTCTCAAGAAGCTCAAGCTTCTTCTGAAGCTCTGCTATTGATCTGTCCTGAGTGATCACGACTTCATTAAGCTCTTCAACCTGACCTTCCAGGAATCCTATCTTGATTTCAAGCCTTTCGATCTCTTCGTTCATATGAAGATTATCATCCATTGGTTCTTTTATGGCTAGAGCACCTTGCGCCTTTCCATGCTACAATGACAGAAGGAGCGGAAATGAAAGGAGAACGGATTGCGCAGCTTGAGCTGCTTCTCAGATCACATCCTGAAGGAATAAGGCGCGCTGAGATCGCAAGACGCCTGGGTGTCCACAGATCCACCATCTCCAGATATGTGGAGGAACTGGCGAACTACATAGACATCTACGAAGAGAACAATCTGATAAAAATAAGGGTCTCTGATGATGAGCCATCGAACATGGAACTCTCAATCTATGAGTGCCTTGCATTCAATATGGGGGCTGAAGCTCTTGCAGGAAAAGCAGAATTCGCGAACCCCCATCTTGCCTCAGGATTGCGAAAGCTTGCGATGAATATGAAATCCTATGCTCCGAAAATCAGCGAGAACGCTCTGAGCATCGCGGACAGAATCGACAAGGCCATTCAGGAAAACAGATCAGAGACCGGACAGTTCAATCAAGTCCTTGAAGTGCTTATCGACTGCTGGGTCTCAGGACGCATCGCAAGAATTACGACAGATATTCCGGAGAAGGAAGAGATAGAGATAGCGCCCTATTTCATCGGATTTAAAGACGAAAGCAACGGAAGAAAGCCTATAACAGTCACAGGGCGTCTCAGGCACACAAGGGATATAATCACGCTCGATATCTCATCGATCACTGGTGCCACGATGCTCAACCAGACATATACAATCCCTGATAACCTGAAGCCTTTCTCCAAAAAAGAAGACACCAATAGCTATGATGCCATCGACATGATTCCTCTTGTGCTGAAGCTCAAGGAGAAAAGCGCTCTCAATTCATTCTCATCGCTTATGCATTCTGATTTCGATGTCGAGAAGACCGATGATGGATATATCTGCAGGATGGAAGCAGAAAACTCGATTGAGCTGATGCTCCGCATAGTCCAGTGCGGTACATCCGTGAAGATCCTGTCACCTGATGATTACCGCAGCAGATTCATATCTGTGCTTAAAAACATTCTGGCGCTCTATGAAGACGACATACACAATACTCCTGGTAGATGATGAAGAGGCCGTAAGGACATCGATAAAGAACCTGACTCCATGGGCAGAGTACGGATTCGAAGTGATGGCAGAAGCATCAAATGGACAGGAAGCTCTTGAAATCGTCTATGAAACGATGCCTGATGTGATCATCACTGATATAAAAATGCCATATATGGATGGCATAAAGTTCATCTCGCGTGTCAGGGAGGAGCTGTCGGAGACTGTCAATGTAATATTCCTCTCGGGCTATGATGAGTTCACTTACGCACAGACTGCCCTCCAGCTCAATGCCGCGGAATATGTGCTGAAACCAGTAAGCGTGAAGACGATGAGTGATCTTCTCAGACGCATGAAGGAGCGTCTCGACAAGGATCTCGCGCTTGTATCGGATATGGAGCGTCTCGAAGCTTCCTACAGAGAGGCTTTTGAGCTGTATAAGGAAAAGTTCCTGATATCACTGATCTCGCCTGCAAAGGCGCAGGACGAGGAATTCCTTGAATCGAAAGCTGAAGAATACAAGCTCCCGATATCCGGGAAGATGTTTGCAGCTGCCGTTGTGGACATTCCTGCTGATTCGCTTTCGCTTGAAGCAATGCGCAACATAATAACCGAAGAAGAAAGACCGCTGTCATTCATCTATGAAAACCAGCTGATCATGATATTCTCATCAGAGATGAATAAAGACTTCACTCAGCTTTTCATCAAGCAGATCAGCCGTGAGATGCAGCTTCTCCAGGATAAGATAGTTCATTACTTCTCAAAACCATTCAATATGGGAATCGGCGAAGTCGTCTATCATATCAAGCTTGTCCATGAATCATTCAGAAGCGCCATGGAGGCTCTCAACTACTCGGAAATCTATCCTGAGCAGCATATCATCTCGATAAGCGACGTCGAACGTGTCGAACGCACTTATGAGAAGACATTGGGAGAAAGACGTTCTGATCTCGTGATGGCTATCAAATTCGGCACCGATGATGATGTCGGGATAAAGACAGGTGCATTCTTCAGGAATCTGACAGATCCTGCCGATGTCCAGCAGGTCATGCTTGCGTTCATAACCACAATCTCTGAGATCTGCATAGCATATGGGGCGAATATAGCATCACTGCTTGAAGGCGAGGATCTCTTCATGCTCCTTTCAAAGGCAAATACCGCCGCCAGGGCAAATGAGCTCGCTCTCCGTATTGCTCTTGCCGCAAGGAAGATGACTGCGGGAATAAGGGAGAACTCCCACATACAGTTCATAGAGAAGGCGAAGAGCATAATAAAGGAACGCTATTCGGATCCGAATCTCAGACTCGACCATGTAGCTGATGAGATAGCAGTCTCCCCTGCTTACTTCTCCACTACATTCAAGAAAGAAACCGGCATCTCATTCGTGCAGTACATAACGAATGTCAGGATAGAGAAAGCAAAGGAGCTTCTGAAGAATACTGATGAGAAGACTTACGAGATCGCAGAAGAAATCGGATTCTCAGATCCGAACTATTTCTCATTCGCATTCAAGAAGAACATAGGGCTCTCTCCATCTCAGTACAGAACAAAGGCAAGAAGCTGATGAGAAAAAGGTCGTATTCGCTCTATGCGCTGATCGAAATTGCAATCACGGCACTCATATTCGCTTTTGCATTCCTGATTGTAGTCATAATGACTGTTTTCTACACGCATACGACAAAGGAAAGCTCTGTGACTTCGATGGACAGACTAGTCGGTCAGGTAAACAGCAATGTCGGCTTCTACATCTCGGATATCATCGATGTCGCGGACTATGCAAGGAATCTCGTCAGGACATCATCAAACAATGATCTGGGATATATACAGGCATCCTTCGAGACCATAGTCGCATCAAGGGATGATCTTGTCAGAGTAGCGCTCTTCCGCACTGATGGCAGCTGCATAGTGTCCACTGATGTATGGCATGATCTTCCTGAAGATGAGATAACATCACAGCTATGGTTCTCAAGGGCAATTGCCGGTGAGGGCAATTTCTTCTTCACAGGCCCTCATACCCAGCCATATAGTACTCACGATGAGCTTGTCCTATCCTATTCGCAGCTTATAAGCTATGGTGATCTTGAGAACAGTGACAGACAGGCTGTCCTCCTCATCGATCTGAACTTCAATGCTATTGCGGATATCACGACAAATACGGTATTCGGACAGTCAGGATATATATACTTCGTAACAAATGATGGAGAGATTGTATATCACCCATATATGAATGAAATCGAGGCAGGGACATTCGAAGAGGACCTTAAGACAGTGAATGACAATGTCTGGGGCACTGTGATATCCGAATTCCATGGCAGAGAGAGAATCTCAGTAATACAGTCTGTTGCACAGACGAGATGGCGAATCGTTGGCATAGGATATGTCGATGAGCTTCTTACTGGGTTAGGGCTCTTTGCCGCAATGATAGTCATCACAGCAATCGTGCTCATGATACTGACAATCCCTGTCGCAAACATCATAGCGAAGAAAATCGCATGGCCTCTGAAGCGTCTTGAGCAGGAAATGAAGAAGGTCGAGAAAGGCGTATTCTCCGTGAATGAGCCATATGGTGGAGCTGCTGAAATACAATCGCTTTCGGCTTCCTTCCAGATAATGGTCTCAAGGATAAAGAATCTGATGGAGGAAATCCAGAGCAATGAAGCCGCAAAGAGGAAGATGGAACTGGCTGCGCTTCAGGCAAAGATAAATCCTCACTTCCTATATAACACGCTCGACAGTGTGATATGGCTTGCAGAGAGCGGTGATAACGAAGGCGTCGTGAAGATGGTATCTGCTCTTGCGAAGCTTTTCCGCGTATCCATCGCAAAGGGAAAAGATACAATCACACTCAAAGAGGAACTTCAGCATGTCAGATCCTATATGGATATCCAGGCAATGAGATACAAAGACAAATTCAGCTATTCGATAGAACTTCCTGAAGAGATCGAGAACGCTCCTACAATCAAGCTGATAATACAGCCGATTGTCGAGAACTCGATCTACCATGGCATAAAACCAATGATTGATGAAGGTGAGATCAATATCACAGTCATGCAGGAAGGTCACGATATCCTTATCACAGTAAAGGATAATGGCGTAGGAATGAGAGCAGAGACTGTCGCATCTCTTCTCGACAGGAATGCAGAGCATCATCATGACAAAGAAGGGAACGGCATCGGAATCATCAATATAGATGAGCGTCTCAAACTCACCTATGGACCTGAATATGGAGTCTCGATCTCATCAGAACCAGATATCGGCACTACAGTCATTGTCCGCATCCCGCGCCTGAGCGATATCAAGCCTGTGATTTCATCACTGTAGATCCGTAATGTTCTTGAATCTGTACTTGCCTTTCCCATGTCCTGAAACAGGCTCTATAATCCCTGCATTCTTCAGTTTTGCTATAATCATCCCAGCTGCTGTCACAGACTCACCTGTCAATGAAGCTATATCTTTTCTTCCGAAAACGTATCCTGGACCGAAAACATCAATCATTTTCAGGATTTTATTTTGGCTCTTCACGTTTTCTTAGGGGAATTGTATTTCACTGACGGGATGGAGATGTACTGAATCAGAGTGAAGAAGTAGTCTTCATCCCGGTATCCGTACCCAATCCTCTTGGCAACCTTAATCCTGTTGTTGAAGCCTTCCAGCTTGCCTGTAGATATGGGATGAGATGCATGGGCCACAAG
>CALXLA010000036.1 GCA_944389075.1 uncultured Spirochaetaceae bacterium
GAACCATATGACGATGGCACGCATATAATCCATGTATGCGCAGCGAATGCTGATGAGGATACGGCCCTTGGGCATCTTGTGCATGACCTTTTATGTACAGATCCGGAAGACATATATTACAATGAGCTCAGGGAAAAGGTGAGCTATTACAAGAACGAAGAGGAGGGGATTATAGAGATGACAACTGAATTCAATAAGATGCTCAAAGAGTCTGATCAGCGGGGAGAAAGAAGAGGTCGCAGAGAAGGCCGAAGGGAAACTGCTATAAACATGATTGCCGATGGCTCCATTTCTCTTGAGAAAATTGCCAAGTACTCTGGTCTTTCACTTAATGAAGTTGAAAGCATAAAGAACAGCATCAATACCTGATGATATATGTACAAAAGGCAGGCATGATACGTCATCTTGCGATGAAATCAGGATTGCGTGTCATCCTTTTCCTTGAGATACCTCACATACCTGATTGAGTATCTGATCACGAAATAGGAAACCATCAGATAGGCTATCAGGACAAGAAAGGCCTTCCACCCCGGCCCTGTATATGCAAGAGCCAGGAGTATATAGCCTGCAGTCATGCCTATCATCAATATCACAATGGATATGATGAACTGGATGACTTTCCTATTCCTCATCGATGAATGCCTTTATCCTGCCGAGAAGCTCTGGATATGTTTCCGTGAGAACAAGATCCTTCTCTTCCCTGAGGATGTTCTCAGGAGCACGGAAGAGGCAGCCACCATCAGCTTCATGAATCATTGCAAGATCATTGTAGCTGTCTCCTGATGCAAATGTCCTGAATCCCATTGAACGGAATCCCTGGATTGCCTTCTTCTTGCCATTCTCGGTACGCATCCTTATATCGCGTATCATGCCGGCATCATCGACGACAAGGCTGTTGCAGAGTATTGTGGGGAATCCCAGCTGACGCATCAGCGGCTTTGCGAACTCTGCGAAAGTATCCGAAAGAATGACAAACTGGCAAAGCTCATTGAGTTCCGCGACAAATTCAGCAGCGCCATCAAGTGGCTTTATAGTCGCAATGACATCCTGGATATCCCGCAAAGTCAGATGATTCTTCTCAAGTATGCCGATACGGAAATCCATAAGCTTCCTGTAATCAGGCTCATCGCGTGTAGTCCTTTTTAGTTCAGGAATACCTGTCTTCTCAGCAAAAGCAATCCAGATCTCAGGTACGAGCACACCCTCCAGATCCAGGCAGATCATCTCCATCGTCATTCTCCTTCATCATCCGCATCGACATGTATGATACCTGATGGATTATCCGGCATCTCGAAGTTATCCGCATCATCCCCGGTATCCTCTCCCCTATGCTTTCTGTCCTGATTGCGTTTATAGTACCGGCCTTCGGAAAGTATGATTGCAACCGGCCTGAGCGATGGGATGTTCGCACAGACAATCTGCACAATCGATGTGAGAGGAACTGACAGGAACATTCCTGCGGCCCCCCAGATATATCCCCAGAGCGCAAGAGATGCAAGAATAAGAAGCGGAGAGATATTCAGCTGAACACCCTGCATCCTCGGATCTATTATGTTGCCAAGGACAGTCTCAGTACCGATGAACAGGACAGCTATCAGGACAATGCGGCTCCAGTCCGGAGCAAACTGTATCGTACCCATAAGTATGGCGCCGCCAGTGCAGATGATTGAGCCAATCGTAGGTATGAAATTCAGGACCACTGCAAGCACGCCCCAGATCAGAGGGAAATCAAGGCCTGTCATCACGGATATCAGATAGAAGCAGATTCCGGTAATGACGCTTATGATTATCTTGATCATCAGATAGCGCGATATCTGCCTGTTCATTCTTGAAAGAAGCTGTGTCATTCTCTGGACCTTTCCCCTTGGCAGTGCTGCCATCAGTTTAGGGAGTATGGTCTGCCTTTCCATTATCATGAACAGGAGATAGAGAAGGACAAGGAGGACATCGGACATTATCGAGATGAACTTCCCGGAGATCGATGTTAGCGATGCCATCGCAATCGAGTACCAGTCGACATTCAGCCATGAGAGGATGCTGAACGTCATCGGATCCTCATCGATGTATGGGGCAATCATCTCAGACAGGCTCCTGTCGAGCGCCTGCACTCTCGCGACATATGCAGGAAGGCCATCTGGCTGCACAAGCATATCAACGATAACGAAGAATATATATACAAGCCCGACAAGCACACAGCCAACAAGCAGCATAGTCAGCAGCATCGATATGATTTTCGGGACTTTCAGCTTATCAAGCCGAAGAAGCACAGGGTTCACGATCAGGAACACGAATATGGCAATGACGAATGGTATGATGATAGACGCCATCAGCTTCATCAGAGCGAGGAATAGCACAATGGCAAAGAAAGCCAGAATATTCCTTATCTGACGCCAAGTCGTTTCATTTCCTGATAATCCAGTCATAGCGGGATTATATCGCATGATAGCAAAATTCAGCAAGATGGATTACAATCCTGCCATGGAAACTTCACCATATCTGAAACGTATCAGGATAGTGCTTGTAGATACACAGGATGGAGCGAATATAGGCTCATGCTGCAGGGCAATGAAGACAATGGGCATCGAACGTCTTGTGATTACAGGCGGTGGCGTATATTCAGAAGACAGAGTGAGGACACTGGCCCTTCACGCATCAGATGTGTGGGAGAATGCGGAAAGATTCGACACTCTGGAGGAAGCCCTCAGGGGAAGCATGTTCACAGTTGCAGCTACCCGTCGCAGAGGCAAGTTCCGCAAGATGAGCGCATATTCTCCTGAACAGCTTGCAAGGAAACTGCAGGAGCTTCCTGATGGCGATATCTCGATTGTGTTCGGAAGGGAGTCGGATGGCCTGAGGGATGATGAAGTCGCGCTTTGCTCCTCGGTGGTGACAATCCCCACATCTCCATTGTTTCCATCGCTGAATCTTTCCCAGGCTGTGCAGATCATCGCATATACGCTGTTTCAGAACGCGCTCCCCTATAAGCAGGGAATGACTGCTATAAGTCATGAACGCATAGCAGCAGGCTCTGAAGAGATGATTTCCCATCTTGACAGCATAGGATATTTCAAGCTTGCAGATGAGAGAAAGTGGACGCTCCAGCTTCTGAAGGATATCATCGAACGCGCAGGGCTTTCCGAAAGCGAGATGCAGCGCTTCGAGAAGATATTCCGCAAGACTGAGCTGATCGCGAAGCACAAGGAACAGTAATGTACGACGACTTTCTTTCCCCGATGCCTCGTGTTGTAGCACACCGAGGTGACAGCATCAACTTTCCTGAAAACACGCTTGAGGCATTCATCTCCGGCGTGGACATGGGAATCGATGTGATAGAGACTGATGTCCATCTGACAAAGGATGGGCATGTAGTCATTTGGCATGACCCTACTCTTGAACGCAATACAGACGGAAAGGGAACGTTGGAATCGCACACGCTCAAAGAGCTGAAAGGCTATGATGCTGGATTCACATTCACAAAGGACGGCGGGAAGACATTCCCATTCAGGGGCAAGGGAATAAAGCTCTGCACCCTTGATGAGGCTCTGGAAGCATGCCCCGAACAAAGATTCAACATAGACCTCAAAAGCAAGGATGTCTCGATAGTGGACGCCTATCTTTCCGTGATCAGAAGGCATAAAGCGGAAAAGAGGGTCTGCACGGCATCGTTCCATCAGAAGAACATAAACGCAGTGAGGACAAAAGCTCCCGATATCCAGACATCGCTTTCAACAATGGAAGTAATGACTCTTGTGCTCAGGCAGAAGGCACATATACTGCCTAAAGCCTTCAGCCGCAAAATGATATTCCAGATTCCTGTGAAAGAAGCCGGAATAACACTCCTTACTGAAAGCTTTGTTCATGACATGCATAAGCGTGGCGCAATCATCATGGTATGGACAATCAATGACGAGAAGGAAATGGAAAAGCTTTTCAGGATGGGTGTCGATACGATAATGACAGATGACCCTGCTCTGCTTATAAAATGCGCAGGGAGACTTGGTATAAGATAAGGATATTCTATGGCAAGCAATGTTTATTTTTCAGATCTTAGGACGGACTTCGGCAATAATCTCATCGATAAGCTGAAGAGAGTGATGAAGGAAGCTGGCATCGAGACAATTGATTTCGATGGCCATTATGCCGCTATCAAGCTGCATTTCGGAGAACCTGGCAATCTTGCATTCCTGCGTCCGAACTGGGCCAGATGTGTTGCAGAAGAGATAAAGAAGCTCGGTGGAAAGCCATTCCTGACAGACTGCAATACGCTTTATGTCGGAGGAAGGAAGAATGCAATCGACCACATGGACAGCGCGAACATGAATGGCTACACTCCACTCACTACAGGCTGCCAGATCATCATTGCCGATGGTCTCAAGGGCACTGATGATGTCGAGGTTCCTGTTGATGGGAAGTATGTCACGGAGGCAAAGATAGGCAGAGCTGTCATGGATGCTGATATCTTCATCTCCCTTACCCACTTCAAAGGACATGAGGCAACAGGTTTCGGCGGTGCCCTCAAGAATATAGGCATGGGATGTGGATCAAGACGCGGAAAGATGGAGATGCATGCATCCGGAAAACCTGTTGTTGAAGAGGATAAATGCATCGGATGCAGAAGATGTGCAGCAATCTGCGCTCATGGCGGTCCTGTATTCGAGAATGGGAAATGCCATATTGATCATGATAAATGTGTCGGATGCGGAAGATGCATAGCAATCTGTCCTAAGGATGCGATACATGAAGGCACTTCAAGCTCTAATGAGCTTCTCAACTGCAAGATGATGGAATATGCGAAAGCTGTCCTCAGCGGAAGACCTTCATTCCATATTTCGATTGCCATCGATATCTCACCAAATTGTGACTGCCATAGCGAAAATGACGCACCGATCGTACCGAATATCGGTATATTCGCATCATTCGACCCTGTAGCTCTGGATCAGGCTTGCGCAGATGCTGTAAACGGAATGCCTGAGAATCCGAATACACTTCTCAGTACATCGGAGCATGGACACCATGACCATTTTGATGACATACATCCAGATACCAACTGGAAGCAGGGCCTTGAATATGCTGAATCAATTGGCCTTGGCACAAGGGAATACAATCTGATAAAGGTCAGATAACTAGCATAGCGGGGACATGTCCGGTACATGCCCTTATTGGTAATTGAGCAACAGAGGAGCTTTTCTGTATTTGCCAATGGACAGCCAGGTTTTCTGGCTGTTATCCTTTTTGGGGATAAGGATGAAAAGGCTTCTATTTGCTGTTGCTCTCCTATTGCTGTCCATGACGCTTCATGCCGGTACATTGAATATCGGCATTGAGGGCGGATATACGATGGGATTCTATGACTACAGGGGTGCTGTACGGAATGGTACGAACTTCAAGCTGGGGCATGCTTTCGAGATAGCTGTCCCACTTGAGTACCGGTTCAATGACATTGTCGGCATATCATCAGGTGTCAGATACATCGGCAAGTCATATGGACGTGAAAACATCCTGAATAATGAAACAGTATTTGACTTGAGAAATGTGGAGCATTTCTTCGAGATACCACTCACTCTCCGCGTATCCGCGGATTTCGGCATATGGAGATTGTTTGCCGGAGCTGGCGGATACATAGGCATCCGCTTTTTGTCAACGGAGATGGGAGCGACAGGAATACCAATGGTGGGAACATCCTGGAATGTGATTCCTTATGATGCGGACAATGACAATCTATTTGATGCAGGCATCATCGCGGAAGCAGGTTTCGGATACTCATTCAATGGAAGCGGAGAGCTCCAGATAATCGCCAGATATCAGTATTCATTGACGGATCTTGATAAGAATTATCAGGAAGAGCATATCGAGAGATACATCGATACACTCTCCATCACAGCAGGATACTCCTTCTGCATTGGAGGCAATGAATGAGGAAAACAATCTTGATTGCCATTCTCTTATTCATCCTTGCTTCATGCAGGGGATATATTGAAAGACCTAGCGATACTCAGGACATCACGACATGGGCAGAGTTCTTCGACCTGTGGTGGAACAAAATGGATCAGGATTATGTATTCTGGTCCTTTGATTCACCGGCAGATGAATGGGATCAGGTACGCAAGGATGCTGTGCCGAAGATGGAGAGTTATGGAAACATCGTGAAGGATTCCAAAAATGAAAATACAAGGAATGCCGCGCGGCTCCTATTTGATCTGACAAAGGATCTCACTGACGGGCATTTCCAATTGCGCTTTGACAGCAATTTCAACATTGGATCATTCTCTCCTTTCATGTACAGGAAGATGCGTGAAGCAGGGCTTTCCGATGAGGAGAGCTTCGAACTCCGGTATACCTCGGATACAGACTCACGACTCTGGAACGAATCAGATTTCATTGCTGAGAACACAAAATCCATCATGCAAGAAACATTTAAGATTGCGATTGATGATGAAAGAAATATAAATCAACCATATACGACTACTAATGAGATATATGATGGATGTTTCGAGAAAGCTGGCTATGTGACATATTCATCTGTACCATTCCAGGATGGGGATAGTTTCTACATGTTCCTTGGTAAAAGCAGCGATGGTATCCTGTATCTCGCATTCTCTGACTTCGCTTTCACCACCTTTCTTAAAAATACTCATGTGAATGAGGATGCAAAGGCTGTTGTTAATCTTCTCCAGGCTTTTCAGACTGAAATTGATGCTCCGGACACGACAGGAGTGATTATCGACTTAAGGGGTAATGGAGGCGGACTTGCCAATGATTTGCAAATGCTCTGGGGAATTTTTGTCTCAGGTAATGTTGATTTTGGTGAGATACGCACCAAAAGAAGTGACAACCGCCTCAGCTATGGAGCCTGGAATACTCTTTCCATTGAAGGGATGAGAGAGTCACCATATGCCAATCCCGTTGTAGTGATTTGCAACTCAATGTCAGCTTCATGTTCTGAGATGTCACTGATGATTTTCAAAGCACTCCGTGAGCAGCAAGGCGTTGATGTGACAATTACAGGAGGCATATCTGCAGGTGCCAATGGAATGATTACCGACAACGATACATTCTTTGATGCGGGCTCCTTCTCTGCCGGAGGTATTGTAACAGTAAGGACTCCATTCTCACAGATCAGATATATTGACGGTACATTCTATGAAGGGAAAGGCATTGTTCCGGATGATGTCGTGAATTTCAATTATACGCAATTCACAACCGGCAATGATTTGCGTCTGGAACATGCCTTTGAGTGCATATAATTGATCCGCCGCTTTTGCATGAAGGCCATGCAATCGCGGCTCTGCATCTCAGTTCAGCCGTATCACAAGGTCCTGTTTACCTGCCGATGAGAATGTAAGAACATCACCGCTTACTGAGAACTCAATCAGGATCCTGCCATAGCTCAGCACCGATGATGGTCCTTTGAATGCGATTGATTCCCTTTCTGTCTCAATCACGTAATCATCTCCCTGCTTCCCTATTGCCCTGATCCCATCCTCAAAGTAATCCGTTATGGAACCTTCCATCACAGTGTATGGCTCTGATGGGAATATCTCCTCAAGGACCCTCTCGAAGCCAGAGCATCCTGCAAGAAGCAGCAAAGCAATAACAGACAGCGTGCATATACGTCTCATCCCGTACCTCCTTTTCCCTTATGCTATGCTTCATTCAATACATCAAAAGACGTCCCTGCCTCCTTTCCATAGATGTTGTAAATATTGATTTGCATGTCATCATTGGATAAAAGGAGCAAGAAGATGGAAAAGGATGATATCAGGAAAGAGGAAACCGGAGATGATGAGATGATGGGAATCGAGGAAGCTGAGCGCGACAAGGCTCTCCTTGAAGAGATCTTCAATTCAGAGGATTGATATGGCATCACTGCAGGATGCGGTAAAGGAAGCAGCATCAGCCCTCAAGGACATAAAGATAAAGAAAGGATACAAGGAAGAGCCTATCCCATGGAAACGGCTCATCATTGCAATTGCCATATCAGCAGCGGCTGTATCCATCATAATCACAGCAGCTATCACTATAATCCATGATTCAGATATCCCGGCACTCAGCAATGAAGAGCTTTCTGATATGATGCGTTCAATCGAAAGCAGGACATGGTACTGCAATACAGAGAACAGGAAGAAGCTCAGGGATGATTTCAATTTGAGCACAGATGGATATCTTACGGCCTACAGGGAAGGAAGCAGTATGCTCTATCTCGATTCCGGAAGAGAAGTCATCCCAGTCTCCCCTGCCAATGGCTATCTCAGAGGCTATATAGGAAGGCTGGGATTCACTGTCTATCTGCAGGAAGGTAATACACCTTCCGAAAGCTGCCTGATACTCATAAACGATGAGAACAGCTCTGTGATATTCACTCCATAGAGAAGCCCGCCACATCTCTGCAGCGGACTAGATTCAATTATCTGAAGGCCCATATCAGGGTACTTCACATATTCATCAGCTGTGCTCTTTTCTGTTTGCAAAATAGCCGGCATGTGTCTCTTACAGGATATCCATCCTGCAAGAGCTAAGGCGAAAATCAGTTCTTCACGACCTTGAAATTGCTGATGTAGCCATAAGGAGCATCTTCTGACTGTGCATCTGTTGGGTAATAAACACACCAGAAGATACCATCAGCAGTGCCCTGAAGTCCTGATCTTGTCATTGAACCGATTGGCGTATCGCCCTGCCTGACTGTAACCAACTGACTATATTTTCCATCTGCGTCACAGCTGTATTTATCTTCTACGGAGAAAGAAAGGCTGGTTGCTTCGCCGAACTCAACAGTTCTCATTGTTCCCTTATGCTCACCATTGGAACCCATTTCATCGTCAACTACAGCAATGGATGTTGTTCCCACTTCAAATGATAGGAACGCATCCTGGAATGTTCCTGCAGCATCTTTATTGCCGAAAGCATGTGAGAATGCAACTTCAACATCAGAAGCTGGCTTGAGTATCTCGACATCGTAAGAAAGCGTTATCGATGATCCATTAGCCGGAACATTTGTATCTTCATAATATGCTCCTGCCTTGATTATCTCTGCAGCGTCCTTTTCCTCATTATAGGCAATAGAGCCAAGATTGTGGTTAAGTTCACTGTAATTAGCAGCAGTAGAAGCAGAAAACAGGACTTCTTCAGTTCCCTGGGAATTATTACATGCGGTGAATGCGAAAAGCATCATTGCGGAAAGTGCAATAACAATAAGCTTTTTCATATTCCAAATCCCTCCTATGGATATTACTGCACTGATTTTACCCCCCCCCAGTTGATTTCTGTCAACCTTTTACTTGTGAATTCACCCCTTGCAATATCAAGGAATTATTCATCGATATATAGGAAGACATGTAAATGCCCACTGCATCGCTGCAATGGGCTAGATTCAATATCTGAAGGCGTCCACGTCGGGACAGTCTTCCACTTCTTTTGCCCTGCCCCTTTCAGCCCAGGACAGGTCACCTGCCTTATACCGCCTGAGGTAATCCCTGACTGTATAGGCATTGAGTCCGGACACTCTGGCTGTCCTTTTGTATCCGAACCCTTTGTCAAAAAGCTCAAGGCATTCCTTTCTCTTCTCATTGGCTATCCTTGGCTTTATGACTGTTGAGGAAGTCTTCTCTTCCATCAGAAAACCTCCGTAAACAGTAGAGCTGTCGCATAAATCAAATTTGATAATCGACAGTATTCATTAATCAACCACAGAAGGCCGCCGCATTTTTCGACGGCCCCTTGCAGTCTAGTTAATTACGCGTATCGGCATACGTAATTACTGAACATTGTATGCAGTCATTTTTACTTCATCAGAATTGCTAATGACA
Source organism: uncultured Spirochaetaceae bacterium (assembly GCA_944389075.1). Taxonomy (GTDB): domain Bacteria; phylum Spirochaetota; class Spirochaetia; order Sphaerochaetales; family Sphaerochaetaceae; genus Ornithospirochaeta. The sequence continues at coordinate 9,804 of CALXLA010000036.1, forward strand.
TTCCAAAGTGTTCTGATTCCAGCTATGTCTGCAACAGTAGCCGACTCAGGGTTGAATGTATTCATGGTAATTGTCTTACCTTCAACTGTTGCCGAAAGCTTTACTGCATCATCACTCTTTGTAGCCGTCAATGTGATGTCAACAATATCATCTTCTTCTGTAAGTGTAGTTTTTCTCTCTGCAGGAACTTGACTAATAAGACGAAGGTTTTCAGCGTGCATGTCCTCTTCATCTTCAATGAAATTAATTACAGTATGAGCAGCTCCTTCATCTCCAAGGGCGACAGTATACTCGTGAGCAGCTGTCTTTTGGATGAAAAGATAGGTATCTGCTTTCCAATTTCCCTTAGCATCACCATAGTTGAGGCTCCAAGCTGTATACTCATTATCTTTCAAACTTGAAAGATTAAGAGTGTAAGAAACAGTTGCGGCGTTATCGTTCCCAAACTCTACAACACCACTCTCTTTGAATTTAATGGCAGGACCGTCAACCGATGAAAGTGCTTCAGATTCACTAGCATTCGTCTTTGTCATACCAAGAATAACCCAATCTCCATCAACAGTAACATTGTCCGCATAACTTGTAAAAAGATCCTTTAATTCTGCCCCTTTTGTTCCTTCTGGGATAGGATCCTCCTTTACATCATTCGATGGATCACATGCGGTGAATGCGAAAAGCATCATTGCAGAAAGCGCAATAACAATAAGCTTTTTCATAATTCAATCCTCCTATGGATATTTACTACATCGATTCTACCCACCCCCCGTTCAGTTCTGTCAACAGAATTCTTTCAAGATTCTCACATTTTGCCTGATACTAGATTTCAATGAGTTAGAGAGGAAGCTAGCATTGATTTCGGTTTTCTCTGAAAAATTTCTTCACCTTAGGTGAAGGCATATTAATGGCCTAATTTATGAGAAAATAATGCTTGCGCTTTTGATTATCTGACCATATTCTGCCTGAAAAGGGGAAGGATTATAGTGCTCAAGCATATCTCTATCACAGGCTACAGGATGAGGCCTGTTCATGACATACTGTCACGTTCTTTCGTTTCTGCCATAGACAGGACCGCTTCATTCCTGGATATGGACCTCATCGATTTCATCAATGGCCTTGATGGCTTTGAATGGAAGCCTGAGGGAAGGACAAGGGGATTCTCAATAGGAAGTTACACTTCCATTCTTGAGGCAAATGGAATGAAAGCCATATCACGCCCTACCCTCGTATCTCTAATGAATT
>CALXLA010000037.1 GCA_944389075.1 uncultured Spirochaetaceae bacterium
ATTCCAGAAGGATCCTGAGATAAAGGCATTCCTGATGACTCTCAAGACAGGAGGCGTTGGGCTCAACCTTACAGCGGCAGATTATGTATTCATATTCGATCCATGGTGGAATGCCGCGGCGGAGGAACAGGCTCTGAACAGGACACACAGGATAGGACAGAAGAATCCTGTCTTCTGCTACCGCCTGATTGCGAAGGACACGATTGAGGAGAAGATGCTTGAGCTGCAGATGAAGAAGAAGGAGCTTTCGGATAATCTGATCTCATCAGACAGTGCCGCACTCAGGACACTGACAGAAGCCGAGATAGATGAGCTTCTGAGCTGAGGTGAAGTATGGTTCTTGATCAATATGATTTCAGCAGGCTTATCAGTATCGCACTCGATAGAGGTTATAGCTATTACAGCAGATTCAGCTTTGAGAATATCCTGTTCGGAGAAGACAGGAATCGTATAAGGGGTTATAAGAAAGCACTGGAAAACTGCAGAACCGAAGGCCCTGAATACATCAGGAATCTAATAAGCAGGAATTCACATGCATTCATCGCCTATGCAAAGGAACTGCTGAAGGAATCACCTCCACCATTCAGGGATGCTCTGAAAAAAGCCGGAATAGACAGCGACAGCAATACAGCAAGGAATCTCCTTGAGCTATCAGGACTCTCATATATCTATGATACGAGAAATTTCCTGTCCAGACGATTTTCATTCGAAGGAATCTATCATGATATTCTCAGCGAGCTCTACCTGCCTCCGCTCTCAGTACCGGAGCCAACTGAAATCAACGAAAGAGACAGAATATTCTCAATAGATTTTGACTGCAATGATATCTACTGGTTCTATTCCAGTCAGCCATATCTGAACACAAGGAAGAAAGCCGGGAGAACCTCTGCCAGAGGCAATCTCAACATGCCGCACATGCTTGCAGAGGATTATGGGCTCTATAAGGATGCGCTCTTCATATCATGCGCACAGATACCGAAACGCGAAATAAGGGAAAAGACCATCAGAGCTGTAATCAAGGCGTATGAGGGGATGAGCTGTTACTACTCTCTTTTCGACAGCTCCCTTGCGGTGTCGCATCTGCCGATAGAACTGATCAAGAACAATGACGGCGTCTTCGGTTCCGTCAGGTACAGCTTCCCGGAAAGAAAAGGCCTTCTGAACATGCTCCGGATGCTTGAGCCTGGCAAATGGTATGGAAAATCAGACCTCTATCATTCATTCAGGAAAAGCGTTGCCATGTCATACGGCAATCTGAGCAGATTCGAAGTATTCTATCCAGAAGATGCTGTCGGCTCTGAAGATGGTATCAACTGTTTTGTAGACATACCTCTTTTCCAGTGCCACCTGATTGTCCTTGCAGAGCTTGGGATACTCAGGCTTGCAGAAAGAATGCCGGAAAGACTCATAGCCTCATCGGACACGGTCTATGCAGTCTCACTTACGGAATACGGACAATGGGCACTCGGCCTTACAGATGAGAAACCGGGATTCAGGGAAATACAGGAAGACAGACCTTACCTTGACAGCAGGCTCCTGACTGTTACATATAACGGCAAGAATCCGCTAGTCTACTCATTCCTCAGCTCGATAGGAGAAAGAAAAGGCCAGAATCTGTGGATAGCATCTAGGGAAAAAGCCATATCCTCTCCGATAGAAAACACAGAAATACTCAGCACATTTCATTCAGTCATATCTCAGGATCCCCCGGAGAACTGGAAAGCATTCCTCTCATCACTTGAGGAAAGAAAGGAAATCATGGAAATGGAAGAACCGGGATACCTGTTCAGGGTCAGTGATACGGCAGAATTCACCAGATTCGTGAATGAGCATCCAGATATCAGGAAATACATAACAGTCGCAGAAGATGGGATGTTATTCGTCAGGGAATCAAAACTTCCGATCCTGAACCGCCTTATGGAAAAATACGGAAAGATATTCACTAAGAAGAGAACAGTCAGATACGGAAAATACTAAGGAGGATAATCAATGATAGACCTTCACTCAGATACAATATACTCTCTCTGGTGCAGAGATGATGGAAGTACTATTGAGAAGAATGACCTCAGCATCAGAAAGGAAACCCTCATAAAGGCAGGAGTCCGAGGTCAGTGCCTTGCCCTGTTCACTCCGATGCACGAACATGTCCCGGAAAGAAAGAGAAGCCTTTCTCTCTGGCAGATAGTCTCTGAGCTTCATGACAGATTCGTAAAAGAGACTGAAAGCGCAGGTATCCCATTGCTTACGGATCCAGAGGAGCTGAAGGATGGCAGGCTTCATGCAATACTGACAACAGAGGAAGGTGCTGCAATCGAAGGCGATATCTCCAGGCTGTCCATACTCAGAAGCTGGGGTGTCAGGATATTCGGGCTCACATGGAATTATGAGAATGAGCTTGCATATCCTAATTCCACGGATCCAGACATCATGGCAAGAGGCCTGAAGAAGAAAGGATTCGAAGCTATAGAGGAATGTTCGCGGCTTGGCATACTCATCGATGTATCGCATCTGAGCGATGGTGGCTTTGATGACGTGGCTTCGCATATGAAAGGACCATTCTTGGCGACGCATTCGAATGCAAGAGCCATAACAGATGTCCCCAGGAACCTGACTGACATGCAGCTTAAAACGCTTGCGGATCACGGCGGCGTTACCGGTCTCAACCTCTGTCCGGCATTCCTCCATGATGAGAAAGCCACGGTTCCGGAATCAGCGGAAAGCAGGATATGCGACATGGTCCGCCATGTCATTCATATCTACAGGACAGCAGGCTCTGAAGTTCTTGCGATCGGAACGGATTTCGATGGAATAGAAGGAAAGCTTGAGATACGGACACACCAGGATATGCCGAAGCTGTTCGAGGCATTGTCTGCTGCGGGACTCCCATCATCTGCCATAGACAGAATGGCATATGGCAATGCAGAGAGAGTTCTCAGCTTCTTCCGGAGATGATGGCAGGTATCATCAGGACAGCTGCCGTTCCAAAAGCAATGCACAGCACTGGCATGGAAAAACCATAGCCTGATACATCGATTGCATGTCCGAATACTGCATTGAATATGATATCCAGGATACTGGCAGCACTTACAGCCACAGTCGTAGCCCTTGCTCCGAGAGAATCCGGGACATAGCGCCTTATGACAGATACAGTCGTAGGATACACGATAGATGCCGAAAAGCCCACGAGGAAAAGCAGCGGAAGGAAAGCTGTCCCGAAGGCCAGAGATGACAGCCCTGCGGATAATATAAGCGATGCAAGGATCATCTTCTCCGCCCCTATTCTATCGGCAAGATTACCAAGGAGCAGTCTTCCTGTCATTATGCCTGCAGAGAAAAGCGATAGCGAAAGACCTGCCGATGCCGCGCTGATCCCAAGATATCCGGTGCCATACATTATGAGATAGTTGGTAATTCCATGCTCTGCTATCATGTAAAATCCAAGTGATAGCGTTATGAGGACAAGGACCATGGTCCTGATGCTGCCATGCCCTTTATCCTTATGACAGACATCAGACTCCGGTGCGGCCTCGATCTTCATGCGCGATACGGCAATGGCGATCGGGACAAGCAGGACAGCAATTGATATGAGCACGGCATTCCAGGCCGCAGTGCTTGCAGAGAATCTTGAAAGTATAAGCTGAGAGCCTGATGTGCCTATCCCCTGTATGAAAAAAAGAGCATTCAGAAGCATCAGGCTCCTTGTGCTTGAGAATGAATCGGATATCAGATTGATAGCGGTATTGAGAAGCGTGGATATTCCCAAGGCAAGGAAGAAGCCGACAGCAAGAATCAGATACTCTCTTCCTCCGAGGAGTAGCAGCTCAGATAAAGCCAGCGCCAATGCAAAAGCCGCTATGGCCTTCTTCCTGCCGATTTTATCAAGGATGAATCCGCCACAGAGAAGGCATACCAGATTCCCAAGATAGCTTATCGACACAATCAGTCCTATCTGAGACATCGAAAAGCCATATACTTCTGTGAAAAGAGGCGTGAACACACCTCTGAGAGTATCGCTTATGCCCAGCAAGACCATCAGCAGCGCGCATACAAGATAAAGAGCTCGATTCCTCATAGTGACCTTCCCGATAATCATTATAGCATTCAAGGCTTCACTGCTATAATCATTATGGAGGCAATATGAATTACAGGAGACTTGGGAAGACAGGACTAATGGTAAGCGAAATAGGACTTGGTGCGGAATGGCTTGAGCGCCATACGGCTGAGGAAGTCGCGGGAATCATCTCCTACTGCGAGAGCAAAGGCATAAATATACTCGATTGCTGGATGTCGAATCCGAAAGTCCGCTCAGATATCGGCAACGCAATAGCAGGAAAACGCGATAGATGGATCATACAGGGACATCTCGGTTCAACATGGCAGAATGGACAGTATGTGAGGACAAGGGATCTTGAGAAAACGGAGGAAGCCTTCCAGGATCTTCTCACGCGCTTTCAGACCGGCTACATCGACCTCGGAATGATCCATTTCGTCGATGAGATGGATGAATTCAGAACGATAATCGATGGCGAGTTCTACCGCTATGCAAAGAATCTGAAGGACAAAGGTACGATACACCATATAGGAATGAGCACTCACAATCCGGAAGTCGCCAGGACAGCAGCTGAAAGCGGACTGATCGAGATGATTCTCTTCAGCGTCAATCCAGCCTTCGACATGCTTCCGGCAACAGAGAATATCGATGACTATTTCACTGACTCCTTTTATGAGAACGGCGGCGGCATAACCCCGGAGAGAGCTGAGCTGTACAGGATCTGCGAACAGAATGATGTGGGCATCACCGTAATGAAAGGCTATGCTGGCGGAAGGCTGTTCAAGGCAGAGACATCACCTTTTGCTGTAGCGCTCACACCTGTACAGTGCATCCATTACGCGCTGACGAGACCTGCTGTCGCAAGCATACTTGCAGGCTATGATTCAAAGGAACATGTAGATGCGGCAGTTGCCTATGAGACAGCAACACAGGAGGAAAAGGACTATGCCACAATCCTCGCGAAAGCCCCAAGACATGCATATTCCGGGCAATGCACATACTGTGGCCACTGTGCGCCATGTCCATCAGGCATAGATATCGCAATGGTCAACAAGCTTCTTGATCTTGCTCTTATGCAGGATGAGATACCAGCTTCCCTGCGGGAACACTACAGAAGCCTTTCCGCAAATGGCAAGGACTGCATATCATGCAGGAGCTGCGAGAAGCGATGCCCATTTGGCGTAAGCATCGCAGAGAGAATGAAGCAGGCAGAATCCGTATTCGCCTGATCAGAACATACTGCCGGAACGCCTGAAGTAATTATCCACAGCTTCAAGCACACCTCCGGCAACTGCATATGCCTCATCTTCAGAGAATGCTTTCAGCTCTTTTGAGATTCCATGGCGTGAGACCATACCAAGATCCGTGCCATGAACTGTCCCTACTACAGCATCAGCATCTTCAGGAGCATGCATATCATCACCGATTCCAATCGTGAATCTTCCCTTGATTCCACCGTTTCCTATGCATACGGAGACCTCAGGACAGAGACGGCCTATCGTGGAAGCATCATCAATGACAGGAATCTTCCCATCATCAAGTACCTTGAAGCAGTCCCGCGCTTCGGTAATCCTGACACTGTTTCCAATACAATCATGAGTCACGGCGATTACATCATAACCGGAATTCCGGAGTCTTTCAGTGACAGCTGAAAAGATAATTCCATCGCCTGAGACAGCAATGAGCCTGCGTCTTCTCTCACTCAGATCAAGCCCTGTCGTCCTGTTGTAGCTTCTCATGATTTCTGCAGTAATGGCCACAGCAACCTCAGCAGGTGTCTCTGCCGCGATATCAAGACCAGCAGGAGCATGCATGCCGCTCTGAGGTACTATCTTGGACCGTGACCCCATATAGCCTACATAGAATGCCCTGGAATAATCTATATACGAAAGAATATCCTCGCTGCTGTGAACAGTGATGATCAGTGCGGAATACTCATCCAGGGAAAGGCCATCAAACACTTCCTTCCAGCTTTTTCCTGTATGACACTCTGCAGCATAATCGCAGCTGATGGCATTCAGGTCGTACAAATAGACTGCAAATCCGACTTCATGGAGAAGATCCGAAAGCGCACGCCCTACATGCCCATACCCCGCTATATACACTCTCCTGACAGGATTCACGACATCTATCATAAGCTCAAAAACCCCTTTGCCTGTATCAACGGAGATCCTCCGGCCCTTTCCTTCCGCTATCGCATCGCGAGCCGCCTTTATGGCCTCATCCTCCACAAGATGCCCCCCGATCGTCGAAGAGAAACTGCCGTCTTCCATTACAAGCATCCTCCCCGAAGACCTCGGGACCGTTCCAGATGTCCCTATGATGGTGACAATGGCAAACGGAAGGTTCCTGTACTCAAGATCAGCAGCTGTCCCGAACATTCCCCTCACTGCTCTGTCCTCTCTCCTGTGTTGCTGCGAGGCAGGCACTGGTCAGCAAAGGTATAGAAGATATGCCTTGCGACATATGATACCGTATCACGAGCGGTTTCGGAAACCGAGCCATATCCCGCATATGATGATTCCTCGATTTCCCCTATCCTGGAACCATCAGCCGTGTACAGCGTGAAGATGATCGGATCGACAAAATAAGCCATCGGAGAGGAAGAGGAATTCCATCCCTTGAGATTGAAGCCATATTCATACGAGAGCTTTATGAAGATATCATCAGAGATATCCATCTTCTCATCTGTCTTCACCATGAAGACAGCATTTGCCGCTTCTTCTGGAGTATCGACGGAATAGGAGGAATCATGGGTTATCAGAGACTCTGCTATATATCTTATGATATCGCCTTTCACTGCATAGTTCACATCCTGTGATATGAATTCATCATTCTCAAATGTATATGTATCTGAAAGCGTCGTTGTCGCCATTCCGACAACCATGAAATCATCATTGAAGACAGGACCGCCGCTGTTACCTGGCTGGATTTCAGCTGAGAACTGGAATCTGAGCTTTGTACCATCTATCCCGGACAGCGAATTGATGATACCTTCAGTAAGCTTCACCTCCTTTCCCATGATATCCGAATAAGGATAGCCAAGGACATTCACATGGGCTCCTTTATCAATACTATCCGCGAATATGAAAGAGTACGGCAGCGATACAGGAACCCGCAGGACAGCAACATCCGCAGCTCTCTCATTGCAGATGACTTCAGCTTCCACATCTTTCCCATCAATGACTACAGTGACGCTATCAGCATCTCCGACGACATGGGAATTCGTTATCAGGATATCGGAGGAAATCGCAAAAGCAGTCCCTGTTGAAGATGAAATAAGACCTATATCCTCCTTATCCGCGACAGAATATGCATTAAAGCCGTAATATCCAAGATCTTCAGCGACAATAGCAGAAAGCCCAAGAGGATCTTCAGAAGCATCAACCCATATAGTTGAATTCTCAATATCCGTATATTCTGGAAAATCGATATCATACAGCTGAAGAGATGTGGCGCATGATGTCAGCAGGATCAGCAGCAAAGGGAAAAGCTTCCTCATTTCCTTTTTACCTCCATGAAAAAAAATGCAGGGTATTCCCCTGCATTGATATCATTTCTTCTTAGGTGTATTCGCCCAGAGCTCATCGGCTGTAGGCTTCCAGGTCTCAGCGTATGGCGTCGTCCTGTCGCAGAGCACATCAGCGCTTTCCGGTGACTCATAGTCCGTGGACACCGCGCCGGTCTCCTTCACCATGCCCCTCAGCTTCTCGGGATTCTCAAGCATAGGACAAGGCCTCAGCATGTTCTCATTGAACGGCTGTCCCTTCCTGTATGCCATGAACAGCGGCGACTGCAATGCCTCTACAAGAGTACACTCCCTTATATTCTTGTTCGAGTAGTGGATGAACACACATGGCTCCACATCTCCCTTCGCATTGATATGGAAGTACCTTCTTCCTCCAGCGATGCATCCGCCTACATACTCAGCATCATTCTGGAAGTCCAGCGTGAATATCGCCTTTGTCTTCCTGTACTCCCTTATCCTCCTGTATACCTCGGTCCTCTGCTCCGGAGTCGGCAGAAGCTCAGGCACAGCTCCGTTGCCTACCGGCATATAGTGGAAGAACCAGCAGAAGAATGCACCTGACTCTATCATGTAGTCGAAGAACTGCTCGCTCGAGATATCCGCATAGTTGCGGCTCGTATAGCAGGTGGAGATTCCGAACGGAAGCTTATGCTCCTTCAGCAGCCTCATCGCATCCGCCACCTTCTTATAGATGCCGTTTCCTCTCCTGGAGTCATTGGCCTCTTCAAATCCCTCGAGAGAGATTGCCGGCACAAAGTTCCTGACCCTCAGCATCTCCTGACAGAAAGCCTCATCTATAAGCGTGCCATTCGTAAACGACAGGAACTCACAGTCCGAGTGCTTCTCGCACAGCGCTATAATGTCCTTCTTCCTCACAAGAGGCTCACCGCCAGTGAAGATGTACATGTATGTACCAAGCGCCTTGCCCTGCGTGACTATCGAATCCATCTCATCCAAAGAGAGGTTCAGCCTGTTTCCGTATTCTGCCGCCCAGCAGCCCGTGCAATGCAGGTTGCATGCCGATGTAGGATCAAGAAGGATCGCCCATGGCACATTGCAGTTGTACTTCGCTTCGCTTTCACGTTCCTCGGCGGAACCCATTATAGCTGAATTGATGATGAAATTGCGGAAAAATGTCTTCCTGACATCAGTATCGAGCTCATAGAATCTCATCAGCAGCTGATACCAGTTGTCTTTCTTCTCAATCGCATTGCGGATGGCATTGCGCTGTGTCAGATACCAGCCATCTGGAAGCACCTTGTCCGCAAGGTCGAGAATCTTGATAGCATTCTTTTCTGGATCTTTTTCAAGATAGTTGATCGCCTGATTGACGAAAATCGATGCAGCCTGGAGCTTTGCTTTCGCAACAAACCCATTACCCATATGATTTCTCCTCCGGCATATGATATTTGCAAATATCCTTTTTGTCACGCAGACTACGGAAAGGATATCCTCTGAATATGCCCGAACACACTAATCTATAGCCATGAAAATGCATTCAGGCAAGCTTAAAAAATGACAGATAGCTACTATTGACTACTTATCTGGTACGATTATCATTGCATTCAGGAGATTCTTGCTATGGCTGGAAAGCATCAATTCACATCGAGGGAACTGGCTGCCCTGATCATACCGCTCATAGCTGATTCATTCCTTTCCATACTCATCGGCATGGCAGATACCATAATGGTCGCAAGATGCGGAGAAGCGGCAGTATCCGGGGTATCGCTTGTCGATTCGATATCGAATCTCCTTATCACGGTATTCAGCGCATTCGCGACAGGAGGCGCTGTCGTCATCTCCCAGTACCTCGGGCACAAGGAAGACGATAACGCAAAAGCAAGCGCCGTCAACCTGATCTACATCTCGGCTGCGATCTCCCTGCTGATGACACTGGTGATCCTTCCCATAAGAGGCCATGTCATTGATTTCCTCTTCGGTTCGATTGAGGAAGATGTGAGGCTGTCCACGGATGAATACTTCGTTCCGATACTTCTTTCCTATCCCTTTCTGGCAGTCTATTCTGCGATGACTGCAATATCCAGGGCTGAACGGAAGAGCTTCAGGACAATGGCTGTCTCTGCGATGATGAATGCAATCAATATCGGAGGCAATGCGATGCTGATCTATCATCTGGGCCTCGGTCCCCGCGGTGCCGGAATCGCATCGCTTGCATCAAGAGTCGCAGGATGCATGGCAATGCTCATCATGATGATCAACAGGAATGAGGATCTGAACATCAGAGGACTGCTGAAAGGCCCTGTCTCCCCTTATCTGATCAAGAAGATACTCAAGATCGCAATTCCCTCTGGCCTTGAAGGTGCGGCATTCCATGTCGGTAAGATAATGGTACAGTCTCTTACTGCAGGTCTTGGCACATCCGCGATGGCCATAAACGCTGTCGCGAACAACTACAATGGATATGCGAACATCCCAGGAAACGGCCTGAATCTTGCCATGATAACCATAGTCGGGCAATGCAGGGGACAGAACAACATCAAGGATGTCAGATATTACACATGGCTTCTCTTCGGCCTCGTATTCATTGCGACATTCATCGTAAACATACCTCTCTTCATTTTCAGTCCTCAGGTCATAAGCTTCTATGGCCTTCAGGATTCATCCCTGAGCGCCGCTATCCCGATCTGCAGGCTGTGCCTTGTGATGTGCACGACAATATGGCCATTCGCATTCACCCTGCCGAATATGCTCAAGGCCGTTGGCGATGTGAAGTATATACTCTTTGCCTCATTCTCCTCGATGTGGATATTCCGCGTAGGAGGCGCATATACCATGGTGAAGCTCTTCGGAATGGGCATCGAAGGCGTATGGTATGCGATGTATCTCGACTGGCTATGCCGTGGCATACTCTACTTCTGGAGAATCCGCAGCGGCAAGTGGGAAACGAAAAAAGTCATCTGAAGGAAGATTAAGCGGAACCTGCAACGCAATGTTCCGCCTCAGTGCGTCTCTCTCAAAAGATGCAGGGATCCAGTTAACTTTGTCAGAGACTATCTCCGAAATCCCTTCTGAACGCTTTCACGATATCATCAAGCCAGGGCGTCACAGGCTCCAGACGTCCAAAGAAGAAGCGTAGCGATTCGGGTTCTTCCACGAAGCGCAGCCCGCCAACCAGATCGCGATGCTCATAGAGCCAGACAATCCTGTCAATTGCATACTCGACTTGAGATAGCGTGAAGACACGGCGCGGCATCGCGAGACGCAGGAGCTCGACGGCAGCAAGGTGCTCAGATCCATCCTCCTCCCTTTGCTCAGAGATAGTGCCTCTCTCCATTCCCCTCACGCCGCCTGCCACATACAATGCAGCCGCAAGAGCGCCAGCAGGATATTCTTCCTGTCTTACATGAGGAAGGAAGCATGATGCATCCAGATGACAGCCAAGGCCTCCTGGCGGTGTCACGACAGGTACGCCTTTCCTGGCAAGCTCATCTGTCATGTACTTGATGAACAATGGTCCCTGTGAAATCACGCTCATATCCATTGTCTCATCAAGGCCGACTGTCATGGCTTCCATCTCCCTGACACTCATTCCACCATAAGTAAGGAAACCTTCAAACATAGGAACAAGCTCCCTCATCCTCATGTAGAGCGCTTTGTCATGCATAGCGATCCCGCCACCACGGGCAAAACCCAGCTTGCGTCCGGAGAAGTATATGATGTCCATCTTATCGCTGATTCTCTTCGTGATCTCCCTGAGAGACAGATCCTTCGCACAGTCTTCCCTTTCTTTTATGAAATAGAGGTTATCCTGAAGGAGGCTGGCATCCAGTACTGTCAAAATGCCATGGCTGTGGGCAATATCGGCAGTCATCTCTATATTCTCAAGTGACAGAGGCTGTCCACCGATGAGATTCGTCCCGGCTTCGATCCTGATAAATGGAATCCTGTCGCTTTTCTCATCGAGAAGCCTTTCCAGTTTCTCAAGGTCAAAGTTCCCTTTGAATGGATAGTCACTTACAATCTTCGTGCCTTCATCAACCACAAGCTCCGCAACACTTCCACCCAGACGCGTGATATGGGCTTTCGTCGTTGTGAAATGATAGTTCATCGGTATTATCGATCCAGGACGGACGAATGTCATCGCGATTATGTTCTCAGCGGCTCTCCCCTGATGGGCCGGGAGGAAATATTCTGTGCCGAAAATCTCATAGAGCTTATCAGTAAGCCGCGTGAATGTGGAACTGCCAGCATAACTGTCATCAGCGACCATCATCGATGCAAGCTGTCTGTCACTCATGGCATTGACGCCGCTATCGGTAAGCATATCGAGGAATATATCCTTGTTCTTCAAGAGGAATGTATTGCATCCCGCTTCAAGCATAGCCTCTCTTCTTCGCTCTACAGGAACAAGGTCAAGCTTCTGTACGATCCGGACCTTGTGCAGTTCAAGGGGAATATCCTTCCCTGAGTAAAAACGTATCCCACTCATTCCAGCCTCCTTTATCCCCATTTTCAGGCAGAATGCATCACAGGTCAATTTTATTATGCATAAAAAATGAATAAATATCCAAGAACATGAAAGCAAGACAGCGAAACTTGAATTCCATGATGGCATGTTTCTCATCAGATACTGAGAATATGGCCACTAACCAGCACCTGCGAAGCTTTTTCTCTGATATAGGACCTTCTGGATGACATATTGATGATTTGCAACTTTTTCATGCCAATATCATCAGGGCGTGATAGAATTCACATTGAGTTAACGGATTTTTCACATGTTGTTAATAAAGGAGGCAATCATGTCGAAACTTACTAAATGCATTCTCGCTGCAATCATGATTGTGCTGATTGCATTGCCTGTATTCGCCAGCGGAAGCGGCGAAGCCGCCAAGGCATCAGGCCCATCAGCCGTACAGCAGATAATCGAACAGGCTGAAGGAATGAGCATGGAGGAACTTGCGCAGAAGGCTATCGAAGAGTCCAATGGCAAGACATTCTATGGAGTCGGCAACTCAAGCCGTGGCAACACAGCACTTCCTCTCTTCATCTCCTATCTCCAGACAATAGATCCAAGCTACACACTCAACTATGAGTGGCAGCAGCCAAAGAACAACAAGATCTTTGACCAGCTGACAGCTGATTCACTCAAAGAGACGGGTACATTCGCAATGACCCTCATCCAGGATGGCAACCAGATTGAAAGCAAGATGGTAAGGACAGGCATCCTCGATACATTCATCCCTAAGGAATGGGCAGAGGCAAATGGTACAACCGCAGCTGAATACGAAGGCTATCTTCCTCTCCAGACCCTGAACAAGGTCTTCATGTACAACAATACAGGCAGCAAGACCTATGACAATGTCTGGGATTTCGTAGCACCTGGCGAACATGGCCTTTTCATGGATATCGATTCGGAAATCGTTGGAAAGAACTTCCTCTACATGCTCACAGCTGACAGATACTCAGCAGAGCTCAAGAGCGCATTCGATGCACTTTCCGATGAGGAAAAAGCTGTATTCCAGCCGACGATCGATCTCGTCGCATCTGATGCCGAGGACCTCGGACTCGGAGAGAACGGCAAGTATGCACTCGCATGGATCAAGCTCTGGGTCGAGAGCTACAACGCACAGACAGATGATGGACCTATCTGCAATACACTCGTATCCGCATCGGCAACAGACCAGTTCGGACTTCTTGTCTACTCCAAGCTCAGAAGCGTAGAAGAATCTGCTACAGTTTCGAAGAAGAACGTGGATATCGCGGCATATAACGATGGCTACCAGGGCTTTGGCGGATATGGATACTGCCACTACCTCTTCGTCACCGACAACTCACCGCTTCCATGGACAGCATGTGCATTCATTGCATACATGGTCAACACAGCTGACGGCTTCTCAGCATGGGGCAAGGATATCGGAGGATACTCATCGAATCCTAACGTCGCAGCAGAGACAGAGGCTATCTACCAGCACATGACTGGCGGCATGGCAGAAGATGGAACAACAGTCGTCTATCCTGCGCTCAATGACCGTGGCGGCGACTGGTGGCTGTCCGAAGACAGGCTCGTCATCGAAGACCCATCTTACTGCGCATCTGTTTCCTTCACAGTAGGAAGCTGGATCGAAATGCTTTCAAAGTACACACCGCAGTAAGCTCTGCTAATGCCCCTGCAGGACTCTGCGGGGGCTTTCTCACATCATATAGGAACAATCAATGGCAAATACCAACACATCAGGCTTCAGACTTGCATTGAATAAGACAAGGACCTTCCTATCAAAGCCGCAGAATGTGATACTCCTGCTGATGGGAATAGTCCTTACCTTCAGCACGCTTGCACCGATAATCGCAATTGCTGAAGACACGTTCAAGATTCATCCCGGCACGATTGATGAATACCTGAGCGGAAGAAGCCATGGATACACATTGGCAAACTATCTGGATCTCTTCACATCGCCGCTGGCAAAGCGCAATCTCTGGGATCCGCTTATAAATACGATACTTCTGTCTGTAGGAGCTTGCGTGATCGCAATACTCTTCGGAGGCATATTCGCCTTCCTGATCACAAGGACAGATCTCAAGGCAAGAAAGTATCTGAGCTCCATATTCATATTCCCATACATAATGCCCCAGTGGACTCTTGCAGTCGTCTGGCAGCACATGTTCTCATCAAATGCAGTCACAGGAACATCAAACGGGCTCCTTGCATCATTCGGCATAATAATGCCTGCATGGTGGTGCGTAGGATTATTCCCGAGCATCATAGTGCTTGGACTCCATTATGCTCCTTTCGCATACATACTGATCGGCGGGATATTCCGCAACATGGACGCGAATCTCGAAGAAGCGGCAACCATCCTTGACACTCCGAAGTGGAAGTCAATGCTCAGAATCACGATACCGATGGTGAAGCCCGCGATTCTGTCAACAGTGCTCCTCGTCTTCGGAGGTGCCATGGGAAGCTACCCGGTACCTCATTACCTTAATCTGACAACACTCTCGACGAAGTATGTCTCGCTCAACGATAAATACACAGGAGAGGCCAGCATCCTTGCCATCATAATGATGCTGTTCGGAGTTGCCATCATGTTCGTGAACCAGCTCAGCATAAAGAGCAGGAAGAACTATACGACAGTAACAGGCAAATCCGGGCAGATCTCGAAAGTATCGCTTGGGAAAGCTGGTAAGTATATCATCGCGATAATCCTGATAATCCTGACATTCTTCACTTCGATATTCCCTATCATCTCCTTTGCATTCGAGACATTCCTCCCGAACCCAGGAGACTACAGCTTCCTGTACACAGGTGATCCTTCGAACCTGACAACGAAGTGGTGGGTGACAAATGAGAACATCACGGAGAACGGCATGTACGGACAGCAGGGAATACTGCACAATCCGACGATATGGAGGGCATACAAGGGAACGATCCTCGTCGCTGTATGCTGCTCTCTCTTCGCAGGTACGATCGGAACGATGATAGGCTATGCAGTATCGAAATCAAGACGTTCCAAGGCAGCAGGATATGTCAACTCAATGGCATTCCTCCCCTACCTCATGCCTTCAATTGCCGTAGGTGCGGCCTTCTTCACGCTCTTCTCAAATGAGCACATCAACCTGTTCAATACATACACGCTTCTGATCATCACAGGAACGATAAAGTATATTCCTTTCGCATCCAGAAGCGCGCTTAACTCAATGCTCCAGCTTTCCGGGGAGATAGAAGAAGCCGCTCTCATACAGAATATCCCCTGGTACAAGAGAATGCTCAGAATCATCATACCGATTCAGAAGACATCGATACTCAGCGGCTATCTGCTGCCATTCATGACATGCCTCAGAGAGCTCAGCCTCTTCATGCTTCTCTGCGTACAGGGTTTCATACTTGCGACAACGCTCGACTACTTCGATGAAATGGGTCTCTATGCATTCTCAAGCGGTATCAATCTGATACTCATAGTGACGATTCTTATATGCAATACAATAGTCAATAAGCTCACAGGCGCCAGCATTGACAGCGGAATAGGAGGTTGAAATGCCTGAGATAAGACTTGAACACGTAACTAAGAGATGGGGGAAGTTCTATGGCGTTGATGATCTCTCCCTGACGATAAAGGATAATGCATTCGTAACGCTGCTGGGACCTTCAGGCTGCGGCAAGACAACTACGCTGAGAATGATCGCAGGTCTCGAGACTCCTACAAGCGGCAAGATAATGATCGGTGACAATGTCGTTTTCGACAGCTCAAAAGGCATCAATGTCCCGGCAAACAAGAGAAAGGTCGGATTCCTGTTCCAGAACTATGCGCTCTGGCCGAATATGACTGTATATCAGAATATCGCATTCGGTCTGTCGAACATCAAGGAGGAAATGGATTCCTACAATGCCGAGGCACGGGAAGCGGCAAGGCTGATTGATATCCTTGAGAATCCTGCGCAGGCAAAGGCAATCATAGAGGAAAGCAAGGGAAAGGATGGGAAGCCGGATGAGAAGAAGGCTCTTGTCTACCTTACAGAGAGCCTCATGATCCCGCTCTCGTCCGCATCGAAGCTGTATAAGGTGATCTCATCCGGGAATATCGGAAAAAGCATTGATTCCTTCAGATCTGCAATAAGCCAGGCAAAATCAAAGGACCAGCTTGATGAGGACTTCAGGATACTGAAAGACGGCAAGCCTGTAAGGACTGTCAGGAAGCTGACGAAGGATGAGATAGATCTTTCGGTAAGGCGCGTCTCAAAGCTTGTCAAAATCGGTATGTTCATGGACCGCTACCCTGCTGAACTCTCAGGTGGCCAGCAGCAGAGAGTCGCAATCGCAAGGACATTGGCACCTGAGCCTTCCGTGCTGTTCATGGACGAACCCCTTTCAAACCTCGACGCGAAGCTCCGTCTCGAGATGAGGTATGAGCTGCAGCGTCTCCATGTTGAGACAGGAAGCACATTCGTATATGTGACGCATGACCAGATGGAGGCCATGACGCTCGCTACTGATATCTGTCTGATGTCAAATGCGGTACTGCAGCAGTATGCAGCGCCTCTTGAGGTCTACAACAAGCCATCGAATCTCTTTGCGGCAGATTTCGTAGGGAATCCTTCGATAAACTTCATTGAGGCAAGCGGAAGGCAGGAAGCAGATGGATCGATAGCTCTCAGCATTCTCGATGGCATTCCCGTACATTTCCGGCCAGCTGAATCGGTAAATCTCCAGGAATGGCAGAAAAGACGCGAAGAAGAGGCTCATCAGAAAGAGGAAAGGCTCAAAGCACGTTCAAAAGAAAAGGACTATGTCGAAAAGAGCAACAAGGAGGAAATCTTCAGATACCACATACAGAGGACCGAGGAACTCGACGAATCCCTTGAAAGCGGCAGAACCGCGAACGATGATGACTTTGTAATCGGTATCAGGCCAGAGCTTCTCGTAATCGATGAGAACGGACCTATCGAAGGAGAGATATACGGAGCCATGCCTACTGGAATGGAATCCACGATAAAGGTATGCGTGAAGGATTATCTCCTGACAAGCGTCATATTCGGCAATCTCCATTTCAGAATCGGGACAAAAGTCCGGATGAAGATTGCAGAAAGCAGAATCATGCTATTCGACCGCAAATCCGGGAAATTCATAGCGCTGGGTTCCATCGAATTCTGAAGGCAGATGGAAGGAGCTATCAGTAACAGAAAAGGCTGGTCAGATGGCCAGCCTTTTCCATGCAGGTCGGAAGTGTTACTACTCCCACTCCTTTATTCCTTTGAGGATATTCTCCTTCTTCCTGCGCTTCGGATCGATTGAATGAGCGACAAGATCCACCAGCTTTGTCAGGATTGCAGAGATCACGAAATACATGATCGCAGTTACAATCAGAGGGAAGAACGCCTCATATGTCCTTGATCTCACAAGATCGCTTATCTTCGTAAGGTCGAGAACTGCGATATAACCTACGACTGATGTCTCCTTGATGAGTGTGACAACCTCATTGCGGTAAATCGGCAGGAAGTGCTGTGCAGCCTGCGGCAGTATGATCCTGAAGAAGCTCTGGCTCTCAGAATAGCCAAGGGCCGTAGAGGCCTCAAACTGCCCTCTTCCGATTGCATTGCATCCTACTCTGAGCATATCGATCATGGAGCATGCGAACATCAGCGAGAATCCTACCACAGAGACCCACATACCGCTAAGGCTCGAGGATCCGAACACAATGTAGTAAAGGATCATCAGGAGCAGGACCGTCGGCATTCCATGGATGAGCCAGAGGAAGAAATTCGTGGTCTTTATCGCGACCATGTAGCCCTTCCTGCATACCATGTATACAAGGAATCCAAGGATCGTACCTATCAGGATAGACATCACTGTTATCAGGATAGTGACGCCAGCACCCTGTACGAACAGCTTCCACCTGCCTTCCCTGAAGAATGTCTTCTCGAAGCTCTGCTCAAGCTCCTGCAGGAATGTAAGTGATGACTCATCATCTCCAAGTACGACAAGGCGGATAGGTGTCGAATAGTAGACATCAGAAAGCGTTCCAGTCTCATTGCGCTCTTCGCTGACCACGATATTCATTCCGATATCATACTTACCGCTCTCAACGCCAGGTGCGATGGCCTCAAATGGGACTTCATAGAACTCAGGAGTATATCCATATGCTCTGGCAAAACGGCAGATGAAGTCGACATCGAATCCTGAGATATGGCCATTGCTTATGAAGGAAAATGGCTCATAGCCACCTTCGACAGCAACAGCTATCGTGCCGTTCTCTCCTGTGAAGCCTCCGACATCGCAAGTATCATTGACCGGATCGAAATCCGTGATCCAGTAATCATAAAGCTCATCAAGAAGGCCATTCTCATGACTTTCGGCAATGAATGCATTGAGCTCTGACAGAAGCCTGTCCTGACGCTCGTTCTCACCGATTATACATGTCGCATTTATATATCCAGCAGGTTCCTCAAGGACCGTAAGCTCAGGATGATTCTTCTTCTGGACACCATAGCTGACTTCCTCGATAAGATATGCATCGACCTTCCCTGATGTGAGGGCAAGGATCATATCATTAGGCATTGTATAGTACTGTATTGTACTGTCAGGAACTCTGTCCTGGATAAGCTCCTCATAAAGGACTGCTGTCTGGACACCTATGTTCTTGCCATTCAGGTCCTCAATGGCAGTATACTGCTGTGCAGCTGCAATCGATGCGGCAAGCAGCACCAGCAAAACAAGAAGCAGAGCAGCCTTCTTCATCTTGCCTCCTCCATCCATCTGAACCTGATGGAAATCATATGCTCGTATCCGAGTGGATCTGATTCGATGTCATCCTGCCGGAGATCCGTGGTAGGCTCTGCCAGAAGATCAAGGAACAGCCTGTTCTCTGATGAATCGACACTGAACTTCTCGCCCTTATAGCAGACAAGCATCGAAAGGATATCAAGCTTCTCTGAATACTCGACCTTCACAAGCACATCAGGCACTTCCGAATATGCGACAAGATTGTTCATCACGATCTCTTCGAAAGCGATCATCAGCTTCGTAAGACGCTCAGCCTCGATAAGAAGCTTCTCACCATAAGCCTGGAGCTCATCATTCATCGCCTCCATATCGAAATCAGAGGAATTGACTTTGTATGTAAGCGACGAAAGACGCTGTATGAACTTCTTGGTGATTTCCTTCTTAGGATGCTCGAAGATTTCCTTCGGAGTCCCTTCCTCATAGATGTATCCATCGTACATGAAAATGATCCTGTTGGAGATCTTCCTCGCGAAATCCATCTCATGAGTGACAATCATCATCGTCCTGCCGCTCTTCGCAAGCATCTTGATAACTGACTGGACTTCTCCGATCATCGAAGGATCAAGGGCTGATGTAGGCTCATCGAACAGGATGATGTCCGGATCCATCGCAAGCGTTCTCGCAATGGCGATTCTCTGCTGCTGTCCGCCTGAAAGCTCTTCAGGATATGCGAATACCTTCGATGCCAGACCTACCTGCTGAAGCAGATCCATGGCCTTGTCATATGCTTCCTGTCTGCTCCTTCCGAGAAGAGTGATCTGCGGATTCATGATATTCTCGATAATCGTGAGATGGCCGAAAAGATTGAATGACTGGAAGACCATACCCATCTTCTTCCTTATCTCATTCAGATTACAGCCTTTCTCGGTGATATCCTGACCGTCCACGATGATGCTTCCAGATGTCGGCTCAGTAAGCATGTTGATGCATCTGAGAAGCGTTGACTTACCGGTTCCAGAGGGTCCGATGATGGAAATCACATCGCCGTCATTTATAGTAACGTCTATATCTTTCAGCGGGATTGTATCATCATCAAACACTTTTCTTAGGTGCTTAATCTCAATCATTGCACTCCCCTAAAAACGATGGTGGATTGCAGACAGCAATCATAAAAGAACACTTTCCAGCCCTATAGTATCAGACATCTACGGACTGAGCCACAGTATGTTTGCTAATTCGATAACATGCAAGAGGAAAAGCGCAAATAATGTATTATTTTTTGTTTAATTTCCTTTGTGTGAAGATTCAGAGGTTCCACATTCTGACGGACAACAGCAATCAAGGGCTGTCTCATGCCTTTTCCATCCCTGCCGACTGTCAGGAATCGCACATCTGCGTGTATCTCTTATAGGAACCTTTAAAGCTCCTTAAGGAGGAATGATGGAATCTTCTGAAAGCAGGAAGATGAAAGCGCTTAGCGAGATGAGCCTCATGGATGACACTCTCTTCTCGAAGTGCTTCGATGGCGAGAACGAGTGCTCTGCCCTTATGCTCAGGATAATCCTGGAACGCGATGACCTTGATGTAGTGGAGGCAAGGACGCAGAGGTGGATACAGAACATAGAGAGCCGCTCCGTGAAGCTCGACATCCTCGCCATAGACAAAGACGGCAAGATGTATGACGTTGAGATACAGAAATCGGATCTCAGGGCCCTTGAGAGGAGGGCCCGCTACTACAGCGCTATGATGGATGCCGATACTCTCGAGAAGTCAAAGGGCTATGACAGGCTTCCCGAGTCCTATGTGATAATCATAACGAATGAGGATGTGTTCAGGGACGGGAAGGCAATATACAGGATAGAGAGACGCTTCGAGGGCTCATGGAAGCCATATGATGACGGGACTCACATAATCCATGTATGCGCTGTGAATGCAGACAGAGACACAGACCTCGGGCGCCTCATGCATGACCTTTCATGTACAGAGCCTGAGGACATGCATTACAATAGGCTCAGGGACAGGGTGAGCTACTACAAGAGGAAGAAGGAGGGAATAGCAGAGATGTCAGGCGAGATTGACAAGATGATCAGGGAAGGAATCATTGAAGGCGAAAGAAGAGGTCTTGAGAAGGGACGCATGGAAACAGCCAGAAACCTCATTGCAAACGGGACTGTTCCTCTTGAGACTATTGCTGAATGCTCAGGGCTTTCCCTCGAGGAAGTCGAGAGCATGAGGAACAGCATTCATGCTTAAATAGCTTGCTGCCTGTCATTGCGGCAGGCAGCATGTCAATTCAGGCTTTGTAATCAAGCGGCAGGCTCTCCCACCTTTTCTTAAGCAGGAATGCGACATCCTTCGGCTGGCGCTGACGGGTGAATATGCCTTTCTTGTTGCCATTCACTCTCATCAACCCTTCTGTAGTCTGGAAATCAGCAAAATTCCATACCTGCTCACCCCTGATGAAATCATATGAATCAAATACACGATGCTGAAGCTCAAGAACCTCATTCTGATACTCCTGAGACCACATCACGGAAGGTAGCTTATGCTCGGATGGAAGCGTATCTGCGCCATACTCAGTGAACACAAACGGCTTATTGAGATCAAGGGCCTTCCATTCATCCATCTCCGCACGGAAACGCTTCTCGGCATCTACGATCTCATATCCTCCGAGTATGTACCATCCATAGTACCTGTTGAGACAGATGAAATCAGAGAAATGATGGCATCTGCATCTTGTCGGACTTGAATTCGATTCCATTGCGAAAGTCCTTGGCCTGTGCTGGATATCAAGATCATGGGCTGCTGCAAAAAGCTTCTCGAAATATGGAACGCTGTTCTCATCTGTGGACTCTGGCTCATTGAGGAGACTCCATGCGATTACGCTGGGATGATTCTTATCCCTTGCAATCATCTCCTCGACTGCCCGCAGATGGGCCTTGAGGAGAATCGGGGTTGTAGGCTTGGAGAAGAATGACTTCGCTCCCTTGCCTGTTCCCGCATCAAGGAAGTTGACAAGACTTTCGAAAAGACCGACTCCTGGAACCTCGTCAATGATGAGGAAGCCTTCTCTGTCCGCCATTCTGTATATCTCTTCATCATAAGGATAGTGGGATGTCCTGAACGAGTTGGCTCCAATCCATTTCATCAGCTCGAAGTCCCTCTTCATGACACCTATGTTGAAGCCTCTGCCGACTATATCGCTATCCTCATGCTTTCCGAAACCTTTCAGATACACAGGCTTGCCATTGATAAGGATATCCTTTCCCGAAATCCTCACATCCCTGATACCGATCTCAAGGCTATAGCTGTCAATTACCTTGCCGGAATCTGAAAGCTCGATCTTCAATGTATAGAGATATGCGTTTCTCACCTGCCAGAGATGCGGATCATCAAGATGTATAACACCTTCCGCTCCCTCTGATACCGCAACTGTGCGTCCATCCTCATCGGAAAGAGCAAGCGTGACATCGCCTTTTCCTTTTACAGTCACATGGTATTCGATATCAGCAGAACCTTCCGAAACCAGGTACTTCGTATCTACATCAAAAATTGATGATTTCGGCACAGACAGGAGATAGACAGATCTCTGAAGTCCTGAATAGTTGTAGAAATCGAAATAAGGCTTCGACATCTTCCTGCCATCGGAAAGCACAATCGTACGTCCACAAGGTATATTCGTCTCCGTAAGCTCATTATTGACACAGACAACGACCTTGTTCGTCTCTCCATATCTGGCTTTCTCAGTTATGTCTATGCAGAAAGGAAGGAATCCACCCTCATGCTCTCCTGCGAATTCTCCATTCAGGTAGACAGAAGCCCTGTGGGTGGCAGCACCGAAACGAAGGAAGACATCATTTCCTTTCATGAATCCAGGGACAACCACCTCCGTCTCATACCAGATATCCCCGGTGAATTCGCGGATGTTCTTCTCTGTATAAAAATCCTGGAAGCTGGCAGGAACAGGTATCCTGTCATGACCGGGAATCCCATCATTCCAATGTTCATCTTTGCCCACATCATCCCAGTCGAGCTGGAACTTCCACATACCATCAAGCTTCATAGCCGTCCTTGTAGGCGTATTAAGCGGATAAAGCATAGAATAATCGAGCATAGCACCTCCTAACGATAATCCCCATGACTGGCACAAATCGGATTATTATCAGGATAATTCTACAGCAAGAGCAGCATTTTGCATAATGAAGCATACATGGAAGCTTCTATTGACAGCTCTGCTGGACATCAAGCCTTTCTGACATTTCCCGGGGAAAAGCATCATCCAGGATCACCGGAACCAGATGCTAAGAGACAAAGAAAAAGACTGACCCAAAAGACAGGAAGCGCCAGATCAGCGCTTCCAGAATGACTTCGTAAACAAAGCGTAGACAGTGAAGAGCTCCAGCCTTCCGACAAGCATCAGGAACGAACCTACGGAAAGCAGGAAATCGGAGAATATCGAGAAGTTGCCGGAAGGTCCGACATCAGCCATTCCGATTCCTATATTTCCCAGAAGCAGGAAACTGGCAGTGAAGCATGTCTCGAATCCATATCCCGAAAGCGAGAACAGCAGCGTCCCGATGAATCCGGTAAGGATGTATGTGGCAACGAATCCCGCGACAGAGAGTATTACATCGGGTTTCACGACGCTCCCTGAGTATATGAGAGGAGTAACGGCCTCAGGATGAAGGCGCTTCCTTATGGCATTCTTCGCAAGCGACAGCAGCATCGATATCCTGACGACCTTGATTCCACCACCGGCAGATCCTGCACATCCTCCCACGAAAAAGAGCATGATGAGGAGGACTTTCGAGAACGCAGGCCAGAAGTTATAGTCAAAGGTGGCGAAGCCTGTAGTGGTTATGATCGATGCGACATGGAATGCCGCATAGCGCATAGCGGTGAAGAAGCTTCCATAGCTGTTGCTCGACTGCAGATTCAAAGTGATCAGCAGCGTGAAGACAGCTATGATCCCAAGATACTGCCTCAGCTCCGCATCCCTGAACGCTTCCCTCCATTTGCCCTTCACCATCTTGAAATACAGAGCGAAATTCGATCCTGCTATGATCATGAATATCGTCACGACGATATCGACATAAGCGGAATGATAACTACCTATTGATGAATTACGAGGTGCAAATCCTGCAGCTCCCATGGTGCCGAACATGACAGTGACGGCATCAAAAAGCGGGATCTTTATCCAGAGAAGGAGGACCTGGATTACCGAGAACACCGTATAGATTGTCCAGAGCGCAAAAGCAGTGTGCTGAATCTTCGGCGTGAGCTTGTCCTTGGTAGGACCGACAGATTCAGCTCCTACAAGGCTGACTCCCCTTGTACCCATAAACGGAAGAAGGGCGACGAAAAGGACCACGATTCCCATTCCGCCGAGCCAGTTCGTCATATTCCTCCAGAAGAGAATCGAATACATCTTATCCTCTATAGACTGGAGTGCAGTAGCTCCTGTAGTAGTGAAGCCGGACATTATCTCAAAATAACACTGAGGATATGTCTCAAACGTACCAGAGATATAGAGAGGAAGTGCTCCGAAAGCTGTCGCCAGAACCCATGTCAAGGTTACCAGGAGATAGCTGTCCTTCGCCCTTATTATGATTTCATTTCCCCGTGTCGCGACAATCAGCACGATGGAGAACAAGAGCATGGCAGCTTCGGTGATGCCAAAGGCTCTGACACCTTCTGGTTCATCGTAGTAGAATGCAAGCGCAAGCGAAATGAGCATCAAAGCTGCAACAAGAAGATGTATATATGCAAGTAGCCTGAGTACTGACTTCGTATGAATCACTGGAACAGCTCCTTGAGGTACCTGCTGTCTTCATGCCTGATTGCGAGAATGAGGCTGTCTCCTGCCTCAAACATGTATTCACCATCAGGAATGAGGGACCTTCCATCAGTCTTCCTTGCTCCCGCTATGATCACCCTGCTGCGGAAACGAACATCCTTAAGCTTCATCCCCATGTACCGGAAATCATCCTGGACGATGTATTCATAGACCTCCAGATCGCCATTGAACATCGCATGCATGGCAGATACGCCATCGCCACGGAGGAACCTGATAACCGCATCGGTAGTCACATCGGTTATCGACAAAGCCACATCGACACCAAGCGAAAGAGCGAACTGCACATAGTTGTTATTCGACTTGATCTGCGCAATCGCTTTCCTGACACCTATCTTCTTCGCATAGCCCGACGTCACGATATTAAGCTCATCATTGTCAGTAAGGCTGATGAAAAGATCGGCCCTGCCGAGATCCTCGTTCTCCCATATGAGCTCATCCGTGATAGACGCATTAAGGACCATCACCTCAGGATAGATCGATGCAATCTCATCAGCCATCTTCTCATCTTTCTCGATAAGACGTATCTTCTTCCTTTCCCTCGGCGTGAATGTATTCAGTAGGAAGCGTGTTATGCGCGAAGCCCCTAGTATTATGATGTCATTGGGTTCTGAGTATGCGGAATCCGCCGCAGAGCCGCTGAGAGCCGCATAAGCCTGATCCTTGTCGGTTATGATAGCAAGCACATCACCATGCTTTATCTCGGTATCACCAGAAGGGATGATGACAGATGAATTGCGGTATATCGCAGTAACGACAAAATCATATGGAAGATTCTTTCTGAGATCCGAAAGCTTGCTTCCGCTCCTGATTATCCCCACTCCCTCAGGAACAGTGAACAGGATGAAATCAGTGCCTGGGAATATTATCGTATCCTGATAAAGCCCGTATCTGACCGTATCGACGATGCGGAGAGCTCCTTCGAGATCCGGATTGATAAGGTGGTTTATCCCAAGTATCTTGTGAGAAAGCTCCTGCTCGCCAAGATAGCCTGCGGAACGTATCACGGCGAATATATTATCGACATTCGGGAAAGCCGATGCCACGATGCCGCAGCTTACTATGTTTATCTCGTCTGAGTCGGTGACGGAAATGACGGTATCAACATTCTCCGCGCCGGCCTCCTTCAGTTTCTCGATATCTGTACCAGACCCATTCACTGCAAGACAATCAAGCTTTGCTTCCGCAATCTGACATCTGACTGCATTGCGGTCAAGGAATATGATAGAAGCGCCTTCCGCAGCAAGATGCTGCGCAATCCTCAGGCCACGTCTGCCTGCCCCGATAATAAGAATGTTCATATAACACTAACCCAAAAAAAGAGAGTCCGCCCTGAAGCAGACTCCCCTTGATTAAAATCAATATCCGAAAAGCGGTATCCTGAAGATATACGGTATATATGTGAAAATAAGAAGCATCACTATCATGACAAAGAACAGCGGAAGCATCTTCTTTGCCGTAGCCTCCAGAGATGTCTTTCCAACAGCGCATCCGACGAAAAGCGCAGAACCTACAGGAGGTGTGCAGAGTCCGATAGCGAGGTTGAAGATAAGCACGATTCCGAAATGGATTGGCGTCATGCCGAGCTCCGTCACGACTGGAAGGAGAATCGGGGTCATGATCATGATGAGCGGTGCCATATCCATGAAGCATCCGAGAATCAGAAGCAGGATATTGATGACGAGGAAGATCACATAAGGATTGTCGGAGAATCCGATGAGCCCGTTCGTGATGGCTGCAGGGATTCTGAGACGTGTCATCATATATGCGAATGCCTTAGCAGTAGCGATAAGCGTAAGGACAACTGCAAGTGTCTTAAGGGAGTTCTTGATGACCTTGCCGAAGTTCCTGAGCTTGTCAGCACGGAAGATGAAGTATGTCAGGATGAATGTGTAGAAACATGCGACAGCTGAGCTTTCCGTAGCTGTGAACACGCCGGCACCTGTTCCAACAAGGATGATGATGAGCGTGAACATAGGAAGGATGGCGTTGATGACAACTCTCATGCAGTGCCCCAGAGCTATGCCGCCGATTGCAACCCAGCCCTCGCCCTCAGGAAGCTTTCCGCTCCTTCCATTGGCCTTACCGATCCATCTGACTCTGTCGTCCTTGAACATCTTGTCACCCTTCGGGAAGTTGTGCTTATTCCTGAGGACGAAGATCATTAGCATGAAGCCAAGTCCAAGACAGATTCCAGGAGCGAAGCCTGCATAGAAGAGCTGGCCGATTGATACACCACCACCTGCTGCAAGAGCATAGATGACCATGTTGTGCGATGGCGGGATGAGAACGCCCTGGCATGCAGTCGTTACCGTAAGACCTACAGTGAATTCCCTGTCATAGCCCTGCTTGACCATCATCGGGATAACGACGGAACCAAGGGATGATACATCAGCAACAGCAGAACCGGAGATTCCTCCGAAGAACATCGAGTCAAGACAGTTGACGTATGCAAGACCACCGCGGAAGCGTCCGACAGCGAGGTTCGCAAGATCGACTATCTTATCGGATATCTGTCCTGCAGCCATTATCTCACCCATTACGATGAAGAACGGTATGGCGAGCATCGTGAAGTTGCTGACGCCATCTATCATCATCCTGACCATCGTCGTAGGATTCGTTCCCGGGACAAAAGCCGTGGAGGCAATTGTCGAGATAAGCATTGCGAATGTGACAGGAACCTTGAAAGCCATCAGAAGGAAGAAACCTCCGATGAGCACGATTATCGCAATTGTAGTACTAGCCATCAGTTATTTCCTCCATTTGCATTCTCAGCAGCCTGCTGCTTGAGGATCTCCTGATAATCAACCTCTGGCTCGCTGTAGAGCAGATCCTCTGGCTTGAGGATGCCCAGGAGGAAGAGAATCGAGTCAAAAGTCATTACGAATCCACCAATAGGAGCCGGAATATACTGAAGCCATGTCGGCCATCCAGTCATCGGCAATGAACCTGGTCTGAGGCGGACTATATACATGATTCCATAATAAAGAAGGAAAATTCCGCAGAAGAGCGTCGCGATATCCGAAAGGACATCCATGAACTTCCTCATCTTTCCTCCCTTAGGGAATCTTGAATATACCATCGTTACGGAGATATGCATATGATCCCTGACACCGATGGCACAGGCCAGGAACGTAAAGAGCGTCACGAGAAGACGCGGGATTTCTTCTGCCCATGTAATCCCAGAATTGAAGCAGAAGCGAAGCACTACATTCATGAATACAGTACAGAGCATGATCACAACCGCGAGCTGTGCGATTGTCAGGATGACTCTGTGACACCAGTGGTTGGCAAGCACGATATAGGCCCTGAACGGCACCTTGCCACCATACTGGGATTTATCGATTACCAGCTTGTTTTCCTGAAGCCAGCTTGTTTTCTTTGGTGATCCGGACATTGTCCACCCTCCCATTCGGAATAAAAAAAAAAAGGAAATACGGGGGAAGAGCATTCCCCCGCACTTATATCAGGACTCAAAGTCCTGTGTTCTGAATCTGCTCGATGAGATCTTCGTAACCTGCACCATACTCAGCATAGAGCGGAGCCATCCTCTCCTGGAATTCAGCAAGCTGCTCCGGTGTGAGCTCAGTTACTGTAACACCTTCGGAAACAACTTTCTCCTCAGAAGAAGCTTCGCGGAGTGCCCACTGCTCGATCTCGTATGCCTGTGTTTCCTTTGCGCACTGCTTGATGATCTCGACATCAGCCGGATCAAGTGTCTCAAGGACTGCCTCAGAAGCAAGAAGAATCTCAGGAACTCTTGTGTGTCCATCAAGGACGAAATATGGAGCTACCTGATAGTCGCCCATTGACTCATATGTAGGCCAGTTGTTCTCTGCACCATCGATTGTTCCCTGCTGGATAGCTGAGTAAACATCGTTTGGTCCGATGCCTGTAACACCATTGCCGCCAAGGAGCTGGACCATCTCAACCATCATTGCGTTGTTCTGAAGTCTGATCTTGAGACCAGCCATATCCGCTACGCATGTGACAGGAGTCTTTGTATAGAAGTTTCTAGCACCAGCATCATAGTAGCAGAGGCCGACGAGACCAGAGCCGGAAGCCTGGATTTCATCAAGCATTGACTGACCAATCTCACCATTGAGGACTGCCCACATGTGGTCGCCATCTCTGTAGAGATAAGGAAGCTGGATTACATTGAGAGCTGGAACATAGGAAGCAACTGGGGATGCAGAGACTCTTGCGAATGCAAGGTCACCGATCTGGAGAGCTTCGATTGAACCTGTCTCCTCACCATAGAGAGTACCGCCAGAATAGACATCGATCTTGATTCTGCCTTCTGTCCTCTCTTCAACAAGGCGAGCAAACTCATAATCAGCAAGCGTTGTCGGGTATCCTTCAGCATGAACTTCCGAAAGCGTGAGTACTGTCTGTCCGCCTTCTGAGCTGCCGCTGGCAGCAAGTGGAAGAACAAGCGCAGCTGCGACAAGCAGCAATACCATGATTTTCTTCATTGTCTCCTCCTTCATAAGAAACAAAACTACTGTTCATAAGATTTTCATATATAAATCAATCAATTGCAAGTTTCTTATAGATTTCTATCTATAGTAAAGTCATCAGTTGACTGATATTCATTATGAAATCAAAAAAAAACCAGAAGCCCCGCCCTTTCTGCATACGGAGCTTCTTTATGCCAATGGTT
Organism: uncultured Spirochaetaceae bacterium; assembly: GCA_944389075.1. Lineage (GTDB taxonomy): Bacteria > Spirochaetota > Spirochaetia > Sphaerochaetales > Sphaerochaetaceae > Ornithospirochaeta. The sequence continues at coordinate 29,274 of CALXLA010000037.1, forward strand.
ATTCAGTGAATCCCGGAAGGCCTTCTATAGCATATGCACGCACAGGACATGAATCAAGTCCAAGTATCGGGAGCGGAGCATATGACATGAAGAAGACATCGCTTTCAAGCCTGTCGAGGTTCTTCAGTACTTCAAGGAATGTGATGTTCTCTGCAAGAAGCACATCATGGAATGGCTTCACATCCTCATTTGAGCTCTCAACGGAAACACCATCACCGAAGCCTATGCACTTTGCCTTGTGGTCACGGAGCCATACAGCAGTCTCCTCTGACACTCTCAGCCTCTTATCTTCCTCCGTGTTCGTCTTTTCCGTGAAAGGAGGAATCCTATATGGGCTGTCAAGAATGACAATGGAGTCATCCTTCATCTTAGGCAGGCAGTACTTATCGAGAAGTTCCGGTGTCACATAGCCACGGGGCTCAGCTTCCTCGATCTCGACATAGATGGCACGTCCCATGAAGCGGTCAAGCGGGACTTCCGCTACACTCGGCCAGTCATCGTTATGATGATAAGGACACTCGCAATGAGTACCGAGGTGGCTTGTCAGATCCATTATAGTGTGGAAATCAGGGATAAGCCCTCCTGTATTGAATCTGTAGAGATGACATCTTCTCGATTCCGTCTTCGGATCAAGAAGCTTCGTGAGGTCCACGACCCTGAGATTGCCTAACTTGTAAACAACATCCATAAACATTCTCCTTTCAGCAGTTAATGCCTATTTCCTCTTTCGCATGGATTATATCGACGGCGGCCCGTTGATATGGGACATCGATTCCATTTGCCTGCGCTCTCTTTACCACATAGCCAGAGATATAATCAACCTCTGTCTTCCTTCCATTCAGTATATCAGCATAAATCGACGTGTATGCATTGCATGCATTCCCTGCTTTCTCCCGGAGCATTGAAAGGACATCGTCATATGAGAAGGAATATCCGTCAGATGCGGCTGTCTCAACTGCTTCCTTCAGAAGCCTGCCCACCAATGAGAAGGCCGCCCCGCTTCTCCCGATTTCATCGATTGAGCACATAAGGAGCGCTGTTGCCGTGCTGAGTGATGAATTAGTCAGGAGTTTACGCCACACGCTTTCCATCACAGAGGAAGATACTGATGTATCAATGGAAGATGCATTGAATACTTCAGGAATCCAGGCAGGGACCTCACATTCCATCATGCCTATCTCAGTAGGACCTGTACCTCCATGTCTGAGAGTGCATTCATCGGAAAGTGATGCATTGTGCTCTGTAACGCCTATTATTATCCTGTCTTCAGGGAAAAATGCATTCAGCTCCTCAAAATGTCCGGCTCCATTCTGCAATGTCATTATATATGCATCATCAGGAATGAATTCCTTATATTCATCAATCACGGACACGGTACTTGCAGATTTGACGAAGAGGATCACAAGCTCCGAACCAGCCATCATCGATTTATCGGTAGTGAAGACCGGATGGAAAACCCTGCGGCCATCCTTTACGAGAACTGTAATTCCATTCCTGTTCCTGAGCTCTGAACGCTCATTCCTTCTTGAGAAGACTGCAACATCGGCTGACAAGGAAAGATATGACGCGAAAAGGAGCCCCATAGCTCCGTCACCTATAATCGAAACACGCATTCTTCCCTTCATGTACAGAGATTACCATCTATGTGACAGGACTTTCAAGGTTACCGGATGACCGCAGTTGCCTGATAGCACCGGCTATTGGGGAAACCAAAACATCAGACAGAGGAGTATGAGACAGGAGACATGGCATCATCGAACTGTATGATGAAGCCTCTCCCGTTCGGAACGCTGATCTGGGAGAAAGAATGCCTGTCAAGGCTGAAAAGAGCAACGATGGCAGCACGCATTATACCTGAGTGCATGACAATTGTAGCAGAATCATGGCCTTTCTCCATTGCAGTCCTCACGGCTTTCATGACAGCAGGGACAGCACGCTCCATCACATCGCTCAGCGTTTCCTCATCGCAGACGGGCCGGTCCTCGATCCATCCGGAGAAATATCCATCGATATCCTCCTTCGTAGGCAGTATCCTGCCCTCAAGCGACCTGAAGTTGATTTCCTTGAAATCATCTGAGACGATAAGCGGCTTATCAGGAAAAAGGATATGGGCAGTCTCCAGACATCTTCTGAGAGGTGATGAGAAATATATTCCGCTTTCAGGATATTCAATAGTCTCCCTCAGTCTCAGAAGTTCCTTTCTCCCATTATCTGTGAGATCCACATCCATCCAGCCTGAAAGCATATGACGGACATTCGCCTCGCTCTCCCCATGTCTGACTAAGCACAACGAGAATCCCATATATCACTTCCCTGCTTCATCAAGAGTCAGGCCATGGGCGATAGCGATATCCGACAGATCATCATACTCCATCTTCTCACGCCTCACCCCATATCCTTCTGATATCTTGATACGGACAGGGCCATGACTGGTATCACCTGTACGGATAGCGCGGTCAAGCACGTATCTGTCATACACTGACTTCCTTATCCCGATAGTCGTTGTATAGCGGAAGATCGCATGAACCATCTCTTCAAGCCTGTCCTCGCTGCAGATAACTGAAAGCATGATGCCGGGACGCGACTTCTTCATGCCGATCGGTACTGTATATACATCCTTCGCCCCGGTTTCGAAAAGCCTGTCAATTGCGAACCCTATCTCCTCCCCTGTCATATCATCGATATTGCATGAAAGGCCGATCACAGTATCTGAAGAGCCGGCTCTCTCCCCGATTACAGCCCTCACGCAGTTGGCAGCAGGGAAATCCTTCGTCCCCATGCCATATCCTGTTGCCGAGACATTCATCACCGGCATTCCCGAGAAAGCTGTCGCAAAATGTTTCAGGAGAGCAGCTCCTGTCGGAGTGCAGAGCTCTCCTTCGATATTGCCGGAATATATCGGAATGCCTGAAAGGATATTCAGCGTCGCCGGAGCAGGCACTGGCAATATCCCATGGGCGCACTTCACATGGCCAAAGCCTGTACAGACAGGAGAGACGATGACTTCATCAGGAGAAAGCTCTGCCATCAGCATCGAAACAGCTGTGACATCAGCGACTGCATCCATCGTGCCGACTTCGTGGAAGTGAATCTCGGGAACAGGTACGCCATGAACAAGGCTCTCAGCCTCTGCTATCAGCGTGAATACCGCCATTATGTCATTCCTGACAGAATCAGGAAGCTGCAGATGTTCCATCACGACATGCTCTATATCATGCATTCCATGATGATGGTGATGATGATCCCCATGATGATGTTCATGCCCTTCTTCCTCGCCATCGACAAGAATGGAGACATGTGTGCCTGTTATTCCGCATTTCACGGATTTCGAGATTTCCATCCGGACACCGGGAATCCCTAGCGCATTGAACCTGCTGACGAATGACTCCTTGTCAGGCAGAAGTTCAAGAAGAGCTGCCGTGAGCATATCGCCCGCAGCACCCATTCCGCAATCTATATAAAGCGACTTCATCATCTTCCTCCCTTGCGATGGTTTATCATGCTGGCAAGATATCCTGCTCCGAATCCATTATCTATATTCACTGTAGATACTCCGCTTGAACATGAATTCAGCATCGAGAGAAGCGCCGCAAGGCCATTAAACGATGCGCCATACCCGACACTTGTGGGAACTGCGATCACAGGACAGTCCGCAAGTCCGCCTATGACACTTGCAAGCGCACCTTCCATGCCAGCCACTGCGATAATGACCTCAGCATCCATGATCTCGTCAAGATGGCTCAGAAGCCTGTGAAGACCTGCGACACCGACATCATAAAGCCTGACGACCTCATTTCCCAGCACCTCCGCAGTAAGCGCAGCTTCCTCTGCGACCGGGATATCGCTGGTACCGCCAGTAGCGACCACAATCCGCCCTAAGCCATCAGGAGAAGGAACAGGACCGGCAACCGCGATTCTCGCATTCTCATAGTACCTGATCTCATGTTTTCCCGACACTATACCAGCAGCTTCCTTTCCAAGCCTCGTGATCAGTATTGTATTCTGTCCGTTCTGCTTCATCGCATCAATGATTCCGATAATCTGCTCTGGAGTCTTTCCGCTTCCGTATATTACCTCCGCCGCACCTTGCCGTATTTTCCGATGTATATCGACTTTCGCGAAACCAAGATCCTCAAAAGGCTTCTTCTTCAGTTCCAGCACAGCATCATCCACACTTATGCTGCCATTTCTGATGCCCTCAAGGAAACTCCTTATATCATTCATCTCTGGCCTCCAGATCAAGCAGTACGCCATCATAGCGCTTATTCATGAAATCAATAATCTCAGCCCTGTTTCCGATGATCTTATCAAAATCATCTCTGCGGAGCTCGAGTCTTGCCTTATTTCCCGTCATCCGGACACGGAAATCATAACACCCAAGCGATGCAAGGAAATCCTCAGCTTCTTCTGTCTTCCTGAGTTTCTCTGGGGTTATGATCTCACCATGGGCTATACGCGTCGCAAGACATGCATATGCAGGCTTGTTCCATGTGAACAGCCCGGCTTCCCGGGATCTTTCCCTTATCTCATCCTTGCTCAGTCCGCACTCACGGAGAGGAGAGCGGATACCGAGCTCTGCAAGAGCCTTCATGCCTGGTCTGTCGGATACATCATCGCTCGCATTCGTTCCATCAAGGATAAGCGGGTATCCATCAGCTTCAGCAGCCGAAGCTATCATACCCATGATCAGCTTCTTACAGTAATAGCACCTGTTTGCAGGATTTGAAGCTATATCAGGAACAGAAAGGACATCAGCATCTATGCAACGGAACTTCGCACCAAGAAGCTTTGCGATGCGTTCCGCATCCGCATATTCCCACTCAGGCTGGAATGCAGTACGTACATAGTATGCAGAGACATCAGCGCCAGACGCTACTGCAGCATACAGGAGATAAGCTGAATCAACACCTCCGGAAAACGCAATCGCAGCCTTGTTGTTTTTCTGGAAGAACTCTTCAATTGTCATACCCACTCTCCTCAGACATGGAACCTGTCATATCTATCATAGCAGTCCGTACAGAGCTTTCTGCCATTCTGTATGTGAATCCAGTTTGCACCTGCAAGCTCTCCGCAGTCATCACAGCGATATGTATCGAATATCCTGGCACGCTCTGGAAGAGGAATCCTGGCAGGCCCTGCATCGAAAAGCCGCGACAGGAAACCGGGATCGCAGTATCCCTCTATATCCCTTCCAGGATCAGGGAGCTCGCCTTTGAGTATGATCCTGCAGTTCTGCGATGACTTCCTGCCATAGAAAGAATAGGCTGTCTTCCCAGTCATATGGAAAAGGAGGCTTCCCCTTCCGGCTGTACATCCGAGCACTACCTGAATCGCATCTATTCCGCATGCGTCATTCTCGCTTATGCAGACCGCATCCTCATCGGTATCGGAATCAAAATCAACAAGCGACATCGCATAAGCCGAGGCAAGGAAACCTGCCAGAAGGCCTTTACACCTGTGCCCATGGAAATCTATGCATTTCTCCCACTGTCTCTGAATATCATTCATAGCGTGAACTCCTTTCTGATTATAGCGAACCGCCTGCCATCAGCCTCTGCGATATCAGCATTTACGGCATAAACCTCTTTCAGAAGTGCTGAATCGACCTTGTCAGGAGTACACAGACAGCAGCTTCTGCCATTTTTCAGGAACAAGAGCTTGTCAGCATAAGCCATAGCAAGATTCAGGTCATGGAAGACCGCAAGCACAGCAATACCCTTCTCTGAAGCCATATTCCTGACAGCAGACATCATCCAGTACTGATTATGGGGATCAAGATTGCTCGTAGGCTCATCAAGAAGCATGACGCGAGGCTCCTGGACAAGAGAACGCGCGAGAAGGACCTTCTGCAGCTCTCCTCCCGAAAGCTCATCAAGATCCCTGAACATCAGATGATCAAGCCTCATTCTGTGTATCATATCACGGCAGATCGAGACATCCTCTTTCCCTGCTGAGAATCCCATATAGGGCTTCCTCCCAAGAAGAACAGCATCGAATACCGAAAGATGCGCAGCCTCACAGCGCTGTGGAAGATAGGCAATTCTTGCGGCAATTGCTTTCCTGTCCATTCCGCTTACAGGCACACCATCTATCAGGACATCACCACTCTCGGGTCTCCTCAGCCTGTCGATTGCGGAAATCAGAGTGCTTTTGCCGCTTCCATTCATTCCCATCACAGCAAGGACCTCGCCGTCCTGTACTGTGAATGAAATATCTTCCAATACTCTATGTCTGCCATATGAGAATGAGAGATTCCTTACTTCAATCATCCGATTCTCCTTCTGCGGAACACAAGATAAAGGAAAAGCGGCGCGCCCATGAATGATGTCAGAGCTCCGACAGGAAGCACCACAGGAGGAATCACCATCCTGCTTGCGATATCCGCAGCTATCAGGAGACCTGCCCCTGCCAGAGCAGAACCTGGAATGAGGAATCTGAAGTCATTGCCTGTGAATCTCCGCACGATATGAGGCGCGATCAGGCCGATGAAGCTTATGCAGCCTGTGAATGCAACAGAGACTGATGAGATAAGCGCACAGAACACAAGGCTGACTGGAATCAGGAGCGCTGTATTCACTCCAAGGCTTCTGGCCGTATTCTCACCACTTTCGATGGCATTGTAATCCCAGCTCCGGGATATGAAGAAGACAAACGAAGCCATTGCGGATGATGCGATCACCGCAATCTCCTTCCAGCCGGCTCTTCCAAGATTTCCGAATGTCCAGTAGACAATCGACGCAACTACCTCATCATCGGCAAAATACTGTATGAGAGCTGTCGCTCCGCTGAACATCGAGCTGATTGCGACACCCGATAGAACTATGGCAGAAGGAGTCGCATCCCTGAGCTTCGAGAGCGCCAGGATCACGAGAGTCGTGATCATCCCTCCGCAGAAAGCGGCCGCAGAGACAAGATACATGCTTCCTGCTCCTGAAACGGCAATCACGACAGCAGCCCCAAAGGATGCTCCCTGGGAAACGCCGAGCGTTGAAGCAGAAGCAAGAGGATTCCGGAGGACATTCTGCATTACAGCACCGCACATGGCGAGTGAAGCTCCTACGGAAGCAGCTGTCGCAAGACGCGGAAGCCTTATATTCCTGACTATTGCATTGAGCTGTCTTGAGGAAGTCCCCGCGATGGCTTTTGCGGCATCAAGGATGGAAATATCGGCAGAGCCTGCCATCAAAGAGGTAAACGATAAAACAATGGTAATGACTGCTATCGCAAGAAGGACTCTTCTCTTATGTCCCGTATATTCCTGATAAGTCTTACCCGGATACTTATCCATCAGCGGACTCCGACTTCAAGCTTTCCATAGACAAGACCATCACTCTCCATCTCATCGAAGAAATCGCGGCCAAGCATCATCTCCATGATCTCGCTGGATTTCCCACGGAAATCAATATCGCTGAAGCTATCAGGGAAAAGGACCGTACCCGCATAATATGCATTCATCAGCAGATATGTGATATTCGGCCCTGCTGAATTTGTCGATGGCATGGAATAGACATTCCCTTCCTCAATTGCGCGGATAGATTCAAAATAGGCAGGATTCGCAGCATACTCAGAATTCACGATATCCATATTGCCCGGGTCCAGGAATATGATATCAGGATCCCATTCTATTATTTTCTCCGGATCTATCTCGAACCCATCATCGCCTATGTACGCAGTCCCGGAGGCAAGAGCCGCAGCTTCCGCATCACCTGTCTGTGCAGCAGCAAGCTCATCAGCGGCATTGAGCGCACCTATAGCCACGAACGGAGGAAAGTTGACATAAGTGAATGCAAACCCATGCCGTCCGTTGTATGTGACCGCACCTGTATATGCCAGAAGTTTTCCTGAATCCGGGATACCATCCGTTCTCCGCGCAAGATCCGCCTTGCATCCATCGATATATGAGAGGATCTCCTCGCAGCGATCTTCGGCACCGACTACATCCGCGAATATCCTCAATGACCGGTAGAATCCCTCATCTATGAAGCCATGAGCCCTGTATCTTATGCTCACGACAGGAATCCCCGTCTGCCGCTGAAGCTCATCGCATGCATCCTCATCAAAGCCTGCGATGATGACATCAGGCTGGAGCATGATGATCTCCTCAGCATATGCATTGTTCTCGCCGCTGCCGCCTCCGCGTCCTACAGGCGGAAGATCTGCAAGCACATCATGATAGACCGGGCTGTAGTCATAGCGTGCCGATTCTGAATTGATATCGCTGAGCTCCGCACCTGCAAGCATATCGACGACACCAAGATATGCAGCCATACGAGGTCCCATTGAGCCAACAGCAACAATGCTGTCAACTTCAGCAGGAATCTCGACTTCCCTGTTCCAGACGTCCACTACAGTTCTTGCATCATCAGCAGACACAGGAGACAGAACCGCACACAGCAGGATGATAATTGATAAGACTTTCATTGAAAAATACCGGATTGCAATCATAAGAGCGCTATTCTACGGAATAGCCGATATCAGATTGCAGGAATCGAATCCATACCCCGGGGGCTACAGTCCCCATAATCTGCTTCGTGCAGAATTATCATGAAGAAAGTACAGGCTATAGGCTATGAAGTCAAGCAATTTCGGGGCGCAGGCGATCAACAACTTCCTTCACAAGAGCTGAAATGCTCAGATCACTGACGCCTACAACGATATTGTCACAATGATTGACAGGTATCAGCATCCGCTTCGCCCTGCTCTGGCATACAGCGAGAGCCATCGCTGGAGACACCTCCCCTATCATGGAATCAGCAATGACTATCCCGATAGGCCCTATGATCACATCGGCATCCCGGGAAGCGACTATGACAGGATTCTCACCTGTCGCGGCATAATCCGCACCGGCTTTGAGCATAGCAGCTGTTGCCAGGGAATTCGTACCGATTGCCGTTATCTTCTGTTCAGGAAAAGCTGCTTTCAGAGAAGCAACCACCTGACGGCCTATTCCTCCTCCCTGAGAATCAATCACAACTATCTTCATGCTATGCCTCCCTCTTGAACATAATATATATGTATACGGAAGCAGGACAAGAAGCATCGCAGAACAATGGCCTACACGAATAATAAACAGTACTGAGCTTCTCAATTCCCATATTGGGGCTTACTATCAAATGGGTAGGAATATGAAAACACAGACACCAGAAGAGAAATACAGGACAATGACGGAAACCCCTGTAAAGAGGCTTATACTTACACTGTCTGTACCCACTATAATCAGCAATCTGATATCAACGCTTTACAATGCCGCTGATACGTTTTTCGTAGGTCAGATATCGACAAGCGCATCTGCGGCTGTCGGTGTCGCACTGTCGCTTCAGGCAGTAATACAGGCGATCGGCTTCTTCTTCGGGCAAGGAAGCGGAAACAACATGTCAAGGAAACTCGGAGCTCATGACGAGAAGACAGCAGAGGAGCTTGCATCCACAGGATTCTTCTCAGCACTCATATTCTCAACCGCTGTCACTGTGCTTGGGCTGATTTTCCTCCGTCCCATGTCGATATTCCTCGGTTCTTCGGAGACAATCCTGCCTTACGCCATGGACTATATGTTCTGGATACTCATCGCATCGCCATTCATGGCATCATCCTTCGTTCTGAACAACCAGTTGAGATTCGAAGGAAATTCATTCTATTCGATGATAGGCCTGACCACAGGCGGAATACTCAATCTGTTCCTTGATCCGCTATTCATATTCATCTTCGATATGGGTATATCAGGAGCAGCGCTGGCAACAGCAATAAGCCAGATTGTAAGCTTCCTGATACTGTTCATACTCTCACAGCGCATAGGAACGGTGAAGATACGGCTGCGATCATTCAAACCATCGATGAATATGCTGAAGATGATAACGAACGGAGGCCTTCCATCACTGTGCAGGCAAAGCGTGACATCTGTCGCAATGATTTGCCTCAACAATGCAGCACTCCCATTCGGAGATGCGGCAATAGCCGCAATGGCAATCGTGAACAAAATCGGCAACTTCACGAATTCCGTCCTGCTCGGAGTCGGTCAGGGATTCCAGCCTGTCTGCGGATACAACTATGGCGCAGGACTGTACAAACGAGTGAAAGACGGCTTCTGGTTCTGCGTAAAGATGATGTCAGCGGTACTGCTCATATTGGCTGTAATAGAATTCATATGGGCATCCCCTATTGTCGGGTTCTTCAGGAAAGGAGATGCGGAAGTCATCGAAATCGGGGATATAGCTCTCAGGCTGAGATGCTTCACGCTCGTATTCTCAGCATGGATAACAATAAGCAATATGCTGCTCCAGACAACAGGAAAGATGTGGAGGGCTTCCATACTCGGATTCGCCCGCCAGGGAATCATACTGATCCCGATAGTATGGATACTGCCTCCTCTGATAGGTATATGGGGAATACAGATAGCGCAGCCTCTTGCAGACATAGTAACATTCGCGATGTCAGTGCCTATGACAATGAGTGTCATAAGGCAGATGAATGAAGGGGTGAGAAATGAAAGCATATTCTCCAATGCCAAATAAGTTTCCATAAAATGCAAATATGCATCATTGTCAATGAAGCATCAAAAAGTCCACCGCATCTCTGCAGTGGACTAGATTCAATTATCTGAAGGCCCATATCAGGGTTGCTTCCAAAAATCGATAAGATTCCCAAACTTACTGAGCATCTGCAGGTGCTGTTGTTGTGTGTGTACCACACTTTACAATTGCACCGTTATTATCAGTTGAAATTCTCTCTGCAACAGCCTGATCTGTTTCAGTACCTGTCTTTGAGAGTACGTTGATATCGGTCTCTCCCACTCTTTCAGTAAATGTATTTCCAGTCAGGGTAACAATAGCTTCTGTCTCCAGATCAACCTTTGTGCTTCCTGTGATTGTATTGTTTCTTACAGTAGCTTTTGTCATACCAGCATTATTCTCATCGAAATAGAAAGGCATACGGCAGTCTGTGAATACAGAACCCTCAATAGTTGCATTATCGCCTTCAACGGTTATTCCTCTGCCAGTTCCTGTGCTTGTCAGCGAAATATCATAGAAACGAACATTATCAGCACCCTGTGCTACATTGATGATCTCATCGTTATTACTTCCGGAAATTGCGAGCGATTCAACACTGACAGTACTTCCTGTTATGACAATTCTATTCGCACCAACTGTAATTGCGGCATCATCATCTGCACCTTTAAGAGTCACTCCATCAACACTTACCTCAAGGTCTTTTGTGAGGGTAATCGTACCATCGATAATTATTGTCTTCTCGCCAGCTGTAGCCGCAGCATCAAGCTTTTCAATAAGGTCATCTTCTCCTGTTACAGTTACACTCGGTGTCGATGGATTGCAAGCAGTAAAACCAAATACTACCATTGCAGTAAGAAGAGCTATAAGAAGCTTTTTCATATTCCAATTTCCTCCTATGGATATTACTGCACTGATTTTACCCCCCCCTCTGGTTCAATTCTGTCAACCTTTTACTTGTGAATTCACCCCTCCCCGGTAAGCTTTTGTCAACATGATTCTTCTCCGTCTTTTACCTTCGGAGGATTTCATGGAAAAATTTCTTCACCTTAGGTGAAGGCATATTAATGGCCTAATTTATGAGAAAATAATGCTTGCGCTTTTGATTATCTGACCATATTCTGCCTGAAAAGGGGAAGGATTATAGTGATCAAGCATATCTCTATCACAGGCTACAGGATGAGGCCTGTTCATGACATATTGTCACGTTCTTTCGTTTCTGCCATAGACAGGACCGCTTCATTCCTGGATATGGACCTCACCGATTTCATCAGCGGGCTTGATGGCTTTGAATGGAAGCCTGAAGGAAGACACATGAAGTTCTCTCAGGAACTCTACTCCTCCATTCCCGGGACAAAGGCTGCAACTCGCCCTGCTTTGATATCACTGCAGAATGCAGCTGATGGATTGGGAATATCGCTTGAGGAATTCATTGAGAGATGCTCCGTTTCCGATGACGGGATAAGGAAGACAAGGGTAAGCTTCGGTCCGCTTCCGATGAGGACTGTAGCGGTGCTGTTCATAGCCTTCAGATGCATAGACAGCTGCTATGACATGAGGGATCTGAGGACCGACTACTCGGCATATGGCGGATGGGATATATCGCTGATCAAGCTCAATGAGGTGCTTGATGCCATATCCATGTCATATGATGATTTCCTCAGTCTGGCGGATTCAGATGAGATTGAAG
>CALXLA010000038.1 GCA_944389075.1 uncultured Spirochaetaceae bacterium
GGCATATGCAGATCCTCAAGGAATATCCTTTTCTCAGCAGCCATAGACAATATTCTCCATCAATGAGTAGGTATGATTGATATCAGCCGAACAGCTGTCAATGTTTTCCGGATTTATACATCTCATATCAGCATCCATGATTGAAGAACAGGAGCCATCAGAAAAATAATATGCGCTGATTTCCTTGTATCTGATCTGGAGACTCTTGCTGATTATTTCGTTTATCCCTTTTTTCCGTGAATGCTCTCCTGCAAAAATAAGGTTATTCAGAACTGAAAGCACATATGGGCTATGTGTTGTCAGAAGAAGTGAGCCATCTCCCTCGTTTGTTTCCCTGACAAGGAATTCGACAAGTTCCTTCTGAGCCAATGGGAACAGATTCTGTTCAGGTTCCTCTATTATTGTCGAAAGACGGAAATCGAAAATCCGCCGCAGTTCTCTGATAAGCTGCCTTTTCAGAGCCGGATCTTCCGTAATCTCTGTTATACCTGCAGCTTTCAGGACATTCATCTCCGGAGTATTATCGGAAGCTATATCATCGGTGCCAATAAATTCACCCATCATTCTGAGAATCCTTGCCTTCTGCTGTACGGATATCACGCTCAGCCCCGGCTTCTCTTCATACCTGAGCACATTGCAGTGATGCGCGAAAACCAATGCCAGAGGCAGCACCGACTGTATTCCGCTTGCAGCATGATTAAGCCTGATCCTGTAATTACTGCTCTTATCTATGATGACTGACGATGATTCAGATTTGCTGTATATAAAACGGAATCCATTTACAGGGATATCGAATCCCTTCAAGCCAACAGCACTTCTTGCGGCAGAATAATCTGATGCAAGCTCATAAAACACGGATGGAAGATTCCCTGATGAAAGGAAATCGTCTGAAATGCTTAAATATGAACGTTCGGAAGGAATATAGAGAAGCTTTGGCAGAATATAGGAACTGAGCTGACGCTTCTCTGCCACGACATGTCCTTCAGAATATCTGATTGTCACCAGAGAACCTTCATACAGGATACTGGTATCAGGCTCTACGAATTCATCAAGCTGAAGATATCCGATGATCTTCAGGAACTTATCTGCATCAAACTCCTTAGATAAGGAGTTCCGCCAGATGGACTTCTCAATCCACGACAAGGATGCATAAAGTCTCGCCAAGGTACTCTTTCCGCTACCCTGCGGACCTATGAGTATCGTATATTTATTGATGTTGACATCGCAATCTCTCAGAGGCCCGAAATTTCTTACTGCAATCCTTGCCATATATGTCACTATATCATATTTCGGGATCAGCAGCTGGTCTTTCAATCTGTTCATGGATTTCTGCATTACTGAAAATTCCCTATCTGGAGTGCTGTATTCCAAATATCTGTAATAAAACCGAACTCCTTGCATAAGGCAGAGATCTTTTTTCTGGCAATATCTGACAGCTTCAGACCCTTCAGGTTCTCCATCTTCCTCTTATCAGTAATGAACATTGCTGCGTTCTCCTTCAGGACTGCTCTTTGCATATCCTATTATCTATACACAGCAAAGTGCTGTTTCTGCTAGTCGGAATAGAGATTTACACCAGGCCATCACAAACAAAGAAATGAAAATCATATTCAGTAATTACTGTTAAAGAAATATGTTAGCGACAAAACTAAGAAAATAACCATTTATTACAAGGCACCTGTAAAAGAGCCGGGGCTGATGATTCTATCGCAAAATCCTCTGTATGGTACAAATAGTATCTTAGAATAAATCCGAATGAGAGCCGTCTCATGAAGCTCCAGCACAAGAACGTCATCGTATATCCTGTACAGAAGAACCCAGCCAGGTTATATATGGCAATCCCAGCACTTCCTGCTTGCAAGGTAATGGTTGCGGTGCCTTGCCTCAAGAGGCTCGCCATTCGCGATCTACCTCACAACACTGTAAAGTTTCTCAGGATCCTTGCCACACTTCCTGCATTTCTCAAGCTGCCTGAGGAAGCTTTTTCCCTGCTCAACGTGTAGCATAGTCCATGAACTTTATCGCATCATCCGCGTTATCGAAATGGTAGACAGCATCCTCAGGATCTGTCTCGACCTTCTTTATGAAATATTCCCTGACAGTGTCCGGCATATCGTCATCCGCGATGATGTCAAGGTAAAGCCTCATTGCATCCTGAATCGTCATTCCTTCTTTCTTCAGGATCTTCTTTACCTTATCTCGCTTTGCGCTGTCATAACTCACTGTTATCTTGCACATATATTCCGTCTCTTTCCTCTAATCATCGCAACCCCTGCGATATCGTCAAGGAAAGGGCCATATTACTCGCAGTCCTTGCTGATGTCTTCCCTCACAAGCTGTCTCACATAGTCCGTCTTGTTCGGCACACTTGTGCTCTTTACCTCTAGATTGTTCCTCTCCAGTATTACCCAGATCAGAAGCCTTGCGCATTCTGGATTCTCACTGAAGCACTTGATGAAGAATAATATCATCACACAGCTTCAAGATCTCCACCTTCCTCTCATCAGCAAGGAACATCGCTGCGCTCTCCTTCAGGACTGCTTATTATCTATACCGATTTCTGACAGTGAAATTTAAGGAGCAGATTATCATCATTTGTATTTATTTTATATAAAACAAGTAATTATGATACCGAATACATATTTCATAATGACCGGATAAGGATGAAATCTATTCCACTTGTTTCAAATCCAATATTCGATTCATAAATTGGAATTATACAGACATGCCAGTCACACTAACAAAGAAACCCAGCAGCATAAACTCTGCTGGGTCATGATAGACAATCAGCCCGCACTCTCAGTTGAAGGATCCGCAGTAAGTGTCACGGTAATAGTTCCTTCGTAGTAATTATGTTTTAGTCCTGCAAAATCTGCAGTCTTAATATAAACATGAGAACTATAGAACTTTGAATATATAGTACCATCATGTTCGAATACTGCTACTGGTGCTGGGGTACTAGCTGTATCATATGAATAATCTTTATTACCTGTATCGCTAGAATCCCTTGATATAGTCCAGTCCAATGCACCTACCTTTTTATCCTGCTCCGGTTTTGTATTATTAGCATATCCATCCAACTTTGTAGCCTCTATAGTTACAGTACAGGAATCATTGCTATTTATCTTGGCCCAGACATAAAGAGGTGTCGTAGCGTCAAGAACAGCATAAGTCTGATTTTCTGCTGGCGTAAGTGTCAACTGTGGACTACCACTCTCATTATACTTAATACCAGGCTTTTCATAAGAAACTAGATCTGTAATTGCTTCTTTTGCAAAACCAACTTCGCCAGTTGAAGGCATATCATCACTCTGCAAATCAAGCGATGCAACTATAAATGCATTAACAGGCAATGTTTCTGCATACAAACCGAAACTGATAACCAATACAAAAAGAACGATAAATAACTTTCTCATATTTCACCTCCCATCATGAACCGGAATTTATTGTAACAACAAGATTTTGCTCCCAGTAATTCGCCTCATGCTGCTTGGAAATTGGTCTGAAATCATCTGTCTTTATAGTAAGCTGCTTACAGTATACCTGTGACACTGGGCTGTCAGCACTTCCTGCTAAATGAGTAATAATCGCCTCAGATGTTTTTTCGGAATCAAACGAAACAGAAAAATCAGAATCACCCGAAATGCTCCAATCAAGAGTCGCAGCTGAAAGAGATGTCCCCCCAGAAACAGTATATCCATCAAGTGGCTTTGACTTCAGATACACATCGACACCATCCGCAGATGTAATCCGTGCATATACATAGAGCTTATCCTGACTAGCTTCATTTGATGCAATACCTGTGGTAGCATCGGGTACCAATGAATAACCATCAGAATACGACTCAACTGATGTAGTAAAATCCGTTACTTCATTTTTTGAAAACCCAATCACAACAGATGCTTTATCACCAGTAAGCTTCATCAGGTCAAGCTCAACTTTTACGTTGTCATCTGTGGCTGTGACTGCATATATTCCTGATAATGCAACAGACAAAACAAACAACAACACAAGAATCCTTTTCATTTATAGCTCTCCTTCCTTATTAATTTCAGTTATCTGTTTCCCAAACCAATGTGAAAGTCTGTTTCCAGCTTCTTGCATCAGTTTCCTCAACCTTTTTTATGAAGTCATCTGTAAGGATGTCTTCGACTTTGGCTACGTATATGTTAGCCACGCTATCATTGCAATCATGTCTGAATAAAATGTATTCCTCCTCTTCTCCGTTTCCATCAAAAATATATGGCGCAGGTAGTCCATCAACTGTCATATCCCAAGTTAAATCCGCCTCAGGAACAGCTCTAGTCAGAGCGCTTGAATCATATGCAGCCAGCGGTCCTGACTCCACCCTTATAACTCCCTGTGCGTCACTCACGACAACCGCAAAGATATTGAAAGGCTTTGCTAGTCTTCCTTTTCCATCTGTGCCAGGAACAAGATTAATCAGGGAAATATCAGACTGAGTGTCCCAGCTGATATCATCATCCGTTGTGAACCCCATGGATATCACATCAGGTTCTATCCCGAAAAGATTGACACTCACCTGAATAGATTTTTCCTCCTCAGAGACAGCTGGCAGCAGAGACATTGCCATAGCAAGGACTGCGCACAAAATTGCTTTTTTCATACGCTGCCTCCTTCTTTCCCATCTGAGATTATCAGGGTGATATCTCCCGAGAATGAGGAAGACTTCTTTCCTTCAAATGAATGCGTCCTGACAGAAAGCGGAACACAATAGACTTCTGCAGGTTCTTCGCCATCATGCTCGAAGATTTTATATGACGTACTGGTCTCATTCTCGTCTATGGAAAGCCAGACTGCATCACCTGTCCCAATATCCCAGCCCAGGCTATCGCCACTATCTCCCGTCATAGATGAAGCCATTACAGACAAAGAACAAGGCTTGCCTGTAAGAATCTGCGCGTATACATATACGGGCTCTTCAAGAGTCGCAGTAAGTGTAGAGATACTTGTCGTAAGAGAAACATTGCCTCCTGCAGGTACTACATCCTGATCAACAGATTCCACAGTTTCATCAGCAAAGCCTATGCTGATAGCATTGGATGAATTTATATCCAGAAGAATCTCAAGCGACTCGCTTTGCTGATCTGCATAGAGGCACAATGCAGAAGATGCAGCAAGTATTATAACAAGTAATTTCCTCAGCATTCCGACCTCCTATTCCGAAGCAATTTCCACCGTCATCTTTCCCTGATAGATACCAGGAACCGGATCTATGACTCTCGCCTCAAGAGTTACTTCTCTCGAGCCAGCTGAACGCAGCCTTCCGCCGCCATACTGATATACAATCTCCGGAGAGTAGCCATCCTCGATATCAAGGAGTTTATCCTCTCCCTCTATATCCCAGGAAGCTGCCCATTCCACTCTACCTAAATCACCTGTCATTTCCACGCCAGAAAGCGTAAGAGTAAGAGGCTCTGCAGAGAAGACTTTCCAGTAGACATAGACTTCCTCTTCTCCATCAGGAGGAATTGCTACAGAATCCGCACTCTCAGCCGCATCATCCCATGAGGAGATAGGAACTAAAGATATCCCGAAGAACTTCTCGTCGCTAATAGACATATCAAAGTTGATGGAAGACTTTCCAAGTTCATCTGCATACAGAAGCGCCGAAAGCATAAAGATGAATATCAAAGCAAATCTCTTCATACCTATACCCTCTCAAGCCTCATGATGATGTAGCCTGAATATACTGCATCACTTTTTATGCCTTCTTGTTCGCCAGATGCATCTCCGTATGGGGCATCTATTGATAAACCAAGCACATGGGAAACAAGCTCTCCGGAAGATGAGACGTTATTCTCTTCAAATCGGATACGCCTCGCATCGCTTCTCTGATTGCCAACTGTTGCGATATTGCTTCCAAGAATAACTCCAGTGGATGAAGAAGGATTCAATACAGCTACGTTATCAACAGAAACATCATAATTAAGATATTCAATAGAGCCATCTGCTGTATTTATAGATGAAAGCATTCCTGTCTCTATGTTTGATGCTGTGCTTTCTGAACCATCAGCTGTAAAGAAGACATCTATAGTGTAAGATTCTTCAGAGTTTCCTTCAGAAAACAGATACCAGAAGATTCCTACACTTGCAGAAGCATTGGCTTTTCCATTAGCAGAATCGCCTAATGAGAACCTGACAAAATCTTCTTCTGACCATGATTCTTCATATATATCAGCCAGATCTGAATCATTATAAGATCCTGAATCTCCGTTTATAACTGATGCATCAGCAAAACCGATTTTGCTCTGTCCCTTCTTCTGGAATGTAATATCAAATGACTTTGAATCCTCTTCAGATGCGGAAAACACCATAACGGAAGAAAGGAACAGAATCAGAAAGAGTGTCATTCTTTTCATGATATTCCTCCTTCATCTGTACTAATCAGGAAAGTGATAGAAGCTGCAAATTCACCTGACTTGCCTTCAACATCTTCGAATGCCACCTGGAACTCAAAATCAAAAGAATACTTCCTTGGATAATCACAGTCATTCAGACTTAATGACTTGCTTTCATCAACAAGGGTAAACAGCTTCCCGATATTATCTTTGCTACCTGTGAAAATATTGCCAGTTCTCGTTCCGACATTTGAGTAATCAATTGTCTCTGAACCATTTGACAATGGACCATTGCACTGCAGCTGAATAGTCACTCGCTCCTTCGAGAATATCTGTGCAAAGAAATTGAATACATCTGTTGTATAGACTCCCTTCTGTATTGCAGGCTCCATTATTCTAGGATTTTCCGCAGTACCATCTGTCAGAGTCTCCACCTTTCCAAGCGTATTGACATAATCTTTCGAGAAACCATAGACATTGTCTCCCTTTGATGCAAAATAAACGCTGGTCAGCTCATCTGCGACTGGTACGGCTGAATATAAAGGAAGCAATGAAATCATTAATGCTAAGAATATTGATATCTTTCTCATTATTTCCCCTCTATAACTAAGCTGATGATTGAATCATAGCTTCCAGTCTTAGATACTTTATCTGTTGTACAATCGAATCTTATACAGCCCCAGTTTGTTGTTGTCTGACCGTCAAATTTATATATTGGCTTGTTACTCTCTCCGGTTACTTCATATCCGTTTCTGAAATCAGTCGAAATATCTCCTTGCTCAACATCTCCCCAAATACTATTAACCTTTATAGTCCAAGGGACTACATCGGCAGGATCCTCAATATTCACTAATGCTGATTTAGTTGCCAGATGAATTTCAAATCCTTCTTTCGAAATCACTCTCCAGTAAATATAGACATCGCTAGTTGTCGCATAATAGAACAGATCACCGTTTTCATCGACGTCAGTAAGTGTATCGCCAAAATCAAAGTCACCATTAAGAGGAGCCGGAATAGAATTCATCGATGTCATTGGTTCACGCGAAAAACCGAAACGGTATGATTCAGTTCCTGCGTCTAGTTTGAAATGGAAACTATAATCATCTGCATGAACGGAAACAGCAAGCAGCAATAAAGTGAATATTGCGGACAAAGCTTTTACTTTAAATAATCTCAATCTTCACCTCCATATTGCTTGAATACTCGTTGTCGCCAACAACTAGCTGCACATTTTCATCCACGTCGACATTAACAGTCGTAACATAGAACTGTATTGATCCAGATCCTTTGAAATATGCAGAAGACAGATCTCCGAACTCATAAGTACCCATCCCTGAAATGCACGTATTCCGATCGGAATTGTTATAGATTCCCCAATCAATATGACCAGCCCCCTCTCCTGTTCTCAAAGGTCCGCTAGCCTTTATGGAAAGCTTTGCTGAAATATCACCAAGAATACTATAGTACAGATAGATATTGCTATTCGTTCCAGTATTATCGCCTGCAAGTGTGAAGCTATCTGTCTGTGAATATTGATTTCTGAACTCTAGAGAGACCATGCCTATCTGCTTTGCATTCCAGACTAATCTTGCATCTGCTATAAGTTCTTCGTTTGCAGAAAGAGCTTCATCTGACGCTATAAAAGAAGGATTGACTGGCGTCTGAATGGCCTGAACAGAGGCAATGAACATCATCATAATAAGAATAAATGCATAAAGTCGCTTCATGTGCCTGCTCCTATTTCTACGATGATATTCCCCGAAAAGACAGTACCAGATCCTACGCCCACAGGAATCGGATCTGTTTCAATCGACATGCTCCAGTAAGCAAAATCATCACTTGAAATCTCCCTATTTCCATTCTCTGTTGTACCTCCATCAAAGATAACGGCAGAGCTGTTGCTATCAGTTTCAAGAGCCGCCCCCAAAGCACCTGTTTTTCCATTTGGAGCAAGAACAAGACTCCAATCCAGCCCCGATGTATATTGATCGCTTGTCATTTTCTTAATCGAAACTGTGATCTTGCATTTTTCAGTCGGATTCCATCTGCTTCCTTCCTCGTTGAAGAACCAGATATAAGGAGTAGTAACTGCCCCTAGAGTGCCTTTTATTTCATCTGGATTTTCATCATCAGTAGTCAGCTTAATATCATTAGAAAGTTCATTTGTAAGGTTATAACTTGGCCACCAACCACTTCCCCAGTCATCTTCTGGTATTGGTATCCCATCAGAAAATCCTACAAACTTTGTCGTAGAGCTTTCGATTTCCTTACGCCAGGATACTGTAGCGGAGATAGTCGCATTTTCTTCTGGAGTCATCATCTGCTTAGAAATCGAAGAACCAAGAAGCGATGGAACAAATGCAATAATCATCAGCATAGAAATCAGCAGTCTCTTCATCAATTGCTCCTTATTTCGACGTTCAGTGTCGCAGAATCATCAACAGACGAAAAAACATTGGATAAATCAGCCTCAATTATGATTTTTCTTCCAGATTCATTGATGGAAATAAGCGATGAAGATGCTACATGGCTTGCAACAAGAAGATCCTCCCCCACGCCTTTTTTGTCAGCTTCCCCTCCATCTATATAAATAAACCAAGGAACCTCGCTACCATCACTGGCATTCAGCGATTCAGACGCTTTCATATATATAAATGCGTTGGATTGCGAAATTATATGCCACTTCAATGTCACTTCAGCTTCAGCTTTCAAAGCATCATTCACACTATCAAGTCCGATATTGCCATTTTCATTAATCTCAATATCGTCACGATAAAGCGAGAATTCAAAAAAATTCGCAGGCGCTGGCGTCCAGATAACATTCTTGCTTTCGCTAGTATCGCTCATGGCGAAAATTAAAGAAGAAAGGAATAGAAATGGAATCATCATTAAAAACTTCTTCATCCATTGCCTCCTTCAACAATTGAAACAGTAATTGTTCCGCGGTAGTCTGCAGTCGCTTTGTCCGTAAGATTCTCTGTCTCTATATCAATCTGATAAATACCAAATAACTTAGCATTTCCGCCATCATAAGATATCGTCCGATTGCCATTTCCAGAACCCAGATCATCAATATCACCCTGCTGAGAATCTGAGGGTATGAAATTAACCGTGTACGAAATCGGATCGTTATCGGGATTCTCAAGATTCCCTGCTGATATTGATATATTCTTTGCAGTATCTGAGCATACTTTCCAATAAATATAGCAAGGGGAACTTGATTGCGGTCCTGTTGCTTTGTTTGAATCTGTATCAAAAACAAGCATTATATCACCAGCTTCCATATCCCCTGTAACAGGGGTATCGAATGTTATATCATCAGTATTTACAAAACCAACTTCAAGAACTTCAATATGCGGAGTATATTTAAGCGAAACTTCATAATTCTTTGAAGAGAGAACTTCTGCTGAAATAAACTGAAGAAGCATTATGAAGATGACAGCAAGCGATACAACCTTCCTCATACTCACCTCGCCACCATACTCAGCTCAATATCTGCTTTGTAGTTTCCCGGACGGAGTATTTTTTCACCATCCCAAGAAAATACCATATCAAGGACCCGGAGACCTGAAATAGGGCCTGTGGGTTCTATTTCAACGGAAGCTCTTGTCTTGTCTTCGCTAATATTGATAAAGACATCATCCGGCTTTATCTCCGGCTCTTCAAAGGAAATCGTGACCGGGAACTGGTGCTCCTTATCCTTGACATCCTCACTCACAAACCCGGAATCGGAAATCGCGGAAAGCTCGACGCTGTACTTCTCCGCTGGATTTCCATAATAAAGGAGCACGACACGCATGGACTCTCCATCCTCAGATGTCACTCCGGCATCGACATCAGAATGTGAGATAAGCTTATAGTTCTCACCGATATCATCTTCTGCAAAAAAGAGATTATCTATATGCAGGGCATGAGGAAATACCACAGCCCAGTCTTCAGGTATTACAGTCTGAAGCGTTATCGTATGAGTATCGCTGACAGCACCGGCAAGAGGCAGGGCAACCATAAGCAAAAGCATCGGAATAATCATTCTTCTCATCTCTCCTTCCTCCCCGTTAGTCATAAATAACATGGAAATATATCGTGTCACGGTATATTCCCGAATACATGATGTCAGATGACATCGGATCCAATGTCACATAGATATCCCCTTTCCAGTAATAATAGTTGTAATTGAAATTGTAATTCGGATTGATATCTTTATAAGCAGTAGCCTTATACCTTCTAGGATAAATGAACTCCTCGGTACCACCTTTGCTATTCTTAAGTTCTTCGCCAGCTACATACTCATCCCCATGATATACGACAAAATTCGGCATTGGAGTGTTATCCACGCCTTTTCCCACAATATCAAATGGAATCTCAGCATCCGTCTTCGAATATGATCTTGTCGAAACAATATATCCTATGCTGTTATAAGAAGTATGTGGAGTATCATATCCAACAGATGTATGAAGCAGCTCGAATTCGTTCTCTGCACCAACATACGGATCGTTGCTTGATGATAGGAACATTCTTGGATGAAACTTATGAACTGAAGCTTCATCATCCGTTCCAATAAAATAATACATCTCAATATCCGCAACTTTCGTAGCCTTTTGTTCTGCTGCCAAAGTCTTTATATCCAGATTTGAAGCAGCTGGAGATGTGCTTATGCTTACATTCATAGCATTAGGTTCTTTTTTTCCTGCAGAATTGGATTCAAAATAACCAGAGAAAGGTATCGAAATTGATAAAATCCCCGGATTAGCATCTTCAGATTTCATTGTGATTGTCACAGTTGCCGTATAGTCATCAGAATCAGCAAGAGGATATGACTTACCATCTATGATCAGGCTGTTTCCATCGGAAGACAAATCACCCTTCATTACCAGGATAACATCGAACCATACTGCGTTGTATCCTTCAGAATCCAGCGTAAATCTATTGGATGAAGATCCTGATATCGTATATGGCTTACTTTCGGCTACTGTACCACCATGTGCAGATCCTTTATTGACAACAAAAATCAACTCAAAAGGACGCACAAAAGCATTGTTTGACTGTGACACGAAATTAAAGCCCGTAGGGCAAGATACAGAGATTTCAAAAGAATCACCAGCTGATGCTTCATCAAAACTCCCTCCTGCAACCATACTTTCGTCGCAGTATTGCCCATGGCCTGTAATACTGCTAAGAGATGGTCCAACATGGATAGGAGACTTTTCCTTATCAGGACGATCATCAGCTCTATATTTATCACTTGCAAGATAAACTCCGAACGAACCCTTCATCGGTCCGAGATAAAGCTTTGCAGAGAAAGCACCTGAAATGAAAACTGATAATAAGGCAAAAACAATAGCTATGCGTCTCATTCATTTGCCTCCAATGTAAGCGTTACAGTCGCAACATACTCTCCACCAGGGAAAAAAGCCCTGCCATCACCATAATTCTCATATGGCGGTCTAGAACCATCCGCAGGCTTAAGCATCTCAGAAGACTCCTCTGTGAACATGAAATATATCGTTCCATTCAGACTTCCAATATATGTTCCATCCTTAATATTTCTTGCGAATAGCTCATATGATTCCTCATAATTACCATCAATCTCATCATTAGTGGAATACACTATTGGAGTGCCACTGCCGATATCAACTAAATCACCTTTTTCATTGTAATAGCCAATGCGATAAAAAAGCCGGAGCTCATAATCAAGAGGAGTTGACAGACTTGGATTGTTCTTGTAAGCAAGCGGCTCTCCATCGATTGTCAGCGAAACATTAGGCAGATTCGAGATAAGACTCCAGTTCGCTATCAGCCTTCCGGATTCAGTTGCTCCATACTGCACCTGATTATCCTCAATGTTGAATGGCATTCCCATCAGATAAGCCTGAGTCTGAGATGGTATAGGATCGACAATAATCTCAACGACATCTCCGAAGGCTCCCTGAATATCAAAAGACTTGGTTCTGTTATCAATCAGAAGAGGAGGATCCACAGCAGGAACCTCAAGAGAGAGAACAATGCTTATAATAAAAATAACTATACAGACTCTGGTTTTCATTTATTGCTCTCCAATTTAACAGTTACTGTAGAACTGTAGTGCCCATATTCAGCTGCTTTATATGTAGTTGGACCAACATCCATTGCAACAGAACCTCTCACAATCCATTCCAACTTACTCTCTTCAGTGACAGAAAATCTCTTTACGAAGTTATCTGCTGATAAAGCTTTATCAAGCACGATCCTACTATCTTTCTGCTGGCCAGTTTCTTCAATAACATAAGTATTTGAATCCGATGTATACGAATTGCTGCCTGTCTGCGTATAAGTATATGAGGTGTTCCCTATCTCATACGCGGCAGCAATAAATTTGCCTTCATCTGTCGAAGCATTTCCATCAAGATAGAAGGGTTCAAATGTCAATGTAATTGTATAAGAACCAGACTCATTGCCTACAACACGATAAGCAAAGACTACATGTTCGGAAAATAATGACATCGTGGTATTTTCACCATTTTCTTTACCCATAAACAGAAGCAAATGCTCTGTGACATCAATAGTGGGAGGATTGGTTGCAATACTCTCGGAAATTGCATCGACTATTTCCACGTCCAAATATTTATGCGGATCTGGTCTATATGCCTTAATCTGGAAAGAGGCTTCATTCGATGCCACAAGCACTGTCATCATCAGCATGACAAAAATCATTGATACTATCTTCCTCATACTGCCTCCATTGGATAAAGCATCGAGAAGAATGCCTCATCATCCATATATCTGAAATCCGTAAATTCATAGACATCCGCATAAACGTCACCGGCATCAAGCGTTGTCTGCTCTGTCTGCAAGAATACCTTCACAACAGAAGGAGAAGCTCCTTCCTCGCCCGCTTCGAATATATACAGATGCCAGCCATCATCATCGGAAACATCGAATGCCCATAGACCAGATGAAAGATCTGACATGATAAAGTAGCCATTGCTATCCGTGAAAATATACTTATCAGTAGATGCCAGTAATATATTCCCATCTTCTGTCATCTCTACTGCATATACAGGGGATGCTCCATTGATCCACAGAGAACCATCAGGCAGCTCCACAATTCCGGAAACTGCATATGTATCTTCCCTGTCGATTGTGTAGACATAGCCTTTCTGCCTTGACTCAACAAGATTCACGGCTTCCGAATATACTGGTGAGAATACAGAATCTCCCTCGCTGAAAATCATAAGGCTCGATGGTGATGATATTCCCGAATAGAGACCAGAACCAAATGCTGTAGGAACAGAGGTCGCGGATGATGTATTGCTTGCACCTATGCTGAGCCTGTTATTCGAAAGGCTGCCAGCCTGACGGACAATAATCCAGTTATCAGGAATAGATGAGGCAAATGCGAGATAGCCATCTGCGAATATCGAGGATGTGGATATCCTGACAGAAGATCTGAGGCTTTCTGCAAGTCCTCTCATCGAAAGATCCGCACTGACCTTGAATATATCTCCATTATATGTATAGTCCGCACCGAATCCGAGTCCTGAAGTATTCGTATAACTTGATGTATCAACAGAAGCGGAGAAGGAATTCCTGTCATCGTAGTAATCATAGTCAAGAGTTGCGTAAGACTCAGATGCAGTTGCATATACTGTATTGCGCCCGAATCTGAATGTGAAGCCTATTCTTCCGCCCACTGTAGGCGCTGTGCCATCAGCATATCCTGAGATGTTGAACGATGCATTCATCGAGATATTCCCCTTGAAATAGAACGATGTCGAAAGAAGCGCCGACCATGTGAGTTCCGTCATATCAGTAACATCTGTCGACAATGAACCGGAAGCTGACCATGAGAATATTCCATAGCTTCCAGACACACCTACATCAAGGGAAACATCATGATTAGTCCCAAGTGAGAAATCACGAGGAGAATCATAGCCGATAGAGAATGTGACAGAGTTCACCGGCCTGAATCCGGTATTGGCCTGATGACCGATCCTGAATCTGAAATACGGAGTCGTCAAGTTTCCATAATCATCGGCATATTCATAGAGATTGAGATTGTATCTCGTAGTACCCAGGATATTCTCATGTGTAAGCTCTACAGCAGCCTGCGCATTGAATCTGAGTCCTGATATATCATTGGGAAGATTCTGTACGGCAAGAGAGAAGTCTCCGGTGAGACTATTCGTGAGGCCAGCCCTTACATAACCTTCAAGCGTAAGGTTCCTCCAGTCATAATCAACACGCTCATCGCCAAGAGGAATTGATACAACCATATCGGATTTAGGATCATCTCTACGACTCCAGATCCTTCCAGTTGTAAGCGATGCGCCATAGTAGATCTCCCCTGGCTGCAGCAGAGAAGCAGAGTACTGGACATCCATCACGAATTCCCTTGCAGGGCTTCCATCCAGAGGTTCGATTCTTATGAGAATCCTGTTAGCACCTGAGTAAAGGATGAAATCCCTGAGCATATAGACACCTGGATCGAGTGTCCTGCGGAAAATCTGATTCTCTGCCCTTCCATCTCCGTTGTTGTAGATTATCACATCGGATCTCACAGGAACTTCAATGACCTGCTCATAATTATTCCCGCGTGAATACGATGAATCAGCATATGAAAGGCTCTTATCAAATCTGATTCCGAAATCAGTACCTTCAGGAGAAAGAAGCGATGTACTTACATTTCCCCATGCAAGTCTGATCATCTGATCAGGGAAATCAACATAGAACCTGTAAGATCCCATTGTAAAGTCGAAGCTGTGATGAGTCCAGTCAAGGTAATAACTGAAATCAAGATAGACATTGTAGAGCCTTGCCCTGTTGCTTACATCGAAGCTGTAGCGGAAATCATTCCAGAATTCAGGATCAAGGAAATCGGGAACCGTGAATGAGAATGTGTATTCCGATGCAAGCGTGAATACAGCAGGATTAAGGTTGACGGCTCCGGAAATAGGCCTTGTCTGCACACGTGGCGATGACTGCCTGATGCTGAGAATCTGGATAGGCATATCAACTGTGGAGAACACCAGATCGATTCTGTACTGCATGGCATCGAATGAAGTCTGAACACCAACAGATTCCAGATAATCAAGAGAAAGATAAGGCTCCTGATTCATGAAAATCCTATCCTGGGCATCAATGGTAATCGATGATGCAAGATAAGATCTGAGACTTGGCGATGATATATGTG
The DNA here is from genome assembly GCA_944389075.1 of uncultured Spirochaetaceae bacterium. Taxonomy (GTDB): domain Bacteria; phylum Spirochaetota; class Spirochaetia; order Sphaerochaetales; family Sphaerochaetaceae; genus Ornithospirochaeta. The sequence goes on from CALXLA010000038.1 coordinate 15,532, forward strand.
GAGAACCAGAGATTATCTCTGTCTCAATAGCTCCTACATATGTGCCATTTACATAGAAATCCATATAGTAGAAACCATCTTCGAGAACCAGTTCATCCTCGCCTTCTATATAGAAGTCAGACCAGAAAGCCGCCTCATCAGGTGAAAGATTATCAAAGAAGCTGTCTGCAGATGAGGTCTCCACCGACATGCCCTCTGCCCCATTATCAGCACTGAGATAGTTTTCCGTGCTTTGTGTCTCTGTCATAGTACCTGCATCGTCAGCAAGAATCTCTGCATCTGATGAAAGACCAGTTACGGAAACACCATATGTATCGGAAGACAAAGATGCATTGTCCTGCCCATCTCCTGTATAGTCATACAGAGAGATTGCACCGGCTTTTCCTTCTGCAGGAACAGTATCATTGTTCTGGATATCATCAGTATCCAAAGCTTCCGAACCGATTCTTCCTGGAATAAGCACCGGAGGAATTATGATAAGGCCATCTGATGATGTATCTATTTCAGTGATAACTGGATCGATGATTACAGGAGGCTGAGGAACAGAAGGCTCATCTTCCAGAGAAAGCTCACTTATAACAGGCTCAAGCACGAAAGGCTCTGATGGGACTCTGATGGCTTCCGGCTCAGTTTCGATGATTTCCTCTGGAATCTCTGCTGGTTCTGATACAATTTCCTCAGCTGGTTCAGGAATGGCTTCTTCTGCTTCAGCTATCTCCTGTTCTGTATCAGGACTTTCCGTAAATCCAGCATCTGGAGAATCAGTTTCAGCAGATTCCGGATGATCCTCCGGGAAATCATCTGTATAAATATCGCTAGGTTCTGTTACTGCAGAAGAATCATCTTCAATGGTAATTTCATCAGAAGAAACTTCCGATGAATCAGTCACAGGCTCAATGAATATGGTTTCTTCTACTGTATATTCTTCTTCAAACGGCAGTTCAACAAGGCAGAATATAGCCACGATTGTAGCTGCAAAAAGAAGAATCAATATAGCAGAGGCAATCTCGGGAATGGGATTTTCTGAGAAAGATTGGCTCTCTGCTATAAAATCAACAATGAAAGCAAGTGCAGCGGCAAGAATAATGGCACATGCAGTGAATGGAATGCTCTCCATGCCGGATATCAGGCAGGCAAAGAGCATCATTGACGAAATTATGGCGAAGAACAGAAGCTTCCTGCCGCCCGGAATAGCCATGCCAAGCGCTGAGAACAGTGATGCAGCCGCAGAATATATCAGCAACAGAGAGCAGATGCCGGCATGAAAAGCCGCGACAGGTTCCGCCCACTCCAATGCATACGGAGCCACTGCCGTCAGACAGGCTATGGAGATACCGAATAACGCCCAAGACAGGACGCTGAGCTTTCTGTTCATTTCTTAGCAAACCCCTTGTTATTCTGAGTATGAATAACTGTAAGTGACCTCTGCGCTAAGTCCTGTATCTCCTGCAAGAATCTCTGGAACGTCGATTACGACACGTCTGGATGAATCTGTCAGGAGATTGCTTCCTGTTATCGATTCAAGATCTGCCTCCGTGAACTGATAGCTGTCACCCTCGTCAGAAGAGACTGTAATCGCGATGTTGTTGAGAAGCTGATGAACGCTTCCTGTGTTATGTATCATTACTTCAAGCCTGCCTTCATCATTTATGTAGGCTTCTGATGAGATGCTTTCGACTATTCGTGATGGTTTGACATAAGCAGATGTCGAGTAGACAAAAAGGAATGAAATCATCTGCCCTGATGTCTGTTCCTGTGCGCTCTGAGGCATGGCAATCTGTTCAGCAATAATCCTGAAAGACTGCTCCTGCGTAAGAGCCTGTGGCCCTCTGTACTGCACTCTCACAAGCTGTGTCGACTGCGGCCTGATGATCATCTTCGCAGGCTGGATGGTGAAATACGGAGATGCATCCTCTGTATATTCATTCCCATCGATATCGATGCTTCTCTTGACAGCACGGACTTCGATCGCAATCGGAGAATCAGAATCATTGACTATAGTGTAGACCTTTGCGCTCCCTGCTCCTGTCGGCTCATAAGTCGCATTGAGCGGCGACAGCTGATAAGCCATGAGGCTTGCCGGCAGAAGCGCAAGCAAAAGCGCAATAGCAGCCAATCTCCTCATCATGTATATCCCCTCCCGTTGGCTGATGACATACATTGCCGGAGATTGTGTTTTTGCTTATTAAAGTCCCCAACACCGAAAAAATTTCCAACGCAGGAAGAAACCCGTCTCATGCCGTCCCCCAACGGTAACCGAGACTGTCACGGGAGGGGAAAAGGAACTTAACAAAGGCGCTCTTCCGCAATGCCTAGGTCATCCTTTTCTCTCTAATAAGGATTCTGGTATGGAATCATTGATAAATCAGCTTGGATCTTGCGCTGAAAAAGCAAGAAACATCATGAAATCCACACCATCCTATTCCAAGCGGGATGATATCATTTTGGCCGGAATAGGCAACGAATATCTGATGAAACAGCGTTTTCCTGCGATGAAAGCGCACTCAGCCGAAGATTCCATCCAGAAGCATCATCACTATGAAGCCAGAAGCGACACCTATAGTCCCTATGTTCGAGTGTTCCCCTTCTGACGACTCCGGGATGAGTTCCTCAACCACTACATAAATCATCGCACCAGCCGCGAATGACAGGAAGAACGGCAGGAATGCACCTGAAAGAGCGCTTACGAGGAAGAATGCGATCACAGCTCCAGCGGGTTCGACAGATCCTGACAGGACGCCCTGAAGGAAAGCCTTCCCCTTGCTCTTCCCTTCCTTGTAAAGAGGAAACGACACAACCATGCCTTCAGGGAAGTTCTGCAGGGCAATGCCAAGAGAGAGCGCCAAAGCTGAGGCAAATGACGAAGAATCCGAAATGAGCTGTGAGGCTCCGGCCCCGACGGCCATCCCCTCCGGGATATTATGTATCGTAACAGCAAGCATCAGGAGCGCGGACTTGCCAAGGCCGGTGCCCTTCCTTCCCTCGCTTTTGTCAGAACCGATATGAAGATGAGGCATGACTGAATCTATGATGAGCAGGAATGCGATTCCCGCGGCGAATCCAGCTGCCGCAGTATAATATGATGAATCATCTATAGCAGGAAGAAGCAGCGACCATACTGAGGCTGCCATCATCACACCTGCGGCAAATCCGACGATGAGTTTCTCAGATCTCTTTCCAAGGCCACCAGGAAAGAGATATATGGCGGCAGAACCTAATACAGTACCGAGAAATGGAATAATGAAAAGCAAAGCAAGCTGCATATGATGATTATAAATAGAATATCATGCATGGGCTACAGCTTTCCGTCTGCATGGGATGGTATACATCGGAAGCCATAGCATCGCCGCTATGAGAGGAAATGCGAGAAGATAACCCTTGCCGATCCTGTCCTCGATGAATTCAAGAGGAGATCCTTCAGGACTTCCGTTCACGAAGAAGAAATTCGTATCAAACGCATTATTGATGAAATGCATTACGACAAACATCATCGCGAATACAGGAACAAGCTTCTTCAAATACCTCAATGAAGGCCGGAATCCACCGGAAAGCATAAGAGATGGATACAGGACAAGAAGAAGATGTATCGAGAATGAATGGAAGCACATCAGATTGAAAAGCGGAAGGCTTCCTGTCCAGTCAGGGAACAGCATGGCAAGCGAAGCTGTAGGAAGCGTGACTGCATAGAGATACTCCCCGGCAAGCCTGTTTTCCGTGAATGCATGGATCGCAACTATGAATACCGAGATCGAACAGATATGGAGAGGAAGGAATTCCCATTCCCACTGTCCTGTAAGAGGCATCGCTATATCCTTAAGCAGCTCATCAGCAATGATGAGGAGCACAACGGCAATCCTCATACTCTTCCGTTTCTCATTGGTTCCGTCCCTGTATGCGCGGCCAAGGAAGACGATAAGGCAAATAAGAAGAGCCAGCCAAAGGAGATGCCCCGAAGAGAAGCTTCCCATGCCATGGCCTGGCTCTATCGTGAACTTTGATTTCAGAAAATTGCTCATAAAAACAGGGAGTCCTGCGACTCCCTCTGGAAATCAACCAAGAAGAAGGAGGCAGAAGACAAGCGTAAAGAGAGCTACTGTCTCGACAATACCAATGACGATGAAGTAGTTGGATGTACCCTTTCCTGTCTCTGCAAGGGAATCAGATGCTGCAGCCGCCACTTTTCCCTGCATCCATGCAGAAAGACCGATAGCAAGTCCACCGAAGACACCTGTTGAAAGGCAGAGCAGATATGATGCTCCTGATTCAAACGCCGAGCGGATGAAGTTCATGAGCAGGAAGCCATAGATCGTCTGCGTAAGAGGTGCGCCTGCAAAAGCGACCATGATGAATGGAGCCGGCTTTCCAGCTGCGAAGCACTTCTTCCAGCCACCTACAGCGCTCTGTCCTGCGACACCTGTTCCAAGTCCTGATCCGAGTGCAGATAAGCAAAGTGCACATGCCATACCCAAATAAGCGAGATTTTCCATTTGTCCCTCTCCTTAATTATTTGCAGATTTATCATGAGCCATATTCCTGAACGGCTCATAGTTGTATCCAGCCCACTCCATTCCGAGCGCGCCGGAGAATTCGAGAAGATTGAGCCTGACGCCGTGAACGACGACAGACAGAAGTCCCATGACGAGGTTGAGCACATGGCCGAGGATGATGACAAGTATTCCGAGAACTGTCAGGATACCTCCGAAAAGACCGCCGCCCATGCTGTTGAATGACTGCGCTATGGCAAGCGAAGCCATGCCGACAGCAAAGAGCCTTATGTAGCTCATCAGATTCGAGAAGCTCGATATCGTATCAAGGAATGTCGTGAAGAAGCCGGCAAGACCGCTCTTCAGACCTGTCGAGAACTTTATGCCAGGTCCCTGCGCAGAGAAGACGCAGACAAGGATGAAACCTATGACAATACCTTTGATGATCATCGATATCGGGAAGGATTCCCCGATGACGAGTGTCAGCGCGAGGAAATACATCAGAACCGCATCGATGAGCCAGCCCACTTCCGCGAAAAGGCTTATATCCTTCTCCTTTGCCTTCCTTACGATATTCATCACACGGGCAAGCGAGAGCTGCGCTGTTCCGATTATGAAGCAGAACTTCATCAGCATGTTCTGCGTGTAATCGCTTGAAAGCCCGAAAAGCTCCGGATAGTTCGCAAGCGGAGGGAATACGAGCTTCTGCAGGAACGGAATCTTCTCAAGGATCTCCTTGGAGCCGAACCATGTTCCCGTAAGCGCACCCCAGATGAATGTAGCGGCTCCCACCACATAGATGAGCAGATTCGCATCAGAGCACTTCTTCGACTTCAGCTGCATCGCAAGACCGATGAGCATGAAGATGAGGCCGTAGCCTGCATCTCCCATGATCATGGCGAAGAAGAGCGAGAAGAAGACAAGGAAGTACGATGAGATATCATATTCCCTGTAGCCAGGTACCGTACCGAGTATATCGAATACAGGCTTGACTATCCTTATGATTCCCTTGTAGCGGATCTTTGTCGGAGGATTGTCATCAGCTTCCGGATCAGAGAGCATGTAGGCACAGCCCGACTTCTCCGCGAATGCCTTGAACTGAGGCTCATCGAGCGCAGGGATATAGCCTTCTATGAACGATATGTCATCGCCCTGCATGCTTTCCCTTGCCTTCTCGAATTCGATCTTCTCGTCAAGAGCCTCGATCTCTGCCTCATACACAGGAATGTACTTCGCAGCATCCGAGATTGCCTTGCCCAGGACTTCAAGCCTGCCACGCTTTGAGGCAATATTCTTATCGATATCATCAAGAGAGAGCTCAGGTATGCGGAACCTGCTCAATGAAAGTCCTTCAGGAATGTCTCCTGAAAGCAGGAGAACAGCTTTCTGCTTGCCTGTGACAGCAACTCCCATGAAACGGACATCCTCATCGCGTCTCAGCGCCTCGACATCTTTGGCACTTCCGATCCAGAGTCCCTTTATTATGCCTTCATCTTCCAGCGCTCTGAATGCATCGGTATCGAATGAGCCGAAAAGCGATATGCGCTCACGCTCATTCTGCAGGGAGAGGATCTCGCTCTGAACCGATGATTCCTCATCCTTAAGCGCCGTCACTTCCCTGTCGATGCTCTCAAAGTCACCTGAAGCGGAGCCTTTCCTGTCCTTGCCGCTGCGCTCTGAGAGGAACTGGACCATCTTCACGGCATCTGCCCTCTTCCTCATCAGGCCATCGAGACTCTGCGAGTGAATAGGAGTATCAGAAAGATGCATCACCCCGAGATCACGCAGTGCGATAAGCATCTCATCTTTGTGCGCTGCCTGACAGATGACAGCGGTTTTCTTCATTTTCTCAATCATCAGCCAGCCCTCTCAAGCTTCTTCTTCGAGATCTTTCCCCTGACAACCGCAGCTGTCTGCTGATCCTGAAGATAGATGCCTATCACTCTTATGTTTTCCTTGGCTTCAGGTATCTTCACCTTCTCAAAGAGATTGACTCTCTGGGTAGTGGTCCTGAGCTCTGCGGAAAGAAGCGAGATCTTCTCTTCCTCTGTCTTCACAAGCGCATCGTATTTTGCGATATCGCGAAGCGCTATGACTGCCTTATCGACCCAGAGAGGATACTCATCAAGGTCATAGGCAATTTCCTTGAAGACAAGCTCACGGAAGACAGGGACGCTCACTCCCGCTATGTTCCCTCTGTCCTTCTCAATTCTGTCCACCACGGCAAGATGGGAGATTGACTTCTCCTCAGGGAAGTTCCCGTTCTCGCCGTATACAGCAATCCAGGAAGAGAGAGCGCCGCGCGCCTTCTCCTGTTCAGCCTTCAGCCTCTTTATCTCCGCCTCGCATTCGCGGATAACGGCCTGAAGCTGCTGCTGCTTGAGCTGGAGAGTCGGAAGATAGCGCTGGAACTGCTTGAGAGCATCTTTCTGCTTCTTCTGCTCGTTCTTTGTCAGCTTGATTCCCACCTTATCTCTCCTTAGGCCAGTACTGCTCGATCAGTTCGGTCCTGAGACCTGTCTCAGTAGGCTCAAAGCATTCAGCAAGGATCTTCCAGCCCTCATCAAGCGCATCCTCAAGAGGGATATTCACCTTGAGATCCATCATCCTGGACTCGAATGCCTCACCATACTTCAGGAGCTTCTCGTCCCAGTCTGACATCATGAATCCCATGGAACGCTTCTCAAGCGAATCCTTGTACGCGGAATAGAGCTTGATCATGGCATCCATCAGAGCACGATGGTCATTTCTGGTATCCTTGTTGACATTCTGCTTGAGTCTCGAAAGGGAACCGAATGGCTCGATGTGGCCATATCTCAGGTAATACTGTCCTTCCGTGATGTATCCTGTGTTGTCAGGAACAGGGTGAGTCACATCATCACCTGGCATTGTGGTGACAGCAAGGATGGTGACAGAACCTGCACCTTCGAATGAGACAGCCTTCTCATAGCGCGATGCAAGCGATGAATAGAGATCGCCAGGATATCCTCTGTTTGAAGGAACCTGCTCCATCGTGATTGCCGTCTCCTTGAGAGCATCGCAGAAGTTCGTCATATCTGTAAGAAGGACAAGGACCTTCTTTCCCTGAAGAGCGAAGCGCTCTGCGACTGCAAGGGAGAGATCAGGAACAAGCGTACACTCTACAGTCGGGTCCGACGCCGTATGGATGAACATGATAGTCCTTGAGATGGCACCTGATTTCTCAAGCGTATCCTTGAAGAAAAGGTAGTCATCATACTTCAGACCCATGCCTCCAAGTACGATGATATCGACCTCAGCCTGCATTGCGATACGTGCGAGAAGCTCATTGTATGGCTCGCCGGAGACCGAGAAGATAGGAAGCTTCTGCGACTCGACAAGGGAGTTGAACACATCGATCATAGGGATACCTGTACGGATCATGTTCTTTGCCATGATTCTCTTCGATGGGTTTACCGATGGTCCTCCGATCTCGATCATGTTCTCAGTGAGCTCCGGGCCATTGTCCCTCGGGCGTCCTGATCCATCGAATATCCTTCCAAGAAGATTGTCGGAGAAGCTGACCTTCATCGGAACACCGAGGAATCTTACGCTGTCTCCTGTCGATACGCCCATAGCGCCCTGGAAGACCTGAAGCGACACGATATCGCCATCGAGCTTGATGACGTTTGCATAGCCCTTGCCTCTGGATGTGGTTATCTCAGCAAGGTCATTGTTCCTGACGCCCTCAGCGCGGACCGTTATGACGTTGCCGACAATCGATTCGATCTTCGTATAGATCTTCTGCATTACTTCACCCTCCTTGACTGAGCATATGCCTTGAGCTCCGAAAGCCTCTCATCATAGCGCTCATCATCCTCTGCGGTTCCATTCCAGTCGAGGAAGCGCTGCCTGAGCTCATTGAAGAACGTCCTGGCATCCTTCTTGTCCTCAAGGCTGTATGAAGCTGTCAGAACATCATAGAGAATCGAGAATGCAAGCTTCTGCCTCTCAGGAGTGACTGCGTCATCGACAGGATCGAAGGAGTTCTGCTGAAGATATACTGCATCCATGAACTCGCCTTTCTGATAAAGCACGTAATCATCAAGTGATGTGCCTTCCTCTCCGACGACCTTCATCATCTGCCCAACCTCATTTCCCCTTCTCAGGTATGAATAGGCAGTCTCCACTTCATCCTTATCGATGATACCTGTGTACTTCGACCAGGAATCAAGAGGATCGATCGCAGGGTACTTTCTCGCATCGGATCTTTCCCTCGAAAGACCATGGAACGCTCCGACGACTTTCAGCGTCGCCTGTGTCACAGGCTCTTCGAAGTTACCGCCTGCAGGAGATACAGTGCCGCCGATCGTGACGGAACCTATGCGCCCATCCCTGAGGCGTACCTTGCCTGCTCTTTCATAGAACTCCGCGATTCTGGATTCAAGGTAAGCTGGGAATGCCTCATCACCAGGGATTTCCTCGAGTCTTCCAGACATCTCCCTCATAGCCTGAGCCCAGCGCGATGTGCTGTCCGCGAGGAGAAGGACATCGAGTCCCATGTTCCTGTAGTACTCTGCCATCGTCACAGCTGTATATACAGAGGCTTCCCTGGCCGCGACAGGCATCGATGATGTATTGCAGATTATGATTGTCCTCTCCATGAGGCTCCTGCCTGTCTTGGGGTCGATGAGCTCTGGGAACTCTTTGAGGACCTCAACGACCTCACCCGCTCTTTCTCCGCAGGCCGCGATGATTACGATATCGACCTCAGCGTTCCTTGATGTGAGATGCTGGAGAACTGTCTTTCCGGCACCGAACGGACCAGGAATGCAGTATGTGCCGCCTTTCGCGACAGGGAGGAATGTATCGATGATCCTGACTTTCGTGACCATTGGCTCATCAGGACGGATACGCTCATCATAGGCCTTTATCGCCATCTTCACAGGCTGTGTTATGGCCATCGAGAGCTCGCGTTCCTCGCCTTCCCTGTTTCCGATCACCGCAATAGTGGCATGGACATTGTATGTTCCCTTCTCCTTGATCGACTTGATCGTCCACTCACCCTGAAGCGTGAATGGGACAAAGATCTGATGCGTGAACATGCCTTCCGGAACAGATCCGAGTATATCGCCGGCAATGACTCTGTCCCCTGCTTTCCTTGAAGGAGTGAATTCCCAGTCCTTATCCGGAAGAGGCGGGAGATAGACACCGCGCTCAAGGAAGAATCCGCACTTCTCAGCAAGATCCGGAAGAGGGTTCTGCAGTCCGTCATAGACCTGAGTGAGAAGCCCTGGCCCAAGCTCTGCAGAAAGCATCTCGCCTGTGAACTCCACTTCATCACCTACGGCGATGCCGCCTGTCATCTCATAGACCTGCAGGGATGCAATGCCATCTGTTATCCTTATGATCTCACCTTTGAGGCGGGTATCACCGACATGGATGTATCCGACTTCGTTCTTGATTACTTGGCTTTCGAACCTGACGTTGACCATGTTGCCATTAACGCCAGTGACATGGCCTTTGCTCACTGATGCCATACCCTCTCCTTATCTGAAAATATCTTCTTCTATAATCTTGTAGAGCCTGTCGAATTCCTTCGAGCCCTTCTCTTCGCTGAATGATGAAGAGCGCTCGATAAGCTGAAGCTTAAGCGCGTAGATCATCAATGCCCTGGATGAGAACGGAGAACCGCCCTCCTCCGAGGAGAGGAAATCGAAATACAGCGAGAGGACAGCCCTCTCTGCCTGAAGAGGATCGAGATCTTCTATGATTCTCCTGATTTTCTCCTCAAGAAGCCTGTCGCCGCTTTCCTTCCTCTCATAGCCTGGGAAGCCAAGCTTCTGAGCGCGCATTGAATTCATCATCCTGCGTATCTTGCCTACATACTCCTGCCATGAACGGACAACCGGAAGCTTCGCGCTATCGCCGGAAGGAGAAAGAACCGCCTTCTCAAGATCGCGATAGTCCCTTGCCGAGAGATTGTCCTTTGCTGCAGCCATGAAGCCTGAATAGGAAATAGGTGCTTCCTTTGTCATATCAAGCATAGGCAGCGTTGATGCGAAATAGTAGTACTCAGCCATAATCAGATCAGCTTCTTCAGCGTATCGGAAAGATATGGGTAAATAAGCTCCTGGCACTTATCAGGGGAAATCTCCATATACCCCGATCCGTCTTTCTCAGAAATCCTGAATCCTGATGCGACGCGCTGCGATGGCCTGAATTCAAGTCCTTTTGCGATTTCATCGGCGAACTCAGCCTTCAGGGAAGAGCCAAGTGCCTCAAGATCCTTCTGATTCAGCTCGACAGCCTTGCCTCCCATATCCCCGGAGAGAACTGCCTTGATGATCGCGATGAGGCCATCCTTATCAAGTGCGGCAGCGATTTTCCCTGAGAGAATCCTGGTGTACTCATCCTCGATGCTTTTCTTAAGGGAAAGGGAAACATCCCTGGCAGCCTGCCTGATTGCAGCTTCAGAAGAAGTACGCTCAAGCGAGATCGCCTTCTCTGCATCAGCTATCATCTTGTCACGGCTCTTCTCTGCTTCCCTGATGATGCCTTCTGCTTCCTCTTTTGCCTTGGAGATGATAGCATCAGCTTCTTTTCTGGCCTTGTCAATGCCTTCCTTGCGGATGGAGGCGACAAGATCCTGGATATTCTGTTCCATATGTACCACCTATATCTTACGGTATGGTAGCACGGTTTTATGTTTTTTTCTTCACACTTTCATAAAAAATAGAAGAAGCGCGGAGCATATGGAAAAACATTGCGGTTCCGTCATAGAATCATGGACATGGACTGCGAAGATATTTTCACACGCAAGGGACCAGTGAGGGGAATAGTCGCCATAAAGAACCTGAAAGATGACAGGATCTTCCTGCTTGAGACAGAAGATGCAGTATCCTCATTCTCGAAAGAGCGCTTCGCCCTGGATCTGGGAATACATAAAGCGGAAGCGCTCCAGAGCGACTACAGCAAGACAGGCCTTGAGCTTTTCTCCATAGAGCTGGACTGCGAGGCACCAGCTGATGCTGACCTTCCGGCACTCCTTCGGGAAAGGAAGGAATACTGGAAGGAGAAAGGCTTCACGCTTTACTGACGATCGCTTCTTATCAGATTCCTGAGGGCTCCGACAGCTGTGCGGATAGCGGCATCAGTATCGTGGACCATCTTGTCTGGAAGACCTGACAGCATGCGCTCTGTGTTCGTGACATTCAGAAGGCAGCACCCCGCCCTGACACCAAGGCGCGCAGCCACTGTGAAGATTGTCGCGGCTTCCATTTCCGACCCAAGCACATGAAGGCGCTTCCATGCCTCCCACTTGGCCTGAAGCTCACCCGCTACAGGCATAACCTCGGGAGAAAGCTCCCCATAGAATGAATCCTTGCTCTGCACGACACCCGTGTGATATGGAAAGCCGAGAGATAACGCGGACTCCCTCAATGCGCCGACTACATCGAATGATGCGACTGCCGGGAACTCAACCGGGGCATACTCTCGGCTCGTGCCATCCTGTCTGACAGCTCCCGTGGCTATCACTATGTCTCCGCTCATCACGGAAAGGTCTATACCTCCGCAGGTCCCGACACGGATGAAAGTATCAGCACCACAGGCATAGAGCTCCTCCACTGCAATAGCGGCAGACGGGCCTCCTATTCCAGTACTTGTGACAGAGACGCTGACTCCATCGAGTTTTCCAGTATATGTGACGAACTCCCTTGAATCCGCAATAAGCACAGGATCATCAAAGTAAGCTGCTATCTTCTGGCATCGCTTTGGATCTCCTGGAAGAAGCACATATCTTCCGACATCACCCTTTTTCGTCTTCAGATGATACTGAATACCTGTTCCTTCTGTGTAATCTACCATGGATTGATTCTAACACGGCTTATGCCACTTGAGTATTTTGCATCATAATCCTAGACTCTCACCGCTATGAAAGAACGGAATGCAGGACTTCTGCTTCTCCTGACATCATTTATATGGGGCATGAGCTTCGTCGCTCAGTCGGTATCATCTGATGCAGTCGGAAGCTTCACATTCAACGGAATCAGGATGCTTATCGGGGCGCTTGTGCTCCTGCCTGTCGTCATTCCGGTGGCCGGAAAACACAAAGGCAACAAGGCATACTGGAAAAGGGCATGGAAATCGGGAGCACTTCTCGGCGTCCTGATCGCATCAGCTTCAGTCGTGCAGCAGTATGGCGTCGCGATATCAGGCGCAGGGAAAGGCGGATTCATAACATCGATCTACATAATATTCGTCCCTATCTTCTCGATGCTGTTCGGCTCGAAGGTCTCAAGACGGACCTGGACATGTGCGGCAGCCGCCCTCGTGGGAATGTACATGCTCTGCATTTCCGATGGATTCTCGATCTCATCAGGCGATCTGATACTCATCGCATGCGCAGTGCTGTTCGCATTCCATATAATCGCAATCGATCATGTCGGAAGATATACGGAAGGAGTGCTTCTTTCCTTCCTGCAGTTCCTGATCGGAGGCGCGATCTGCTCTGTCGTGATGATTCCGCTTGAGCATCCTTCCGCGGAAAGCATCATTGCTGTATGGTGGCCTATACTCTATGCAGGCGCATTCAGCTGCGGAGCCGCATATACACTGCAGATCATCGGACAGAAATACATGAAGCCTTCCAATGCTGTACTGATACTCTCCCTTGAAAGCGTCTGGGCAGCCATCGGAGGTGCCATCATCCTCGGAGAGAGCATGAGCGCAAGGGAGATGATAGGTGCCGCGCTTGTCTTCGCATCTGTTGTCGCTGCACAGATTCCCGGAAAGGAAGCCTCACATTAGCTCGACATATGTCTTGCCCATTCCTCCATCGCTGGGATGGGCGAAATAGAAGTCCTTCACTTCCCTTCTTCCTGAAAGATATTTATGGATGCCTTTCGAGAGAATGCCATCACCAAACCCATGGATTATCGAGAAAGTGCCAAGGGATGACAGGATCGCAGCTTCGATCTGATCATCGAGACGTCTCAGCGCCTCTTCAAGTGTACAGCCTCTTACATCGATTGTGTAATCCGCCTTCTTCGCAGATGGGGTATAACTGACAACAGCCTTCCGCTCTGTCCTCTCCGCATGATGCACCATGGTTTTCCTGAGCGTCATCCTCAATCCATTCTCGAGCATCACGACAACATCCTTATCTGTTGACGAGACGACTTCTCCACGTGCGGACATGCTGCCGCAGGTCACGGCATCGCCTGGAGCGAAGACTTCATCCGATACCTCTTCCTCAGCAGAGACCTTCTGCTCCTCTTCCTTTTGCTTCTCGGCAATTTCCTCCATGAAAGCCTTTGCCTCATGGATCTTCTCAGTCGTGAGCTTTCCTGTCCTTATATCACTGATGAGATTCTCAAGAGTCTTCCTTGACTGCCTGAGAAATGATGATATCTCCTCGACACCATCGCGCCTGAGCCCGCTTTCAAGCTTCCTGAGCTCTTCCTCCTTCTCATCGAGAAGCGCCTTCTCCTTCTCCGCCTCCCTTGTCTTCAGCGCATATTCAGTGATCTTCCTGTCGAGCGCACGTTCCTTTGAGAGAAGTGCCTTTATGACAGAAGCAGAGGAACCGCTCGTGCCTCTGAGGGATGCGGAGGCTTCCTCGATGATCTCCTTGGGCATCGTCATTCTTCTGGCGGTCTCAAGCGCATAGCTTTCCCCCGGGATTCCCTCAAGGACCCTGTATGTCGGAAGTCCGCTTCTTTCATCGAATTCCATCGATGCATTGAGCATTCCATCCTCTGTATATGCAAAGCTCTTGACAGCTGAATAGTGAGATGTCGCCATAGTAAGGGCCACCCGCTTCCTGAAATACTTCAGGATCGCAACTGACAGCGCAGCACCCTCTTCGGGGTCAGTTCCCGTCCCGAGCTCATCAAGGATGACAAGGGACCTGCTGTCCGCCGCTGAGGAAATCGAAGCGATGTTCTTCATATGGGATGAGAATGTCGAAGCGGAATCCGATATCGACTGCCCGTCTCCGATATCCGTATAGATTGACGAGAAAAGCGGAAGCGATGATAAGGATGATGCCGGTATGTATCCGGAAATCTGGTTGAGAGCCGCAAGGAGCGCGACTGTCTTCATCGAGACAGTCTTTCCTCCGGCATTGGCGCCTGAAAGCACAACCGCCTTTGTATTGTCATCCAGGACGATGTCTATCGCGACAGCACCGGAACCAAGGAGCGGATGCCTTGCACTGCGGAGAACGACACTGTCAGAAAGTGCGGGATGCACTGCCTTCTCCCTCTTTGCCCAAAGCGCGAATGAGTATCTGAAATCAAAATCAATGACTTCCTCAAGCATCCCGGGGAGAACCGGCACGAACTCATTCCTGACACTGCTGCTCAGCTCATGAAGGATCTTAGCTTTCTCAGCGGCGATGCGCTCTTCAGCAATCACTACATCGTTATTGAGATTCACAAGCCCGAATGGCTCAGCAAAAACAGTGGAACCCGATGAGGATGTTCCCGCGATATAGCAGCCTGTGCGCTTCTCAGAGCTCTTGATCGGAATCACGATGCGCTCATTGCGGTACATAGGCTCGGCCTGCTGGACTTTATCCCTGTTCGCCCTTATGTATTCCTGAGAAAAACGTATCCTGCTCTCCTTCGCGCTCTCGAGGGCCTTCTGCAGTGGAATGAGACGCGGATGAGTGTCAACGACAGTCCCATCAGATGATAATGATGAGATTATCTCTTCTGAAAGGCTCTGGAGAGATTCATCAATCTCATCTTCCCTTCCAAGAAACCTCTGCATGGAGGCATAAGATGCCATATACTCGCCACTCTGCCGCACGAGAAGCCCCGGGAAATCCATATGCGTGGAAGAAGCCCAGCTGAGGATATCCGATGCGGATGGGAAGATATCAGGTGGTTCCTTGCCGAGATAGCCAAGGCATTCCGCGATGCCATCGGCACGTTTCCTGATGATCTCCTCATCGGATGTGAACAAATCCGCAGAGATCGCAGCCCTGCCTTCTGGAGAAAGGGAGTGTGCCCTCACATCATCAAGGACCTTATCAAGCTCGATATCATGGACAGTACGCTCTCTCATCGCCTTGTATTCCTCTTGTCGCGCATATAGAAAGGCACGCGCTCCTCAAGTGCGCTGAGTATCCTGAGATAACTTTCGTACCGCTCTTCGCTGATCTGTCCATTTTCCAGAAGCTCCTCCACCTTGCAGCCATCCTCCCCGCGATGGAGACAGCCCGGGTATCCGCACGCAAGGTTTCTGAGCTCCGGAAAGCTCTCCTTGACGATGCGTATATCCTCGAACGGGACCTCGATCTCCCTCACGCCCGGCGTATCGATCACCGCGATGCCATCATGCTCAAGATACAGCGAGTGGTTCGTCGTATGCTTTCCCCTGTTGTATTTCCAGCTGACTTCCCCTGTCCTCTGCTCTGTTCCCAGAAGCGTATTGATGAGTGTGGACTTGCCGACCCCGCTCTGCCCTGCGAATGATGTCGTGTTTCCCGAAAGAACTGACCTGAGCTCTTCTATTCCTTCCCCTGTCACAGATGAGACATACAGTGTTCTGAAGCCTATCGCGGAATACTCATCGAATGCCTGCCTTATATCATCATCGGCCTGGTCAGACTTGTTCATTATCAGAAGCACATCAGAGCCAGAGACACATGCGATCGCCCTGTCAAGGAAACGTGGCCTGAACGGAGGGGATAGCGGAGAGACGACAATAGCGGCAAGACTCTGATTCGCGGCAATCGTCTGATTGACTGCTCTCTTCGCATTCCAGCGCGTGAAAGCGCTTTTTCTTTCCTCCCTTTCCCAGATTATGGCCTCAGACTCAGAATATGCCTCCCCCACAGCGATATCGCCGACAGCGATGGGACTGTATTCCGGCTCAATATTCCTCAGGACCTTGCCTTTGATCCTGCATGTATATGTTTTTCCATCATCCAGGGAAATGGCTGTATAGATATTATTGATCGAACGTCTGATCTGAAAGCGCATATCGTGATGTTAGCACAATCTTTGATTGACACAAAGCGCTCTCAGGGCCACGATATCATCATGTTCCCTTTCAAACACTGCATAGTGCCAGGATGCCCTGCATTCACATACAAAGAGACGGATTACTGCTATCACCATTCCCCTGATAAGGCGGAAATACTTTCTGAAGTGACAGAGCTTCTCGAAAAGGGCGGCAGCATCAGGGATATCTCTCTTGTGAATGCGGAGATAAGAGGGATAAGGACAGGAAAGGCACTGGATATCATCGCATCGAATTTCTCTTTCACTGTATTCGAGGACTGCGTATTCGAGAATGCGAGGATAATCGCATCATTCTTCGACTACTGCATCTTCAGCCGCTGCCGGTTCATATCCTGCGATATCAGATACTCCGTATTCGCAGGCTCGATGTTCGCATCTTCATCAATCACGGATTCGACTGTCATCCATAACAACTTCATGGGCATAGAAGCAGCCGACTCGGATTTCTCATCGAATGATTTCTACTTCTCGTCATTCTCCCTTTCAAAGATGCAGGACACATCACTGGAGGACTGCAACCTGAAGAGGACAAACTTCCGCTCATGCATCACGAAGAACGTCTCATTCAGATACTCGAATCCTGAGGAAGCCTTCTTCAGGAAGGATGAGGGATACACTATATGAATATCTTCGCGCATCTTTCGGCTGAACGTCTTGCGAATGTATATACGGTGGCAGACGATGACGGGAATGCCATCATAATCGATCCTGCGCATATCGATAAGGAAATACTGCAGATCATCGAGGAACGCACAAACATCCTCAAGGCGGTGTTCCTCACACACAGACATGTGACACATGCGGAGGGACTCGGGACGCTTATGAAAATCTATCAGGATGTCAGGATATATTCAGCATCAGATACGATCATGGGCTTTCCATCGATAAAGCTCGCCGATGGCGACATGATAACGATCGGCGGCCTCTGCATCGAGGCCATATCCGTTCCCGGGCATTCGATGGACTCGCTTGTCTACAGGATCGGCTCAGCGCTTTTTACCGGAGACACGCTGCTGGCGGGTACAATAGGCTCTACGAAGAGTGTCATCGAGAAAGCCCTGCTGACGAAGTCGATAAGATCAAAGCTCCTCACCCTTCCTGACAACTGCCTCATATATCCAGGTCACGGCTCATTATCGAAAATACGACTTGAGCTGATGTTCAACCAGGACCTGCTCGAATCAGGGATGTCAGTCATCGACGCCTAATGCCTTCATGACAGAAAGGAAACGCTGGGGAAGCTCCGCCTTGAAGCTCATCATCACGCCAGTCGAAGGATGCCTTATCTCAAGGCTGTAAGCGTGGAGCATCAGAGTTGCAGATGGAAAAGATGGATCAGGGCGCGAATATACAGGATCACCAAGGAGCGGATGGCCTATTGCCTGCATGTGCACACGGATCTGATGGGTACGCCCAGTATATATCCGGATAAGGAGAAGAGCATATCCATCCATCTGCTTCACTACACTGTAGCTTGTCCTCGCATCCTTTCCCCTGTCGGTCTTCTCGGTTGCGCGGAAACGCTTCCTGTTCTTCGGATCCCTTTCTATATTCAGGTTTATCTCGCCTTCCTGGGATGTGAAGAAGCCCTTCACTATTGCATAGTAATGCTTGACTGTGCGATGGCGCTGGAACTCCGCCTGAAGCCTGTGATGTGCTTCAAGACTCTTCGCGATGATCATCACGCCGCTCGTATCCTTGTCGAGGCGATGGACGATGCCCGGACGGGTATCATCATCAGATGTGGAGAAATCCTCCCCATAGCGCGAAAGCAGGGCGTTGGCGACTGTACCTGTATACAATCCTGCTCCTGGATGGACAGCGATGCCCTGCTCCTTGTTTATGACGAGGATGTCATCATCCTCATAGAGGATATCGAGCGGGATGTCCTCGGCTTCCAGAGACGGGAAGACTTCCTCGTCATACTCAATCACTATCTTATCGCCAGCTCTCACCTTGGCGCTTTTCTTCGAACCCTTCCCATTGATGATTATCGAAACGGAAGGAAGCGAGAATGCGGAACGGGGAATTCCCTGCTCTTTCGCGGCAACCGCATCGACGCGTCCATCGCTCAATGCCTCGAATTCATGGCAATGATGACGCTTCATCAGCCTACAGCCCCTATTATCCAGTCAGTCAGCGCGATTATGAGAGAGACGCCTGCCGCGACTCCTAGCTGTATCAGAGCCTGCTGATATGGCTCAGATGGCCCCTGGACGCCAAGGGATGTCACCAGCGCATATGCTCCCATCGAAAGGGGGAAGGTTATTGCAAGCGAGCCGAAGAATATCGATTCCGCACGCCTCAGCTCATGCGCCCATATGGGGAACTCCTCTTCTGTATATGGCTCATACTCATACTGGATGGGATCAGCCATCAGCGGAAGTGCCAGTATTGAGAATATGAGAATCAAAGCTATTGTCTTTTTCAATTCCTTGCTCCGAATATCGCAGTACCGATCCTGACTTCCGTAGAGCCGGCTGCAAGCGCTTGCTGCCAATCGGCAGACATCCCCATTGATAGTACATCACAATCAGGCGAAAGGGAATTCAGCTTTCCGAAGACTGTGTGTGCAAAAGAAAAAGCTTTTGCGTTTTTCTCCTCATCATAGCCAAGCGGCCCGACTGTCATGAGTCCCTTCAGGATGATATGAGGACAGGATGAGAGTATGTATTTCCCTGCCTCGATAAGCTCATCAGCGGAACGGAATCCAGCCTTCTGCTCCTCTTCAGAGCTGTTCAGCTCAAGAAGCACCTCGATCTGCCTTCCCATGACAGTGGCTTCCTTCTCTATCTTCTCTATCAATTGAAGGCTGTCAACGCTCTCGATCCTGTCTGCGATCTGAAGGGCGCGCTTCACCTTGTTCCTCTGGAGCTGGCCAATTATGTAGAGCTTCATCCCTTCAGGCCTCTCACCCATCGGAGGAAACTTGGATTCCGCTTCCTGAACCCTGTTCTCACCGAATATCCTGGCACCATCCGCATAGGCATCAAGCACTGCCTCATATGGATGCATCTTGGATACAGCGACGAGTACAGCGCTATCAGAATGCGCTCTCACCTCTTCATGCACTTTTCTGTATCCTGTCATTTCCTGTCTCCTTTGAGCTCTGCCATCTTCTCCTTGTTGAGCTTATCGACCTCGGCCCGCTGCCTTTTTCTGAGATCATTCCTCTCCTTGGTCCATGATATGATCACGTCTATCTGCCTTCTCACTTCCTCAGCGCTTGCGCTCATGCTCGGGTTGGAACGGGCAATACGGCTTGCCTTGGCAAGAAATGCGGTTCTTGTCTTCTCGAAATCCTCTTCAAGGCGTGCCCTGAATTCCTCTGCGAGCTCCTTCTTGCCGGCAGCGACGAGAGCCCTTGTACGATCCTCGATCTCCTTCCTCTTCTGCCTGATCGCCTCAAGACCTTTGCGGAATGAGATCATCTTCATCACGGAAAGCGTGGCGTCGATTGAAAGCGCTGCGACTATCAGATGAGTCAGCGGCACAAGGACTGTGTCAGGAATCACAGAGATGATATCATCGACAACAGGCTCCACTGCATTCACAGTCACGACACCCATGATTCCGAAAAGCGATGAGTTCAGGAGGCACACTCTCCCGTTTATATTCCCGAAGTGCTTTGAGTAATCCCAGAGCTTGACTGAGAAGCATTTCTCGAGAAGCCATGATGTGAAGTACTCAAGACACGATGTAAGTACAAAGGCCGACAGGAAAAGCAGCAGGATATTGCTCCTTATCGCATCAGGAAGAAGGTATACGATCATACCACCGAAGCCATATATCGGGAGATATGGACCATAAAGGAAGCCCCTGTTCACGAATCTCCGCTGGGGAACCGAGCAGTAGACTACCTCTGAGATATATCCAAGAATAGAATATATGAAGAAGTGCAG
Source organism: uncultured Spirochaetaceae bacterium (assembly GCA_944389075.1). Taxonomy (GTDB): domain Bacteria; phylum Spirochaetota; class Spirochaetia; order Sphaerochaetales; family Sphaerochaetaceae; genus Ornithospirochaeta. The sequence goes on from CALXLA010000038.1 coordinate 35,914, forward strand.
GATGATTTCAGCCATATGATAAGGATACCCTGAGATGGAATTAAGGAAAAGACCGGAGCAGGACGGAAAAAATGAGGGAGGCATAATCCCTCCCCTTATGTGTCAGTCCTTATAGTAGATCGAGGCCCTTACCTCCTCGCTCTTCTCCTTGCCAAGAAGGGCTGCGATGACCTCCAGACCGAGATCGAATGCCCAGCCGGCGCTCTTTCCCGTTATGATATTCCCATCCCTTATGACCCCTTCCGATGAGAATCTGAAATCAGGTGCGAAAGACTCGCATCCAGGATAGCATGTCGCATTTCTGCCATCAAGGATTCCCAGAGGATAAAGCACCGCCGCAGGAGCTGCGCAGATAGCTGCGACAATACCTGACTGAGCCGTCTTGACTATCATCCTGCCAGCTTCCCATGACTGGGAGAGATTCACAGAGCCTGGCATACCACCCGGGCAGAATACCGCATTGAAATCCTCGTCCTCAGCTTCATTGATGGTCTTGTCCGCAGTGACTATGATTCCGCATGATGATCTGACCTCTTTCGAATCCGAAACAGATATAAGGACTGTATCAAGTCCAGCGCGCCTGAATACATCAGCCGGACACATGGCCTCTGCAATCTCAAAACCTTCGGCAAGCAATACCGCAATCTTCATAAAATCTCCTCCGATGTTCCTTCCGTATAAGCCTTCCTGATGATATCAGCAGCATGAAGGACAATCCTCTCAGTCTCTTCCCAGCCTATGCACGCATCTGTCACAGATACGCCATACTCAAGCGCAGAAAGATCCTCGCCTATCTTCTGGCATCCTTCTTTTATATTCGACTCAAGCATGAAGCCGCGGATCCTGTCCTCGCCCCATCTGACCTGATCGACAATTGAACGCAGAACCCTCTTCTGCCTTCTGTAATCCTTTCTGCTGTTCTGATGCGAGCAGTCGATGACAATTCTCGGCTCAAGACCAAGAGAAGACATCATCTTCTTCGCCTCTTCCACATCATCCTCATAGTAATTGGGGCCATTGTCCCCTCCCCTGAGTATCATGTGATAGCAGTCATTGCCGGAAGAATGGAATACCGCAATCTGCCCATTGCGCTCAACACCAATGAAAGATGCCGGCTCCTTTGCGCTCTTGCAGGCATTGACAGCAGCTGTGAGATCTCCCGAAGTGCTGTTCTTGAAGCCGACAGCGACCGAAAGACCCGAGGCAAGCGCCCTGTGGGTCTGGCTCTCCGTCGTGCGCGCGCCGATCGATGACCAGCTCATGAGCTCATCCGTATACTGAGGGATTATCGGATCGAGGACCTCGCAGCCAACAGGAAGACCGATTTCCGTTATATCGATGAGGAGCTTTCTCGCTATCACGAGCCCCTTCTCGATGTCATAGCTTCCATCCATATCAGGATCGACGATGAGACCACGCCATCCGAGAGCAGTGCGAGGCTTCTCGAAGTATGTCCTCATAACGACGCGGAAGACATCAGATACCTTGTCCGAGAGTCCTTTCAGCCTTTCCGCATAATCAATAGCCGCGGCAGGATCATGGATGGAGCATGGACCTATAACGGCAAGCATCCTCCTGTCCTCGCCTTTTATGATTGAATTCACCTCGCTGCGGAACGAACATATCCTCTCCGCATTCTCCGGGGATATAGGATATGCGGAAGCAAGCTCCGCAGGGCTCTTCAGCCCCTCGATGCTGCTGATCCTGACATCCTGGGTTGTCTTATTTATCATCATTTTTCTCTTCTGCCTTTGCCTTCTTCTTCGGATACAGGAAACGCTTGATCTTCTGGGTAGGAGTCCTGTCGAAAGGCTCCTCCTGAAGCTGCACGTCCGATATCTTCGAATAAGCCGACAGCTCGGAGTTTACCTGATTTCTTATCGCCTTGATATACTTCTGGGCCTCCTGCTGAGCTTCCTGCGCGGAAATCTTCAGCTTCTCAGCCATCATGTTCATATCGAGCTTGATGAGCGCGACAAGACCTCCGTTCTCAGGAACGACAAGCGACTCCTCAACGAATGACTGGCTGTTGATGATTGCCTCTATCGTCTCCGGATAGATATTCTCGCCGCCCGGTCCGAGGATCATGGTCTTGACTCTTCCCCTGATTGCGAGCCTGTTATGCTTGCCTATATATCCAAGGTCGCCTGTCTTGAAATAGCCATCCTCTGTGAATGATTCCTTATTGAGCTCAGGATTGTTGTAATAGCCTCTCATCACATTCGGCCCCTTTACGGCAATCTCACCAACGCCTTCCTCATTCTTATTGAGAAGGATGACATCATCATCCGCAACAATCTCGCCGATGTATCCTGGATGCTGTCTTGAGTGCGCACTGCCGCAGCCTGCGACAAGCGGGGATGTCTCCGTAAGCCCGTAGCCGATTGCATATGGGAAATGCGCCTTATGAAGGAAGCGCTCGACTTCCCCATCGAGAGGTGCGCCTCCGATTCCGAAGAACTTCAGCCTGTGCCCGAATGTCGTCATGAGCTTGCGTCCTATCGTCCTGTAGACAAAGCCGCCTATAACCGGCATCTTTATCATCTTTCCGATCTTCTGGTTGTCGCGGAGCACAGGAAGTACCGCGGATCTGTAGACCTTCTCGATCAGGAGAGGGACGGAGAGCATCACATGGGGCCTCACCTCGGCAAGAGCAGGAAGCAGGATCGAGACTGCAGGCGGTTTCCCCAGGAATGTTATATCCAGGCCCGAGAGCAGCGTCAGCACCTGTCCGATCGTGAACTCATATACATGGCTCATCGGAAGTATGGAGAGGGCCTTCCAGCCCGGTTTAAGGCTTATGTAGACATCAGTCGCAAGGTCAGCTCCCCTGAGGATATTCATATGCGAAAGCTCTACACCTTTGGATGAGCCTGTCGTTCCTGATGTGTAGATAAGCGATGCGATATCATTCTCGGCAGGCTTGACTGCTTTCACGTCATTGATCCTGAGCTTCGTGCTCTTCATCGCGAAGCCCGGGGCCTTGTCGAATGTGTAATCATCGCCAGATGAAGGAACATGCACAAGATCCTCCATCCTGAAAACCATCAGATCCGGGCTTATGTCCGCAATCTTCTGGTACTGCTTGGTATTGACGCAGACACCGATAGAGCCGCTGTCCTTGATTATGAACTTCGCTTCACGGGCAGAGAAATCAGGAAGGATCGGTACAGCGATGGCACCAAGCATGACGATTCCAAGATACATCACCATCCAGTTCGGACAGCTCTCACCGAAGATCGCTATCCTGTCGCCCTTCTTCACTCCTTTGTCCATGAGATATGATGCGACCGCATATGAATACCAGCCAAGCTGGTTGTAAGTCATGTCATTCTCATCGCCCTGACGGAATACGCGATAGCATATCCTGTCCTGATAGCGTGCAGTCACAGCTTCAACGAAATCCGTGAATGTATACCCCTTGAGGGTCTTCAGCCTCAGTCCATCAGATCGTCCGACCTTCCTGCATTCCTTGAGGCTGAATTCCTTCCTCCGTGCCTTTCTCTTCTCCTTTTCCTTGCTCTTTCCCATCGATAAACCCCTCAAACAGCTCCCCTCGCTCGCATATCTTGCAGAATATGCCGGAAGGGATCTTCGAATAAGCAAGATCGCGGAGGATATCGGTATCATTGTTGTTCTCGCTCACGTGGACAAAATAGACACTCTCACCTCTTCTGGCTACCTTGCTTGCGAACTCCACGGCCTCCGTATTGGAAAGGTGTCCGTAGATTCCTTTTATCCTTTTCTTCAGATGTGCCGGATAAGGTCCCTCATCCAGCATCTTCTCGTCATAGTTTGATTCAATGAACATCACATCGGCAGCATCGGCAAGTTCTTCTGCTCCATCCGGAATGATCCCTGTATCTGTCATTATGAAGAATGAAGGTCCTGACCCGGATTTCACAAGATATCCGGCAGATCCTTCCGAATCATGGAATGTCCTGAAGGGAATCACTGAAAAACCGGGAACTGAAAGCTCTTCGCCGAAGGAGTACTGCCTGACAAGGGCCGGCTCGATCCGCTGGCGCTGTATCTCAGCCATATTGCGTGCCCATGAGATATCCGACATATAGACAGGAAGTCCTGTCTTTCTCTGGAAGACACCCACCCCTTTAGAATGATCGGGATGCAGATGCGTCAGGAACATTGCGCGCACGGAAGACATCGGAATATCGTGATCTTCCATCCTCTCGCTGAGCTTCTTGTATGTAACGCCATCATCGATGATGATCGTGTTCTCATCATCTGTTATGATATAGCAGTTGCCACAGCTTCCGGTTGTAAGAACCAGATAATGCACGCTTTTCCCTCCATTTCACTTGTTTCTACAAGATTACAGCTTAAAAGGACAATGGGCAATCATACCCAGTCGCTTGGAACCTATAGTTATAATCAACTAAATGGCATGAATCGCACAATACTGGATACTTGAAATAGGATGATATGCAGCTTCAGATATGAGAAGCAAACGACAAACCATAAGAAATCATCGACTATGATGAAAATCCGGCAAAACAGATTACCAACTGCAATCACAATCCTGGAGATTTCCGTCAAATTGCCGATATATGCAATAATATCCTTTTTGCGCTAGACTGCTTCTATGCCTGATATTCATGCGCTTGAGACAGTATTCGATTCATTCGCGCCGATGCAGAGAGATCCGAATATAAGGGAAAACAGACTCGACAGGATGAGGCTCCTCCTCAGTCATCTCGGCAATCCTGAGAGAAGCTTCAGGACATACCACATCGCAGGCTCGAAAGGAAAAGGGTCTACAAGCGCATATCTTGCGGCGCTCCTGACAGGAAGCGGCAGGAAGTGCGGCCTTTATCTCTCGCCTCACATCTATACAATCCGTGAAAGATTCACGTTATCATCGCAGTTCTTCCCGGACTCCCTTTATCTTGATACCCTCTCGGAATTCCTGGACATGGTATCGTCATTCCATCTGCCAGAAAGCCTCGGGGCCCGGAAACCGACGACATTCGAAGCATATACTGCATATGGCTACATGCTTTTCAGGAATGCAGGATGCACAGATGCAGTGATAGAGACAGGACTCGGTGGCCGGCTCGATGCGACGAATACGATAGAGCCGGAGGCAGTCCTTCTCACGCCGATAGAACTCGAGCATACAGATGTGCTCGGCTCAACGATCCGCGAGATAGCTGTGGAGAAATCAAAGATCATAACGGAAGGGACACCTGTCTTCTCCTCAGCAAAAGATGCTGATGCAAGAGCGGTTTTCATAGAAGAAGCAATGAAAATGCATTCTCCGATAGAATTCCTCGATGATGCGATTTCAGGTTTCTCATCCAGATCATCACTTGATGGCGAAAGGGTTAGATTCAAGCTCCTCGATAATGATTTCTCGCTGATTCTCAGGATGTCATCGCTGGCAATGGCGGAGAACGCGGCCCTTGCGATCCTGGCCGCATCGCGCCTTGGACTCCTCACAGAGAGAGGCATACAGCTTCTCGAGCGCACCCAGCTTCCCGGAAGATTCGAGAAAAGATGGATAGACGGGACACTGGTGGTTATAGACGGGGCCCATACGGCAAGATCAATGAGATACACGCTCGATACATTCATGGAGATAGATGAACCTGCTTCATCCACTCTCATATTCTCCGCAGTCGAGGGAAAGGATGTAAGCCACATGCTTTCGATGCTCATACCTGAATTCGGAAGGATAATAATCACGAAGCCTGATGAATGGAAGAAAAGCGATCCGGAAGGGATATTCCATCAGGCCCGCGCAATAGCCCCTGACAAGGATATCGAGTATATCCCTGACAGGAACAAGGCCCTTGGCAAGGCCCTCGGCTGGAAGAGGAGCATACTGATAGCAGGCTCTTTCTATCTTGCTTCAGGAATGGAGGCACTCAGATGATCAACTGGAGAGAACTTGAGCTGCTGCTCTCGGAACTTCCTCTTGAGAACAGCTACATACAGAAAGTCACGGAACATTCCGTGCATTCATTCACACTATCCATGTTTTCCAGGGAGGAGAAAGCCTGGCTTCTGTACTTCGAGATAGCGACACCCGATGCTGTCGTGTGCAGGACAGAGAAGATGAGGAAGAAAGCGGAAGGTGCGCAGCGCTTCACACAGTACATGAGGGCTCACTTCACAGGACGCAAGGTGACATCTGTCAGGCAGCTTCCATTCGACAGGGCATTTGTGATGAAGCTCACGAACAGCGAGGATACGATTTCCGTGCTTGTCAGGCTCTTCTCCGGAATCGGAGCGAACATCATAGTGATGGATGAGGATGACACAATCCTTGAGCTGATGTACAGAAGACCTCAGCGCGGCGAGGAGAAAGGAAGGAAGCTTGTAATCGATGAGCGCACATCCGAAGGCGACAAGCACTTTGAGGTGCGTCCATGGGAAGGAGACTCTTTCAACAAGTTCATCGATGAACATGGCAGGGCAAAAGCGACTGCCGAGGAGAATGACAGGCAGCTTGAGCGCCTTCAGGAGAAGCGCGACAAGGAGCTTGCGACGCTGTCGGAGCGCCTCAGGAGGCAGGAAGAGCGTGTGAAGGCAACTTCTGTCTATGAGGAGGCCAGAAAAGCCGCGGATATCCTTTCCGCCTCAATCCATCTTGTCAGCAAGGGAATGTCAAGAATAGAGCTTCCGGACTGGGATGGGAATATTATGGCAATATCGCTGGATCCCGCACTCTCCCCTAATGAGAATCTTGAGAAGCTCTATCAGCGCTACAGGAAGGACAAGAAGACTTATCAGATGGCTCTTGAGGAAGCAGAGGAGACCAGGAAGGCAATCAGGGATACTGAAGAGAAGTACAATGCCCTTATCGAAGAAGGCAATATGCAGAAGATATCCCGCGAGAATGCGAAGGAGGACAGAAGCCGGATACAGCAGGACACAAGACCTGGTATCAGGGTGAATGTCTCAGGCTGGGATATCATCATAGGAAGAAGTGCGAAGGAGAATGACGAGATACTGCGCCGTGATGCGAAAGGAATGGATATCTGGATGCATACAAGGGACTACAGCGGCGCCTATGTCATTATCAAGGCAAAGCGCGACAAGACAGTTCCCCTGCCTGTTCTTCTTGATGCGGCATCTCTTGCGATACATTACTCGAAGGCAAAGAAGAATGGAAAGGCGGATCTGTATTATACTTATGTGAAGTTCCTGCGCCGTGCGAAAGATGGACCGAAGGGACTTGTGATCCCCACGCAGGAGAAGAACCTCTCTGCGACACTTGATGAGAAAAGGGTGAAGGAGATTCTCTCATGATTTACCATAGCGCGATATTCTACCCGGAAGACAAGGATGAGCTGAGGAAGCTTGCGTCCATCGATGAGAGAAAGGAGGAAGGCTCTGCATTCATACTTCCCCAGATGATGCTGTCACGCTCTGCTTTCCTGTACAGGCAGGTATTCGGGAGGATATCAGATGGGCGCGAGATCACGCTCATAGTACCGCTCCGCAGGGAGATGCTTGAGAAAGACAGAGGCAGTCTCTTCTTCCAGCCGGAGCCAAGGACCGAGCATTTCTTCACAGGAGATATACGGATTCTTGACTCAGGGCTGCCCATAAGCCGGGAATATGAGGCGGAGGAATATGGTCAGGAACTCCTCTACCCTTTCATTTCCATAGATAATCCACATTCAGCTCTTCGTGTTGTATACAGTTATGCGGTATCATCAGAGGATGTGAAGAAGCTTGAGGCACTGCTGAGGAGATTCTCCGGTTCCGTGTTCATCATCGCATCCAATATGACAGGACCGACTGACAAGCCGGATGATGACACACAGAAAATGATATCTCTTCTTGAAAGCGGAGAGAGGCTTCTCGATCTTTACAGGAAAAGGCTGATAAGCTGTCCGGGTACTCCGGCGATTGAAGCTGTCTCGAGGATATTGCCAGGACGCTGGGAGCTTCTCGGGCGCACCGAAGGCGACAAGGCTGCAGGACACGCGGCGCTTATGAGGAAATGAATATGGATATCAGGACAATAGAGATAGAAGGAATCGAGAAAACGGCAATCAGCATAGGGCCTGACGATATCACGATCCCGAAGCATCTGATGCAGGGAGAGAAGCAGGCAGGCATCATCATAGACAGCAATGGCACGAAAAGCAGCTGGTACTGGGATGGGATATCATCATCGGGAGGCATCAGATACGTATATTTCGGAAAGTGCGAACTACAGGATTTCACGGCACTCTCATCAGCAAGAAGAAGCGATGCACTGAAGATTGTCCTGCAGATCGCACATGGCCTCATGGATGCGGACAAAAGCTTCCTCAGCCTTTCTTCCGGTGTATTTCCGCTCAACAGGATCTACATCTATAACAGGGATTCGATCCTGCTCCTGCCTCCAGACCTTGCCGATGTCTTCTCGATGATGGAGACAGATGAGGACAAGCACCGTCATGTGACTGCTGTAATCAGGGGAAATGCAGAGCAGAACTTCATGCTGATCACGGAAATGGCGGAACTTCTCTATTATGCGGCATCCGGAATACTGCCATTCGAAGCACAGTCTGTAAGGACGGCAGGCTACAAGGCAGTTCCTATATCATCAATCGTACCGGAGCTCGATGAGAAGTGCGCGGGCCTCATCACATTCATACTCGGCGCAAAGAGCCGCGAGATGAGGGATATAATGGGCAACAGCGATGATGCAAGGAACCTGAGCTGGTTCACGGAACGTGCCTCATCGCTTGAATGGAATCTGGGAGACAGGACAGAAGATGAATGCAGCAGCGACAGGGAAAGGATCATTTCCGGCAGTCTCTATTCATCATTCATGGAAAACGCAGGCAAAAGAGCAAGGAAAATCGATTTCTGGCGCGTGAAAGGCACCTTGATAATAATAATCACCCTTGCCGTCCTGATAGGTGGCTACTTCATAGGAAGCTCCATCTACAGGGCCACAAGGCCACCACTCACCGCAGAGCTGAGCCAAGAGGAGATCATCGCGGATTTCTATCAGGCGCAATCGGATCTTGATGTGCAGAGGCTGACTACGGCAGTCAGGGGCTGCAATGTGCCGCAGGAGATGGAAATCACGAATCTCTATGTCACCACAAGAATGCGCTTTGCATATGAGGCACTGGATGTGACAGTCGATGCGGAAGAATGGCTTGCGGAAGGAAAACCCGCCATTCCGGAAGGAAGCTTCGTATACGGCATAGTGCTCGATTCGATCGAACCTGATGGCGAAAACAGATATATAGCGACTACGACATGGTATGGTCCGACATCATATGCCGATGAGGACAGCGCTCCAGAGGGAGATACATCAGCTTATGTATACATGTATGAGGTGAAGCAGGCCTTTGAGTTCACGTGGAATGACAGAGGCTGGTGGAACATAACAAATGCGGATATGGTCTCAAGCAGATTCCTGGGGAAGGAAAAGCTAGAGACATATACCGTTGAGAGACAACTGATCTAAAGCCGATGCAGCATCATCAGGATCGATGAATACGAAGTCCTTCATCGATGAGGCAAATGTCATCTGCTGCTTTGCATAACGGAAAGAATCCCTGATGATTCTCTCCTTTATCATTGACAGGCTTTCCTCACCATCAATCCTCGCCTGGAAGAACTCCCTGTATCCTATTCCCTCGACTGCAGGCCATGATAAATCAGCGCCTGAGCGCGCAAGGCTTCTTATCTCATCATACAGCCCTTCGCTGAACATCTGCTCAACTCTCAGCCCTATCCTTTCCTTCAGCTCTTCCCTGCTTCTCTTAAGGCAGATAAGCGTGAATGAGATATCATCGCGCACAGCATCAGGCAGAGGGAAAGATGATAACGGCTTCCCGCTCGTACGGAAGACCTCGATTGCCCTGGATATCCTGTAATCGTCATTCCTGCCTATGCGCGATGCAGAGACAGGATCTATGTCCTGAAGATATGAGAAAGCCCATTCAAGGCCTTTGTCATCAATCTCATCGCGTACAGCCTTGCGTATCGAGGCATCAGCAGCAGGCGTAGATGGCGCACCATAGACAAGATGCTTTATATAGTACATCGTGCCGCCAGTTATCAAGGGGATGTTCCCGCGTGACCAGATGGATGACATCGCATCTTCCGCATCATGGACAAAATCCCCGGAAGAATAATCCTCCCAGGGATCTTTTATATCAATAAGATGATGTGGTATCTTCCCCATCAGGGCCTTATCAGGCTTTGCGGAACCTATATCAAGTCCTCTGTATATCTGGACGGAATCCGCATTGATGATCTCAAAGCCATGAGAGAACAGCGCCTCGGTCATCGCAGTCTTGCCGACTGCAGTAGGCCCTGTCAGGACAACAGCCTTAGGCCTTATCTTCATTAGGCTCCTGGTACTCGATCTCATTATTCAGGGCACGATCAAGAACAACAGAGACGATCTTCTCCCCGCTTGCTTCTATCTCGCGTCCTTTATCGACAGCAGCATAGATATTCGCTTCTTCGATAGCTACACAAGTCATCTCATAAACATTTGCCTGGGTATCAATAAGATCTTTAAGCGGAAGCACGTCATTCTCCTTATCACAGCAGTCAGCTGTTATAATAAAAAGCCTAACCAATTCTCCTTCAAGAATCAATCAGGCTTTTAGAGCGGGAAACGGGACTCGAACCCGCGACATCCACCTTGGCAAGGTGGAGCTCTACCACTGAGCTATTCCCGCAAGTTTTATGAACACCTCCAGTAAAAGAGGTTGCGAGAGAAGGGACTCGAACCCTTAAACCGAAGTACTAGTTCCTAAGACTAGCGTGTATACCAATTCCACCACTCTCGCGGTGTTTGATATGAGCCGCAAAGGGATCGAACCTTTGACCCGCAGATTAAGAGTCTGCTGCTCTACCAGCTGAGCTAGCGGCCCAAATTGCTTTGCGCCCAGTAGGACTCGAACCTACAACCTGCGGATTCGAAGTCCGACGCTCTATCCTTTGAGCTATGAGCGCGTCCCCTACAGGGAGCAAGTAGTTGGGTGGAAGAAGGGGATCGAACCCTCGACAAGCAGATCCACAATCTGCCGCTCTACCGCTGAACTACTTCCACCATTTAGGATGCGTGGCGTTCAACCAAGCAATTTCAACATGGAAGAATATGACAGAAAGCAACTTATTTGTCAACAGTTTTGCAGAAAAAGAATCAAAATTTTTATCTCTTTTCACTGCAAGCAATTATCATGGGCAGTCATTATCCCGCGATAATTTCCTTGACCTTATACCCCGCTTTCTCCACGGCATTCCTCAGCTCATAATCCTCAACGCTTCTGTCGAGAGCGACATGGGCGATACCCGACTTGAAATCGACCTCAGCAGAAACGCCATCCATAGCCTCAAGCACGTTTTTGACACGGATACCGCAATTAGCGCAGTGCATGCCTTCAATTCTTATATCACGCCTTGCCATGACAGGCCCGTCAAGTTTCCTGGAGGCAGTCCTGACAGGCTTTCCGCCTCCGCAGCATCCGCCTTCGCCTCTGAAATGTCTCATGCTGCCTTTTGCGGCAAAAGCAAGCAATACTGCGACCACTGCAATGATGATAACATCAACCATAATATTTCCTATCCTTCCGCTTTCCGGCAGCTTTGCGTATAAGCTTTGCTACCATATATACACCTACGCCGATGAAATATATGGCAAGCAAGATGATGACCATGAAGAGCATCGAAGATGAGCTATCACCCATTTTTCCTCTCAAGCTCCTTTTCTATCATCTGATTGATATGCATGGCACTGCATCCAGAGCAGCCAGCACATGAACCGGAACAAGATGAGGACTTTTTCCTCATCACTCTGGATATGACATATACGCACCATGCACCGATTGCGATCAATATAATAAAATCAGCCATCGGATCTCCTTTCTATGAGATGAGGCAGGAATATCCTGCCTCCGGTCTCTTATACAGTTGCTGCATTGACAGATCTTCTTGAATAAACCTTCTCGTTCTTATAAGGATCAGGACGGAACAGCATGAAGAGCATTACCGCAAGAAGGATAAATGCGACAGCTGTCCATGCGCCGAATACGCCTGTAAGCGCAAGAAGACCTATCTGATAGACTATCAGCGAAACAACGTAAGCGAATACATTCTGGAAGATTATCGCGAACCAGAACCATTTCCTCGACTGCATCTGCTGAGCCATCGTCGCGATAGCTGCAAGACATGGGGAATCGAGCAGATTGAAAAGCATGAACGAGAATGCGGCAATCGCTGTCGGGAACCAGGCACCTATAGCACCTGCTACCGCAATAGAATCCTCCGCCAGATCCTCTGACACATTCGCAAGAACACCCATCGTGGAAACTATAGCCTCCTTCGCCGTGAATCCGGAGAGGGATGCGGCAACAGGCTGCCACTGGCCGAATCCAAGAGGTGCGAATACAGGAGCGATAGCACCGCCTATGACCGCCAGGATACTGTCATTGCTATCCTCGACAAGCCCGAAGCCATCCGGTCCGAAACCGAATCCTGAAAGGAACCACATAACGACACATGCAAGGAAAAGGATAGTACCGGCTTTCACGATGAATCCCTTGAGCCTTTCCCATACATGAAGAAGGACAGTGCGTGCGGAAGGGATATGGTAAGCCGGGAGCTCCATGACAAACGGAGCAGGCTTTCCGCTGAACGGCTTAGTCTTCTTCAGGATTATCGCAGATACAAGGACAGCGGCAATGCCTATGAAGTACATTGCAGGAGCAACCCATGCAGATGCAACATAGCCAGATACCTCTCCCGCGATGACACCTCCCATAAGGGCGATAACAGGAAGCTTCGCACCACATGGTATGAATGTCGCAGTCATGATCGTAAGGCGTCTGTCGTTATCCTGCTCTATCGTCCTCGATGCCATGATGCCGGGAATTCCGCATCCGGATGAGATAAGCAGAGGAATGAAGCTCTTGCCTGAAAGACCGAAATGCCTGAACACCCTATCCATGACGAAAGCAATCCTGACCATGTAGCCACAATCCTCGAGTATAGAGAGGAACAGGAAAAGAATCGCCATCTGGGGAACAAATCCAAGTACTGCGCCAAGACCTCCGACAATACCATCGATGACAAGGCTCTGCACGACATCGCCAGCACCGATAGCCCCAAGTCCTGAAGCAAAGAGATCCTGAACCCAGACCACAAACACATCATTCGTCCAGTCCGTAACCCAGGTGCCTATTGTAGTGACGGATACATAGTAGACAAGGAACATGACGAGGATGAAGATCGGAATACCGAGGATCCTGTTTGTCACAATAGTGTCTATCCTATCAGAGATGGACATCCCGGCATTGCCTTTCCTCACGCATGTGGAGACAATCTGCTGGATATATTTATAGCGGCCATCAGTGATTATCGACTCCATGTCGTCATCATGATTCTTCTCGATAGCCTTCCTCGCCTCTTCCGCAGTTCTGGAAAGCGCCGAAGAAGAGAGCTCTGCCATTATCTTCTCATCATTCTCAAGGACCTTCACAGCATACCATCTTGCCTTATCAGGGGTTATGGAGGATGGAAGCTCCTTCCTGACAGCGCTTATGCCTTCCTCTATATCCTTTGCGAAGATATCCTTCGGAAGCGGCTGCTCATTGCGCTTTGCTGCCTTCACGGCTTCATTGACAACCTCATCAAGGCCTGTCTTCTTAAGAGCGCTCGTCTCGACGACAGGACAGCCAAGAACCATCGAAAGCCTCTTAACATCGATCTTAAGGCCACGCTTCTCAAGAAGGTCCGCCATATTGAGCGCAATCACGACAGGAATGCCTGTCTCTATAAGCTGAGTCGTCAGATAGAGATTCCTCTCGATATTCGTGGCATCCACGAGATTGATTATCGCATCTGGATGCTCATTAAGGAGATAACTGCGGCTCACTACTTCCTCAAGCGTATACGGAGAAAGCGAATAGATTCCAGGAAGATCCGTGACTATGATCTCCTCATTCTTCCTGCTCCTGATCCTGCCTTCCTTCTTCTCTACAGTCACTCCCGGCCAGTTGCCTACATACTGGTTGGCTCCTGTCAGGGCATTGAACATAGTGGTCTTTCCGCAATTCGGATTACCGGCAAGCGCGATTCTGAGTCCCATATGCCCTCCTTAGCCTACGATGACGCACTCAGCGTCATTTTTCCTGACAGAGAGCTCATAGCCCCTGACCGTAATCTCAACAGGATCGCCAAGAGGTGCTACCTTCCTTATATATAAGGACGTGCCCTTTGTGATTCCCATATCCATGATGCGTCTCTTGTACGCGCCATCACCGGCAATGGAGAGCACTTTCACAGTACTTCCGATCTTTGCCTCCCCCAATGTCATATATTCCTCCCGCGATCACACAAGTATGTGTCTCGCCATTTCACTGTTTATTGCGACTCTGGAGTCCTTGACACCTACAATCACATTGCCACCGATTGATGAAATCAAAGTAACTTCAGTCCCTGCGATAAAGCCGAGATTCTCAAGAAAGCGGCGGACATCCATGTCTCCGCTGACTCTTTTCACGAATGCTTTATTGCCCTGTCCGATAAGATTCAAAGGCATCGTATATGTTCCTCCAGTTACCCCTTGATAACCAAGGTTAGTTTAGGCTTCTCTGAGTTAGCTGTCAACAACTCAGATGATGCAGCAATCGCTTTTTGCTGCTATTATTGGAATCATGGCCAACGAAACAAATGATTTTCATGCAATAGCTGTGCTGATAGATGCTGACAACACCCAGCTTACGAAACTCGAACCTGTTCTCCACGAGCTTTCAGCCTATGGCAGGATAGTCGCCAAGAAAGCCTATGGGAACTGGAAGAAACCGAATCTTGCGAAATGGGAAGATGAGATCAAGAGACTTGCGATAAAGGCTGTGCAGCAGTTCGACTATGTATCTGGCAAGAACACGACCGATATCGCAATGGTGATAGATGCGATGGATCTGCTGCATAACGGCATGTACGATGCTGTCGCACTTGTCTCATCGGACAGTGATTTCACTCCCCTGGCTGTCAGGCTGAAGGAATCCGGGATATACGTAATCGGTGTCGGTGAGAAGAAGACGCCGGAAGCATTCTGCAATGCCTGCGATGATTTCATACTCATCGAATATCTCAATGGAGGCAAGGAGAAGACAAAGAAGAAAAAGGAGACTGAGCAGAAGGCACAGAAACCGGCTGAGCAGGAAACAGACTCGGATCTTCCGGATATCAACGAGATACACCTGCTTCTCAGGATCGCATATGACAAATACCGCGATGATGACGATTTCGTGAATGTCAGCATCGCAGGCACATATATAAAGCGCGTAAAACCGGAGTTCAATACCTTCCTGTATGGATTCGGCAAGCTCTCGGATCTCATAAAGGCATTTCCTTATAAATATGAGACGAAGAGGGAGAAGCATGCGGGGAAAGCCGCTGTCGTCAGCTACAGGTGCATCTGATTCCCCTGATGTACTTCTCCTTGACAGGAAGTTCTGAAGAACGGTAGACAGCCATCTCAAGACGCTCCTCGATTGAGTGACAGGAGGTCCTGAATCCTTCTGCCTCATCCAGAATGACTATATCCGCATCGAATCCGGGCTCAAATGATCCGACGGAGCCGAAGAAGCTTCCCCCTCCCTTTGAGGCAAGATAGAATACCTCGCTGAGGCCCAGAGGCTTTGCGCTATCATCCTGCAGTCTCCAGCGCATCTTCGACGCCTTCACCGCATCCTGCATGACTGTGAGCAACGAAAGCGATGATCCTCCTGCGACGTCTGTTGCGAGTCCCACGCTGAGGCCTTTATCGAGGAAGTGCCTTACAGGTGCTATTCCAGATGACAGATTGAGATTCGATGTAGGAGAATGGGCTATATAAGTGCCTCTAGCTTTGAGCAGATCGATCTCATCATCTGTCATCCAGACGCAATGGGCCATTATTGTCCTGTCCGTAAGAAGCGAGAAGCTGTCATAAGCGGAAGCATAGTCGCGCGCCCACGGGCAGAGCGATGCCACCCATTCAATCTCGCTCCTGTTCTCATCGAGGTGCGACTGTATGGGGATGGAAAGCCCGGAAGCAATTCTCCCCAGCTCCTTCAGAAGTCTGTCAGAGCACGAGGGGATGAATCGTGGTGTTATAATCGGCCTGATCGAGCTGTACGCACTGCTTCTTTCTATAAAGCTCCGTGTCGATGCTATCGATTCATCCGTATCCTCGACAAGCGAATCAGGGCTGTTCCTGTCCATATTCACCTTACCCACGTAGCCGTGGAATCCGGCTTTCCCGAGGATATCCATGAGAATCAGCGTCGAATCCTCATGTATGGTGCCGAAAGCGGAAAGCCTGGTAGTCGGAGTCTTCAGCAATGCCTCTGCAAATGAGCCATATGCCTCCCTTGCGAATCCTGTATCTGAGAATGCGGCTTCCGCAGGGAATGTATGCTTCTCAAGCCATTCAAGCAGTTCCTCGTCCATATGCATCCCCATGAACACATATTGCGGAGCATGGATATGCAGATCCGAAAGGCCTGGGATGACAAGGCATCCGGATCTGTCAACAATATCAGCTGATGGCCTCTCAGAGGAAACGGATGTTATCCTTCCATCGCTTACCGTGATATACCCATCATGCATTGTCATGAAAGAATCAGGCTTCTCAGTCCATATGAGATCGCCTTTTATCGCAAATGATTCCATAATGCCTCCTGACCGTAGCTGGCTGTTTCTGGCAGCCTGTAGAGACGCCTGACCATATCTCAGGCATATACGGAATACATAAATATGTTATCATCGATTCAGCAGAGGTGTCACATGAAATGCAAAGATCCGCAGCAGACGAAGAAAGCGATGAAAGACGCGATGATTTCGCTTCTGCTCGAGAAGAAGTTCGAGGAAATATCGATAAAGGACATAACGGACAAGGCTGAGGTCCACAGAAGTACTTTCTATGCATACTACACATGCAAGGGAGATGTCATAGATGAGATAGAGAAGGATTTCATCGATACTCTTCCCGTTTTCCAGTCTGCGAAGAAGGAGGACATCCTCTCATCCTTCTCCGAATTCGTCGAATTGATAAAGAGCAACGTGAATATCGTGAGGGCGGTGCGCAACAGCGGGATCGCACCCACATTCGGCTCTGTGCTGGTATCGCGCGTGATGGAGCGCTATAAGCTCATCTTCCACGCGAACGACAAATGCCTTGAGGAAGCCGCATACATATTCTGCATCAACGGCATTCAGGGAATCATCAACAACTGGATCGACAAAGGATGCATAGAATCAATCGATACGATTGCAAGCATATCGATCAGGCTGGCATTCAACACAGTAGGGCTCAGTTCGGATATCAGCGTGTGATGCGAAGGACATTCTCCCAGTCACTGTCATGAGAAGGAAGCTCCTTTCCGATTCCCACTCTGATAAGCGCAGTCACGGTCTCCCACCGGAAATCCTTATCCGCGAATAAGCTGATGAAATCCTCCTCCCCCATGCCGCAGCCATGATAGCTTTTCCGGAAGAAGGATCTTGCGGCATCCGGGGTGAAATGCCGCTGCATCACACTCTTCCTGAAGACAATCTCCGCTTCAGGGAAGACGCCGAGGACTGCATCCTCAAGTTCCTTCCTGCCCCATGATGTGAGAGGGTCAGAGTCGGTATAGATATTCTTCTCAGCATCAAGAAGCTGCTCCCTGAATTGTTCCGGAGCAAAGCCTGAAAGCCTTGATGACAGCGATGGAACGGATTCCATGAGAGTGACAATGCCATCACCTTCGAGATGTTCTCTGATCATAGGAAGGATATCCTTATCCTGATCAAGACGCGACAGTATGTTCTTTCCGGAGATCACGGAGAATCTCATGCCATCCTCAATATGAGAGAAGATATCCTTATCGGGACATTCTATTATCTCTGGGCGAAGAATAAGCTCAAGTTCCGATGAGAAATGGGCAATGACCTCAGCCTCCTGTTTCGTTCTAACCGATGCGGCAGAGTATCCTTCAGGATTCATCTTCATCAGCGGCCACAGGAGAAGGCCGTGGGATGCATTGATCACCAGGATATTGGCATATCTCGGAATGGATATCCCATCGTACAGCAGCCTTTCAAGCTTAAGCAGCTCCTCCGCCCGTCCGGACATAGCACGTTCCGCCCATCTGTCCCTGGCCTTTCCCCCGGGAGAGAATGTAAGGTTCTCCACATAGCTTTCGGAAGCTGCTTCAAGCTGAGCCTCGCGCCTTATCTGGACATCATCGCGGATTCCCGCCTCATATCCTAGCGAGCCTGGCTTGTAGTACATCTTCCCCTGAAGCCCTGACGGCAGATACTGCTGTGCGACCCAGTGGTCCTTATATGAATGAGGATAGAGATAACCTTCCCCATGGCCAAAGCCGTTGCTGTCCCTCGATGGGTCTTTCAGATGATTTGGAACCTCATCATTCTTCTCCTTCTCGACATCGGAAAGCGCATCAAAGAACCCAAGCACGCTATTGCTTTTCGGAGCAGTCGCAAGATAGATCGCGGCATGTGCAAGATGGAAACGCCCTTCAGGAAGTCCTATCCTGTCGAAAGCCTCTGCGTCCGCAACAGCGACCTGCACGGCATACGGATCGGCCATACCGACATCCTCTGATGCGAGGATGATCATCCTCCTGAAGATGAAGCGCGGGTCCTCCCCTGCCGCGACCATGCGCGCAAGCCAGTAGAGAGCCGCATCCGGATCAGAGCCTCTGAGTGACTTTATGAAAGCGGATATGACATCAAAGTGATAGTCACCCTCCTTATCGTACAGCACCGCCTTCCTCTGGATCGACTCCTCGGCAGTCTCCTTTGATATATAGATCTCAGTGCCATCTGGAGGCGGGAAGCTATCCGGAGTTGTCTCGACAGCAAGCTCGAGCGCATTCAGGAGAGATCGTGCATCGCCAGCCGCGACAGAGACGAGATGCTCAAGCGCCCCATCCTCAAACACAACGCGATACCTTCCATAACCTCTTTCCTTATCAGAAATTGCCTGCATGGCTATCCTGATGAGGTCCTTTTCCTCAAGTTTCCTGAGCTGGAAGATCCTGCTTCTAGAGACAAGCGCGGCATTGACTTCGAAATATGGATTTTCCGTAGTAGCGCCAATGAGTATGAATGTACCGTTCTCGACCCATGGGAGGAGCGCATCCTGCTGGCTCTTGTTCCATCTGTGGACCTCATCGACGAAGAGAATCGTGCGCATGCCGAAATGGGACAGTCTCTCTCTTGCCCTGTCAATCTCCTCGCGAAGCTCCTTGACACCGGAAAGCACTGCATTGATTGTCGAGAAATGACTCTTGGTCGTATTGGCAATCACCCTTGCAAGCGTGGTCTTCCCCGTTCCCGGAGGTCCATAGAATATCACGGAGGAAAGCTGGTCCGCCTGTATCGCCCTCCTGAGAAGCCTTCCCTTGCCAAGGATATGCTCCTGTCCGCAATATTCATCAAGGGTCCGTGGCCTCATCCTTGCGGCAAGCGGTTCATTGCGAATGGCTGCTGCCGAGAAAAGATCGTCTTCCATCATCTGCTCCAGAATATAGAGTATACGGGATCAGAGAGGCTTTCAGGACTGTTCCTGACTTGCTTCTCAGCATCTCTGAGGATACTTTCCGCTTCCTGTCTGAGAATCTCGGCAAGAACATCGGCGGAAATAGGCTCTGCCTCTGCTATATCCGCATTATATCCTACTGTCTCAAGATTGATATATGCCTGCCTGATATCCTCAAAAACCGAGTGCGATGGAGAGAAAGCTTCCGCGAATCTCCCAGATGCACTCTCCACCACATCAGCATAGATATCTCCAACAGCGGCAATTGCCGCATCTGCAACTGCGGTATCGCCTTCAATAAGTGACTCTGGGTTGTCATTGATTATATCGGGAATCGCATCAGACAGCCTTGAATAGACTTCTGGAAGAAGCGATGTCAGAATATCAGCAACACTCTGGCAGTACTCCGAGGCCAAAGTCCCGTAAAGCGGAACATATGATGCATAGTTCCGATAAGATACCGGAAGAGAACCTGCGACTGTGCTTTCTGCTATTCTCTTCCCTGTTGCTATGTCCACCATATCGGCAGAGAGCGATTCCAGGGCATTCACCGCCTCATCGCGTGAAAAACTCCTGTCCCCTGAGGTTGTCTCACAGGAGAACAGGAGCATCAATGATAAGATCAGTACTGAAGCGATCCTCAGCAATCTTTCTTCCAGAGGCCATGTAGATTGCAGTACTCATAAGCAGCCACTGCCTTGCCATTTGCAGCGAACTCTGCTTCTGGCTTATCTGCAGGAGTAAGCTTCCTGACCTGGAATGAGCCCTCTTCCTCAAGCACGATGAAGCGGATGCTGTGCTCTTCAGTCATAGGATGAGCGACAGAGCCGACCTTCACGCATACCTTTCCATTGTCTTTCTCGACAACAGGAACGTGCTTCTCGGCAGCAGCATCGACTGTATTTGCCTTAAGTTCCCTCATCTCCTTGCCGCAGCATGATGGAGTGCAAGTCCCTTTCTCGATTTCCATTACGATTTCACCGCATGTATCACACTTATAGAATGTCATATTCAGATCTCCTTATATATAAGGATAAGCAGCTTAGCCGCCAACGGCAAGATGAAGCCGTGATTTCACCGCATAAGCATGGAATTTCCATTTTGTCAATAAAAAAGTTATCTTCATGCAAAAATGTTTTTGCTTATTGCAAATTTATACATCGGATGTTAAGGTTTAAAAAATCTAATACACTACATTGGAGTGAGAGATATGAAGAAACTTCTTTCAGTTCTTATGGTTCTCGTTGTCTGTGTAGGATTTGCAGCTGCTGCAGATTACCACATCGGCATCGTAACAGGAACAGTATCGCAGTCAGAAGATGATCTCCGTGGTGCTGAGGCTCTCATCGCAGAGTATGGTGCAGTCGCTGATGGCGGCATCATCCAGCACATGACATATCCTGACAACTTCATGGAAGAGCAGGAGACAACAATCTCCGTTATCCGCGGCCTCGCAGATGATCCTCTCATGAAGGCTGTTATCGTAAATCAGGCAGTACCTGGCACAGCTGAGGCTTTCCGTCAGATCAAGGAAGTAAGGCCTGACATCCTCTGCTTCGCAGGCGAAGCACATGAGGAGCCATACCTCATCTCCGGATCTGCAGACCTCGTGACATCAAACGACTTTGTCGCACGTGGCTACCTGATGATCAAGACAGCTCATGACCTCGGATGCGACACATTCGTGCACATCTCCTTCCCACGCCATCTCTCGATGGAGAAGATGCAGAGAAGACTTGCAATCATGAGAGAGACTTGCAACCAGCTCGGAATGAGCTTCGTCATGGAGACAGCTCCGGACCCGACATCTGACGTTGGCATCGCAGGTGCTCAGCAGTACATCCTCGAGCAGACTCCGAACTGGATTGAGAGATATGGCGAGAACACTGCATTCTTCTGTACGAACGATGCACATACAGAGCCTCTTCTCAGACAGCTTATCGAGTACGGCGGATACTTCGTTGAAGCAGACCTCCCATCACCGCTCATGGGCTATCCTGGAGCTCTCGGCATCGACCTCTCAGCAGAAGCTGGCGACTTCCCTGCAATCCTTGCAAAGGTTGAGGCTGCTATCGTCGAGAAGGGTGGCGCTGGCCGCTTCGGAACATGGGCATACAGCTATGGCTACACAACAACAGCTGGCCTCGGCTCTCTTGCTATTGAAGCAGTAGAAGCTCAGATGAACGGCGAGGATTATGATATCCACTCAATCAGAAACATCAGCAAGAACTTCACGAAGTACACACCTGGTGCTAACTGGAATGGTTCCTACTACATGAACGCAGCTACACAGGAAACATACAGGAATTTCGTTCTGGTATATCAGGATACATACATCATGGGTGATCCAGGATACTACATGGGCAACACAGAGGTTGAGATTCCTGAGTGGTGCTTCACGATGACTGGAGCCAGTGTGTGACAAACTTTCTCAAGCTCGCTACAATAGCAGTCTGAGATAAAGGGGAGGGCCTCCCTCCCCTCTCTTATTGTAAAAATATATTGAGGAGTGTCGATGAGCGAAATGACAAAGACCTTGCTTGAGATGCAGAATGTCAGCAAGGAGTACAATGGCAATCCTGTACTGAAAGATGTCAATTTCACGCTGAAGCAGGGAGAGGTGCTGGGACTAGTCGGTGAAAATGGAGCTGGCAAAAGCACTCTGATGAATATCCTATTCGGCATGGATGTCATTCAGCAGACAGGCGGCTATGGGGGAAAGGTTCTCATAGACGGAAAAGAAGTAAAGTTTGCATCTCCTTTGGATGCACTGAAAGCCGGTATCGGCATGGTACATCAGGAATTCTCGCTGCTTCCTGGCTTCACCGCAGCAGAGAATATACTCCTGAATCGCGAACCGCAGAATAAAAGCGTCCTCTCGCTTGTTTTCGGCGACAGGGCAAAGACGATAGATAGGAAAGAACTTCAGAAAGAAGCTATCGATGCGATTACCAAGCTCGGCGTAGAGCTTGATCCGGATATGCTTGTTTCGGAAATGCCTGTAGGACATAAGCAGTTCACAGAGATCTCCAGGGAGATTTCAAAGAGCGCGATCAGGCTGCTTGTCCTTGACGAGCCTACGGCTGTACTCACGGAAAAGGAAGCAGAGATGCTTCTGAAGGCAATCAGGAATCTCTCAAATCAGGGGATTTCCGTGATATTCATCACGCATCGCCTGCAGGAAATCCTTGATGTATGCTCAAAGGTCATCGTAATGCGCGATGGACGTATCGTGAAGGAACTCGACGCACAGGCAACTTCAATCCAGGAAATGGCAAAGCTGATGGTCGGACGCGAAGTGAATACAAGCGGAAATCACAGCGAAGCAACAGCAAGGAGAGCCATTTCGGAAAAGACCGTTCTTTCTGTCAGGAATCTCTGGGTGGACATGCCAGGTGAGACAGTAAGGGATGTCAATCTCGATATCCGTGAGGGCGAGATACTCGGAATCGGCGGCCTTGCAGGACAGGGAAAGCTTGGAATCCCAAATGGCATCATGGGACTCTTCCCTGCTGGAGGCAGCGTGAAGCTCAATGGCAACGAGATTCCTCTCAACAACCCGCGCGCATGTCTTGACTCATCGCTAGCCTTCGTATCTGAAGACAGAAGAGGCGTTGGACTGCTTCTCGATGAGTCCCTTGAATGGAATATCTCATTCCCAGCAATGCAGATCCAGAATAAGTTCCTGAAGAACTACCTTGGCGGTCTTATCAAGTGGAGAGACCAGGATGCGATCAAGGAAGTGACTGAGAAGTACATCGGGCAGCTGCAGATCAAGTGCACATCATCACTGCAGAAGGCGAAGGAGCTCTCCGGTGGAAACCAGCAGAAGATCTGTCTCGCAAAGGCATTTGCACTTGAGCCGAAACTTCTCTTCGTCTCTGAGCCTACACGCGGCATAGACATCGGTGCGAAGTCGCTTGTGCTGCAGGCGCTGAGGGAATACAACAGGGAAAACGGCGTAACAATCGTCATGATATCTTCAGAGCTGGAGGAGCTCAGGCAGATCTGCGACAGGATCGCGATCATCACAGATGGCGCTGTCTCAGGTATCCTCCCGGCTGAGAGGCCAAGCGAGGACTTCGGAATCCTCATGGTAGGAAAATCCAAGAAGGAGGCTATGTGATGGAAAAAGTAATGTCAGCCATCAAATCATTCGGGCTTCCACGCTTAATCATCTCCCTCTTCCTTCTCGTCCTTTTCATCATTGCCCCATTTGCAGGCATTAATGTAGGCGCATCAATCACAGATGTGCTCGGACGTTTCGGACAGAATGCGATCATGGTACTTGCAATGGTCCCGATGATCCATTCAGGGTGTGGACTCAACTTCGGACTTCCTCTTGGAATCATCTCCGGACTCCTCGGCGCGACACTCGCTATCGAGACAGGAATCCCCGGACCTGTTTCCTTCCTGCTCGCGATCCTCTACTCCACTCCATTCGCAATCATTTTCGGCTGGGGTTACGGAAAGCTGCTGAACAGGGTCAAGGGAAGCGAGATGATGATCGCGACTTACGTCGGCTTCTCATCTGTGGCATTCATGTCAATCATGTGGCTCATCCTCCCCTTCAAATCTCCGACGATGGTATGGGGATATACAGGACAGGGACTCAGGACGACTATCGCGACAGACGGATTCTATCATCACATCCTTCGTGAAGCTTTCGTGCTCAGGATAGGCAGCCTCTCGATCTCATTCGGGGAAATCCTGTTCTTCGCGATCTTCGCGTTCATAATCTGGGCATTCCTGCATACAAAGACAGGAACAGCCATGACAGCTGTTGGTTCGAATGCCGTCTTCGCAAGGGCATCAGGTATCAACATCGACAAGCAGAGAACGCTCTCTGTCATCATGTCGACATGGCTTGGCGCGCTCGGAATCCTCTGCTATCAGCAGGGCTACGGCTTCATCCAGCTTTACCAGGGGCCGATGTACATGGCAATGCCTGCAGTATCCGCAATCCTCATCGGAGGCGCTACTGTCAACAAGGCTAGCATCACAAATGTCATCATCGGCACGATCCTTTATCAGGGCATAGTCTCGATGACACCTTCTGTCATGAACTCCCTGATTCACACAGATATGTCAGAAGTCCTCAGGATTATCGTCTCGAACGGTATGATCCTTTACGCTCTGACAAGAAAGACGGGGGCTTCAAGATGAAAAAAGAAATAACGCAGAAGGATGTCAGGAACTTCCTGGCAAACAATATCGTTCCGATAATCTTCATCGTGCTCTGTGCTGCATGTATCCCAATCGCAGGATATTCAGGGCAGTATCTTGTAGACCAGATCATCACGAGAATCGTCCGCAACAGCTTCCTTGTCCTCTCTCTCCTGATTCCTATCATGGCAGGAATGGGACTCAACTTCGGCATGACGCTCGGAGCGATGGCTGGCCAGATTGGACTGATCTTCGTGACGGCATGGAATGTCGTAAGCATCCCTGGCCTCCTGCTTGCAGCAATCATCGCAACCCCAATTGCCATTATCCTCGGCTGGTTCTGCGGAAAGATGCTGAACATGGCAAAAGGAAGGGAGATGATCACAAGCTACATGATCTCATTCTTCATGAATGGCGTGTATCAGCTTGTTGTCCTCTACGGCATGGGCTCCGTGATTCCTGTGCATTCAAGCCAGGTAATCCTTCCAAGAGGATATGGCGCAAGAAACACAATCGACCTTCTCAATGTCAGGAAGAGCATCGATAACTTCTGGACGTTCAGGCTCTTCGCGAATGAGAACGGCACTGGCGGTCTGACCATCCCTGTGCTGACATTCATCCTCATCGCCATTCTCTGTGTGATCATCGTATGGTTCCGCAAGACAAAGCTCGGGCAGGATATGAGAGCTGTCGGACAGGATATGGAAGTCGCAAGGGAAGCTGGCATCAAGGTGGAAAGGACAAGAATCCTTGCCATCATAATCTCGACGGTATTCGCCGCTTACGGCATGATCATCTATCTTTCGAATATGGGAACCCTCAACACATACAACTCCCATTCGCAGATCGGCATGTTCAGCATCGCGGCGCTCCTTGTCGGTGGCGCATCCGTATCGAAGGCATCGATAAAGAACGTATTCCTCGGAATAGTGCTCTTCCATCTGATGTTCATCCTTACGCCGCAGGCTGGAAGGAATCTCATCGGACAGGCACAGATCGGTGAGTTCTTCCGCGTATTCGTATCCTACGGCGTCATCACGCTTTCCCTTGTTCTCTATGAAATCAGGACAAGACGCGAGAAGGCAGAGTCCGCAAAGACTCTTGCGCTCAGCCAGAAACAGGAGGCAAATGCATGAAGTCAGCAAAGGAAATATTCGATATCAGGTTTTTCGTGCGCCTTGCCTGCATTCTCCTGATCATCGCGCTTGCAATCTTCCTCTACTTCTACGGCAAGCAGAGGACAGTCTATATCGATAACTGGTCAGCTGAGATCAATGGAACGAGATATTCGGCTGAGGACTGGGCACTTGTCAGTGTTGATGGAGGCGAGACGACGGAATTTGCTCCCCGCATGAGGATCGGCGTTCCGCTCAGAGGAAGGACACATACGATCAAGGTGACATATGATGACAGAAGCTATAACGAGATAGAGCTTCCGGAAGTAGAGTTCACTGTCGAGTATGATACTTCCCTTCTCTCCATCCCCGCTCTGGTCGCAGGAGTTCCTGTTGAGGACTGCATAAGCGAGTTCATAATACAGCCGGCTCCTGAGCCTGCGGCAGAAGATCCAGCAGCTGGTACTGATGATATGATGGACGCCGGATTCGGCGACATGTCGATGGAAATCTGATAGCTGGCCACCTCCGGGTGGCCTTTTCTTTTGGGTGTTCACACTCATCTTCAAATCGTATATATTTATACAGCTGACTAAACAAAGCTAATGTAAAGGAAGGAAAACATGATTACGGATAAAAACGTAAAAGAGCTCGAAGGATCTAGAGCGGCTCTTACAGTCACTATTGATGGAAAGGCAATTGAGGAAGAGTACACAAATCGTCTCCAGAAATATGCAAAGGAACTGACGATTCCAGGATTCAGGAAAGGTAAGACACCAGCATCCGTAATCGAAAGGAAATTCGGCGATGCGATAAGGGAAGAAGCTGTCTATGAGATGATCGACAAGTCCCTTCAGGAAGCTGTAAAGGAACTCCCAGAGGAGCAGAGGCCTCTTCCTTTCGAATCCCCTCTTCTCAAGGAAGACGAGATCGAGAAGCCATTCAAGAAGGATGCTTCAGTCACATACACAGTCGAATATGATGTAACTCCGAAGGTGGAGCTTCCTGCTGCATACACAGGCCTTGAGGTCACGACTCCTGTATTCGAAGTCACTGAAAGCGACATCGATGCAAGAATCGAAGAACTCAGGGACAGGATGGCTATCGTCAAGAAGAAGGATTCAGAAGCCAAGTCTGGCGATATCGTGACAGTCAGCTACGCAGAAGTCGATGGCGAAGGCAATGTCGTAGGAGAAAAGAGGGATGACTTCTCATTCACAGTCGGAACTGGCTACAACTTCTTCAAGATCGATGATGATGTCATCGGAATGAAGCCAGGTGAGGAGAAGACTGTCGAGAAGACATACACAGAGGAAGACAATGTCCCTGGCTATGCTGGCAAGACAATCAGGCTCTCAATCTCGCTCAAGGAAGCAAAGGAGAAGATCCTTCCAGAGGTTGACAATGACTTTGCTGAGGATGTGAAGGAAGAATACAAGACTGTCGATGATCTCAGGGCAGGCATCAAAGCAGAGTTTGAGAAGACTCTTGAGGAAGTCGGAAAGAACATCAAGAGCGAGGTTCTCATCGACAAGCTCTGCTCAGAGGTAGAGATCGTTATTCCTGAGTCGATGATCCGCAGCCAGCTTGAGAGCCGCTACCGCAACATGGCAAGACAGAGTGGTATCTCCGTGAACCAGTTCGATATGTTCCTCAAGCAGCAGAACATTGACAAGGACGCATTCCTTGCAAGCTATCGTGATCAGGAAGTGAAGACACTCAAGGCTCAGTTCATCCTAGACAAGATCTCAAAGAAGGAGAACTTCCCTGTAGATGAAGCAGAGGTCACGAAGAGAGCTGAGGAGAGCCTCAAGAATGTTCCAGAGACGGAGCGTGACGGTTACCTCGATATAATCAGGGATGACCTCAGATACGAGCAGGTAGTGCCATTCCTTCTTGAGAAGAACACATTCAAGGAAGGAAAGAAGTACTCCTACTATGACTATATGTCTGGAGCATTCGAAGCTGATATGAATGCTGAAGAGACTAAGGAAGGACAGGCGAATTGACAGAAAGAATGCATACTTTGGTTCCGTATGTCGTAGAACAGTCAGGAACCGGCGAAAGGCAGTATGATATCTTCTCTCGTCTTCTTAAGGACAGAATCATCTTCCTCGATGGGGAAATCAATGATGCAACTGCAGATCTTGCAGTTGCTCAGCTTATATTCCTTGAAAGCGAAAGTCCTGAGAAGGATATCAGCCTTTACATAAACAGCCCTGGAGGAAGCGTTACCGCAGGGCTGGCGATTTATGACACGATACAGTACGTAGCATGCGATGTTGCCACGATCTGCATGGGACAGGCCTGCTCCATGGCTGCCCTTCTCCTTGCAGCTGGCACAAAAGGCAAAAGAGGCATACTCCCCTCTGCCCGTGTCATGATCCATCAGCCATCAGGCGGTGCTGAGGGACAGGCCTCCGATATCATCGTATCGAGTCAGGAACTGCAGAGAATAAACCTTCTTACGCGTTCCATACTCTCAAAGCACACTGGACAGAGCGAGGAAAGAATCGCTCAGGACATCCTCAGGGACTGCTATATGGATGCAGAGGCAGCTCTTGAGTATGGGATTGTCGACAAGATCATGAGGAGAGGATGATGGCAAGAGGTTCGAAATACTGCTCATTCTGCGGACGCCCTCTGAATGATGATGTGAGATACATCTCTGGACCTGGCGTCGCCATCTGCGAAAACTGCGTAGATACCTGCAATGATATCCTTTCTGAACATACGCATACTGATGCTGCTGGTGGTATTGAGCTGAAGGAAATCCCTACTCCTGCTGAGATCAAGGCATATCTTGACCAGTATGTAATCGGGCAGGACAGTGCGAAGCGTGTCCTCTCTGTTGCTGTATACAATCACTATAAGAGGATCAAGTACGCTGACAAAATCGCGGAATCCGGTGTAGAGATCGACAAGTCAAACATCCTTCTTATCGGTCCTACTGGAACAGGAAAGACGCTCCTTGCAAGAACACTTGCGAAGAGGCTCGACGTCCCTTTCGCGATAGCTGATGCGACAACACTCACAGAAGCCGGCTATGTCGGAGAAGATGTAGAGAACATACTTCTGAAGCTCATAGAAGCCGCTGACTATGACATTCCAAAGGCCGAACATGGCATCATCTTCATAGATGAGATCGATAAGATCGCAAAAAAAGGCGAAAACGTCTCAATCACAAGGGATGTCTCAGGCGAAGGTGTACAGCAGGCGCTTCTGAAGATAATCGAAGGCACCGTGGCATCTGTCCCTCCACAGGGAGGAAGGAAGCATCCTAACCAGGAAATGCTTAAGATAAACACAAGCAATATCCTCTTCATCTGTGGTGGTGCATTCGTAGGACTGGATAAGGTAATCGAGAGGCGTGTCTCCACATCGCAGATGGGATTCGGCGCGGAGGTTGCCAGCAAGGAGAACAAGGACATGGATGCTCTCTTCAAAGAGCTGCTCCCTGATGACCTTGTGAAGTTCGGCCTCATTCCGGAGTTCATCGGAAGGCTTCCTGTCCATGTATCGCTGAACAACCTTGCGCTTGCGGATCTCCAGAGGATACTCACTGAGCCGAAGAACTCCATCATCAGGCAGTATCAGACATCATATGCCCTTGATGATATAAAGCTGACATTCACGCCTGAGGCGCTTGAGCAGATCGCAAGGCAGTCCTATGAGCAGAAGACAGGCGCCAGAGGCCTCCGCTCTATTGTCGAGAATCTGATGCTCGGCATAAGCTATGACATCCCATCGATGACAGGTGTCAGGGAAGTCATAGTCGATAAGGACAATGTCATAAACAAGACAGAACCCAGGATAATAAAAGAAGATGGCAAGTATATTCCCGCCATGTGATGAGAGGCTCCTCGATGCAATAAGAAATGCGTCAGGAGCCATTATCATCGCACACAAGAACCCGGATGGAGATGCAATCGCATCTTCCCTCGCAGCAAGGGCAATCCTTTCAAGACTCGGGAAGAAGACACTTCTTCTCAACGATGGCCCATTTCTCAGAAGCGATATAAAGAGATATGAGAACCTTTTCATGAAGGAGGCGGATGATGATTTCATCTCCGCATCGCCTCTTGTGATAGTTCTTGACTGCTCTACTCCAGACAGACCCGGCAATGCCTTCGATAAGATAAAAAACCTGAAAAGAGTCATAATCGACCACCACTCAGCAGGAGTCCCCTTCGCAGATGAAGGGATGTCATACATAGTACCGGAATCCCCTTCCACCACGCTATGCCTGAATCAGGTGAGGCAGGCTCTTGGTGTTGAGCTCGATGAGGAAATCGCATCATTCCTGTACATGGGATTCGCAACAGACTCGGGCTTCTATCATTTCCTCAGCAACAGGACAGCCCCTGATTCCCTGAGAGCTGCCGCCCAGTTCTGTGAAGCAGGCGTCTCCCCATACGATGTCTATGATGAGCTCCATGATGGCAGGAAGCTCTCTGATATCAAGGATATGGCAAAGGTAATACTTTCAGCAAAGCCCGTGCTGTCGGGACAGCTTCTGATCGCATATCAGAGCATTGAGATGATTGATGGCAAGCTGAGCGATGGAGTGTATGCCTCCCTTCTCCAGACTGAGGGGATAAAGGCTGTCGTTCTTATCAAGGATAAGGGTGATAAGCAGGAGATCGGTTTCCGCTCAAAACATAAATCAGGGCTTGATGTAGGTGCTGTAGCGGCAATGCTCGGCGGTGGCGGCCATATGCATGCAGCAGGTGCGACCATAGCAGGCAGTACAGAAGATGCCGAAAAGACAGTAACCGATATCATAGGAAATATCCTCTCAGGAAGCTGAATCTATTGTTTCTGCTTTTGTAAAAGCATACAATCACGTATGCGAAAAACAAAAATCATATGTACGATGGGTCCTGCCGTCGACAACGATGAGATGATCGGAAAGCTCATCGAAGGCGGCATGAATGCAGCAAGATTCAATTTCTCACATGGAAGCCATGAAGAGCATAAGGCTCGCATGGACAGGGTCCGCAGAGTTGCCGGAATGATGGGCGTCCATATTCCGCTTATACTGGATACGCGCGGGCCTGAGATCCGCACAAAAGACTTCGAAGAAGGCTATGCGATACTCGAGGAAGGTTCTGAATTCACTCTCTATGCCGAGGACAGGCCTGGAGACTGCAACGGCGTCTCAATCACCTACCCTTATCTTGCGGAGGAAGTGGAAGCAGGGACATCAATCCTCATCGATGATGGGCTGTGCGCACTGACCGTAGAGGCAATCAAGGGAAACGATGTCGTCTGCCGCGTCCTTAACACATCCAGGATTTCCAACCACAAATCAATCAATATACCCGGAATAGATATCGACCAGCCTTTCATATCGGAAGCAGACAGGAGCGATATCCTTTTCGGCATACAGGAGGATGTTGATTTCATCTCAGCTTCATTCGTTCGCACAGCAGACGATGTGAAGAAACTCAGGAAGCTTCTCAATGTCAATGGCGGAGAGAAGATCAGGATAATCGCGAAGATCGAGAACAGGAGAGGCATAGAGAATCTCGACAGCATACTGAAAGTCGTTGACGGCATAATGGTCGCCCGCGGCGATATGGGTGTCGAAGTGCCATTCAAGGAACTGCCTGTCATACAGAAGATGATGATCAGTAAGTGCATGAAAGCCGGCAAGATCGTCGTCACTGCAACGCAGATGCTCGATTCAATGACAGAGCATGCAAGGCCTACAAGGGCAGAAGTCTCAGATGTCGCGAATGCGATCTTCGATGGAACAACATGCACGATGCTCAGCGGTGAGACAGCAAACGGAAAATACCCCGTTGAAGCTGTGAGGACAATGTCAGAGATCGCGGAATATACGGAGAAGGAAATCGATTATCGCCAGCGCTACTATGCAAATCAGTCTTCCTCCCCTCTTGATATCCCGACAACGATTGCAAACTCCGCTGTCGAGGCATCATTCTCCCTCGATGCCAATGCGATAATCTGCATGACGGCAACAGGCAGGACAGGCTGGCTGACATCATCATTCAGGCCAGAATGTCCTATCATCGTCTGTGTCACTGATGAGAAAGCGGCAAGGCAGCTGAACCTTGCCTATGGCGTCAAACCGATGCTTGCGTCATTCACGACAGATCCTGCAAAGATGCGCGAGCAGTCCTTAGAGCTCTCCTACAAGTCACAGGCAATAAAGGAAGGAGATCTCGCAGTCATCGTATCTGGTTCCATTCCTGGTTTCAATTACGCTGATTCGATGCAGATCTCAAGGATATAACAAATATATTGAACGCTCCATTGGAAAAAGCTATGATTCCGATGGAGTTTTCTCATGGCTAATACGAAAATGCTGTCAAAGATGTCTGTGGTCTTCCTTCTTGCCATGCTATGCTGCTTTTTATGGGGAAGTGCCACACCATCAATCAAAATCGGATATGAGATCTTTGGTATTGCCAGCACCGATACGATTTCAATCATTCTCTTTGCGGGCATAAGGTTCTTCCTTGCAGGAATACTGATCATAATATTCCAGTCCCTGATGGCAGGGAAATTCATCAGGCCTGAGAAAGGTTCCTTCCCATATATCCTCAAGCTGTCACTTGCCCAGACTATGATCCAGTATTTCTGCTTCTATGTCGGTCTTGCCCATACAAGCGGTGTCACAGGAACAATTCTTTCGGGAACATCAGGCTTCTTCTCGATCATTATCGTCAGTCTGATCTTCAAATACGAAAGGCTCACAACCAATAAGATCATCGGATGCATAATGGGGCTTCTTGGTGTCATTGTCATGAATCTGACATTCGATGGCGGTGCCTCATTCCACTTCTCCATCCTTGGAGAGGGACTTGTCCTTATGTCGGCCATCAGCCTTG
Organism: uncultured Spirochaetaceae bacterium; assembly: GCA_944389075.1. Taxonomy (GTDB): domain Bacteria; phylum Spirochaetota; class Spirochaetia; order Sphaerochaetales; family Sphaerochaetaceae; genus Ornithospirochaeta. The sequence continues at coordinate 68,586 of CALXLA010000038.1, forward strand.
CAGTCTCCGGAATCCTTGTCAAGAAATACTCCGCAAAATACAGTGTCGTAATGCTCAGCGGCTATCAGTTCATCCTCGGTGGTGCTGTCATGATCATAGTCGGACTTGCTCTCGGCGGAAGAATAGATCTTGTACCGCAGTTCTCGGCTTATATGCTCCTCCTCTACATGGCCTTGATATCCGCAGTAGCATATTCAGTATGGGGAATCCTGATGAAGTATAACCCTGTAAGCCGCGTATCGATCTTCAGCTTCCTCACGCCGCTCTGGGGCGTGATACTCTCCGCAATCTTCCTTGGAGAAGTCGAGCAGGCGCTGCAGCTGAATAAGCTCCTTGCGCTGATTCTCGTCTCCGCGGGAATCTTCGTAGTGAACAGGAAGCAACCTGAAATCGCATGACGAAATGCCGGCTCATCCGGCATTTTTTTTATTTCAATAATGACTGAAGTCCTGTAGAATCTTCATCGGAATGGGTATTACAGTAATAATCGCACTTGAAGACAGAGACGGATTGTCGCGATGCGGGAAACGCCTGTCAAAAGACAGAGTCATGCTCAGCGATATCAAGAGAGAGTTCAGCCATATCTTTGCCTCCGAGTACACGGCAGCCCTTTTCCCTGAGCCGGGTTATGTATCACCTATTCCGCCTGTGCTTCCAGATGATGCTGTCCTCTTCCTTGAGCTGGAGGACATCCCTGAGAATGCAGAGGATCTTATTGTATATCGCTGGAACAGACGCTACCCATCTGACAGGAAATACACGCCAGCAGATAATGGCTGGGAACTTGTCTCCACAGAAGATTTCGCTGGCTACTCCCACCCGAAGATCACAAAGGAGCGCTACAGGAAAAAGTAAGCACTCCCGGGCAGGAGCTGAAAGTGAAAAGACATATTCTCATGACAATGATGATGCTGTTGCTGCTTTTGCTGACAGTATCATGCGATCTGCTATCCTCATGGTTCGGGGATATTGCAGGAAATCCTCCCGACAGTGATTTGTCGGGCAATACACAGGATTTATGTGAAATCAGGAACAATGATGTCCCATATTACAATAAAAGTGAATATGACTATGCTGAGGGAAAAGGATATTTCATAGAACTCAGCCCGCTTGATGAATATGGCAGAGTCGGGATGTGCTGGGGGCTTTTCGACAAAGACCATATGCCTGACTATGAAAGGGATAATCTCGACACAAATCCTACAGGCTGGCATCAGAATTATTATGATCCGTCAATTGTGCATGGAGGATGGCTCTATTCAAGGGCGCATCTTCTGGCTTTCCAGCTCAGTGGATTACAGGACAATCCACTGAATCTCATGACAGGCACACGGGATTTCAACAATGAGGGCATGCTTCCTTATGAGAACATAACAGCAGATCACATCAAAGAGGAAGATACACATAGGATTCTCTATCGTGTCACGCCGGACTTCGGTGATGGCGGCAATCTTCTTGCATATGGAGTGCTGATTGAATCCGATTGCCTCGATTGCGATGACGATGCGGACTTCTGCGTATATGTGCACAACATACAGACAGGCATAACACTCGATTATACGACTGGAAGGAACTGGCTTGAAGACGCAAATATCGAAGCAGAGGATCCCTCTGCCCTTCCAGGCGCTGAGGAATTCATCATCAATACGTCGAACCGCAGATTCCATATACCGACGTGCCGGTACGTACAGAATATGAATGAGGAAAACAAACTTGAAATCACAGCACCTAAGGACTGGATGACATCGCGAGGTTATGATCCATGCTCAGCATGCATAGGAGATGAGAGCTCAAGTCAATGAGCTTTCTCATCCTTCTGGAATGATCTTATATGGAGATAGACCGTATTCCTTGAGATATCCAATGCAGCCGCAACAGATGCGACAGCATCCTTCATCTTGAAGAAGCCTTTGTCATAGAGAATCTTTATCAGCTCCTTGTTCTTATTTGCAGAGGAAATCGATGGATTCTGCATCACCTGGTTGCGTGCTTCGCTTATTGCCTCGCTGAGGGCATCAGCCATACTGGGCGCAAAATACTCACGCTCTGCCTGTACTCTATCGGTTCCTGTAAGCGACTGGATTAACTCAGTAAGCGGAGAATCAAGATAGAAGTTGATGCAGAGCATCCCAATGACCCTGCCCTTTTCCCCAAGGATCGGTATGGTAGAAGACTTCAGATGCTCGCCTGTACGAGTAACGGCATTGTAGGACGTATATGAGGATGTTGCGGATAATCCTTCATCTCCTATCCTCTTCAGCATATTGATTGCCAGATCTGTCAGAGGGGCGCCTTCGGTACGGCCGGAATGATAGCCATTCATTATCCTGATTACGGAATGATTATAATCCTCAAGACTATGGAGGCTTATCTCATAAGCAGAGCCAAGATACCCTGAAAGGGCTTCAACCATCGAAGCATATGAATCCAGAATGATCTTATCAATCGCCGTCAGCTTCATACTTCACCTGTTTTTGTTGCAATTTGTTTCCAAAGACAAATATATCATGAGAGATTGGCAGGAACAATCAAATTTATCAGATAAAATGAACTATATTTTATTGACATTAATTTATTTCATTATAAAACTGAGACTGCAATGGAAAGGGAAACACCGGTTCTGGCAGATGACAGCAAACTGTATCGCCTCAAATGGGAATGGGAGAAAGAAAAGACAGGCTATAGCGACCTGCTCTCCTTCGGCACAGCTGATATGGACTACAGGACCCCGGAGCCGGTACTCAAAGCATTAGACGATGTCATAGCAGCCGGGCATCTGGGATACCCGATGGTGAAGGAAGAGTTCTATCAGGCAATCCGCAATCACTATATGGAATATGGGTGGGATATAAATGCGATAAGCTCCGTTGCCCAGCATATCGGGATATATCCTGCAGCCTGGAACGCAATCGATGCATTCACATCACCCGGCGACAAGATCACGATACTGACTCCTGTGCATTTCTGCTTCAGGCGTATGATTGTCCTGAATGACCGTATTCCGATTGAATGTCCTCTCATATACAGCAATGGCAGATATTCAATAGACTATCATGCACTCGATGCATGCCTTGGGAGCGGAAGCAGGATGCTGTGGCTCTGCAATCCGCATAATCCAATCGGATGTGCATGGAAGAAAGATGAGCTTACGGAAATCGCACAGCTGGCGGAAAAGCATGGAACCATAATACTGACAGATGATGTCTATTCAGGACTTCTCTTTCCTGGTGCTGAATACACTCCGATTGCCTCGCTGTCCAAGGAAATCTCATACAGGACAATTACATTATGCTCAACAAGCAAATGCTATAACACGACAGGTCTCAAGCATGCATATGCCATCATCGAAAATCCTGAGATGTTCAAGACATACTCAGAATCACTGGACAGACAGGACCTCGGATATGGGATGAATATCATGGGGATGGCTGCCGTGATAGCTGCTTATGGAGAATGCGATGAATGGCTCCATTCACTGATGGAAGAGATAAGCAGAAAGCACAGATTCGTGACAGACTTCATAAATGAGAATATTCCTGCACTCTCTGTCACAGAATCCAATGCCTCGTATTTCGCATGGATCGATATGCGCTCACTTGGCATGAATGCAAAGGAAATAGCCTACAGGCTTGAGACCGAGGAACACATGGTATTCGAGAATGGAGCGGACCTTGGCAAGGGTGGCGCCGGCTTCATCAGGATGAATCTGGCAACAAGCGATATGAACATAGAAAGAGGCATGGAGAGGCTCAAGGCCTTCTCCGGACGCCATCTGAGATAGGAGATCAGAATGTACGATTTCGACACGACACCGGATCACAGGCACAACCATTCATACAGATGGGATATGGCTGATATGCCTGATGATGTGATAGGTATGGGAACAGCAGACCTGGATTATTTCTGTGCGCCATGCATCAGGGATGCTCTTATTCCGATTGCAGAGGAGAACTGCTACAACTACAGGCAGCGCACAGATGAGTACTATGACGCGGTAACCGGCTGGTATGAGAGGAATTACGGCCTTCATGTGAGGAAAGAATGGATTTCAAGCGTTCCCAGCACTATCGGAGCTGTCAGGATGGCCCTCGGGATATTCGCAAAGCCCGGTGACAATGTCATCGTGCAGACTCCTGTGTTCCAGCCACTTCAGTGGGCTGTCGATGGCGCAGACTGCAATCTCATCCCGAATCCGATGAGAATCGTCAATGGACACTATGAGATAGACTTCGATGATTTCGAAAGGAAGATCATAGAGACAAAGCCTGCAGCATATCTTCTTGTGAACCCTCACAATCCTACAGGCAGGGTCTTCACGAGGAAAGAGCTTGAGACTCTTGTATCGATCTGCGCCGCGCACGATGTGAAGATAATCTCAGATGAGGTCCATGGGATGATTGTCTATGATGGCAATGAGTTTACCCCGCTTCTTGCAGTGAATGACAAAGCAAAGGAGATAGGAATACAGGTGGTAAGCCTCAGTAAGGGATACAATATCATGAGCCTGCCCCATGCAATCATAACAATCGCCAATGAAGAGATGCAGAGACTGTGGATGAGACAGATCCAGGCATTCTCTTTCGGCTATGCGACAAACAGCTTCTCCATCCAGGCTGTGACTACAATCATGGAAGGCAAAGCCGATGAATGGATGAAAGAGCTCACGGAATACCTGAAAGGGAATCTTGATATGATCCTCTCTTTCATAAAGGAGCATGATCTTCCACTGATTCCATACAAGCCAGAAGGAAGCTTCCTTCTATGGATAGACTGCAGGAAAGCGGGTATAGGTGACACTGCCCTGGATAAGTTCTTCATGGAAAAGGCCCACATACATCTTGATGATGGCGAGGAGAACTTCGGTCCGGAAGGAAGAGGTTTCATCAGAATCAACTTCGCAGTCACCAGGAAAGACCTGAAGGAAGCGCTTGGCCGCATCCTCAAGGCCTTTGCTTCTTGAAATCTTTTTTTTTGGAGAGATATAAATGAGTGAGAAAACTGAAAAAGCAGCGGCAAAAAAGGTTATGACACCTGGTCTTGCCCTTCTGGGTTTCCTTGGACCGATCGCAATACTTGTTGCCCTTATAGCAATCGGAGCAGATGTTACGATAGCAGCAGTCATATCGCTTTTCGTGATGCTATGCTTCTGCATGTACATGGGCTACAGGTGGGAAGAGCTGGACTCTGCGATGGCTGATGGCGTCAAGCAGATTGCGACAGCTGCGATGATCATGCTTCTTGTCGGCTGCATGGTAGCAGTATGGATGGCTGCAGGTACGATACCTACTCTTCTCTATTACGGCATGAAGATAATCACGCCAAAGCTTTTCCTGCCTATCTGCTTCATACTTCCTGCATTCATGGCTGTATGTACAGGAACCAGCTGGGGTTCGATAAGCACTATCGGCGTTGTCCTCTGCGGAATGTCGGCAGGTCTCGGCATCCCTGTAGGAATGGCTGCGGGCGCCGTGATATCAGGAGCATTCTTCGGCGATAAGATGAGTCCGCTTTCAGACACGACACTTCTGGCATCATCATCAACTGAAGTACCGCTATTCGTGCACATCAGATCGATGTGGTACACCACGATACCCGGTACGATAATCTGTCTCATCCTCTATACATTCCTTGGCATCCAGGCATCGGGAAATATCGATACAGCAGCCGTGAATGAGCTGTCAAACGGCATCTCATCGACATTCAATATAAGCCTCCTGCATATAATCCCTGTAGTGATAGTGCTGTTCCTTTCCGTAAAGCAGGTCCCTGCATTCCTCACATTCGGAATCGGAATCGTTCTTGGTGTCATCTGGGCAATCATATTCCAGGGACATAGCTTTGCAGAGAACCTCACATACCTGATGAGCGGATTCTCAGTAGAAAGCGGCGTGCCAGCAGTCGATGCACTTGTCAACAGAGGTGGTTTCTCCAGCATGCTCTCGCTTGTAGGCATACTGCTTGTGCTTGGCATGCTCAGTGGGCTGTTTACAGAGTCAGGAGTACTCAATGCAATAGTCTCCAACCTTTCTAAGAAGCTCAATACACCTGGGACAATCATGTTCGGCGTATGGATCTCAGCTTTCATCATCTGCCTCATCGCAGGACAGTATCCGGCAATTGCAATCACAGCTGTAGCATTCAAGGATATCTGCGATGATATGGATATCAACAGAGCAGTACTTTCCAGAACTCTTGAGGATGTTGGCACAATGATTGCGGCAATCGTCCCATGGAATGCATGGGTAATCGGCTATGGCGTGGTACTTGGAGGAATATCTGTAATGGACTTCATCCCATACACATTCCTTCCTATGCTCTGCCCTATCCTTACCCTCATATTCAACTTCACAGGCGTCGGCATGTATCACAGTAATGACGAAGTGAAGTACAGGCCTTTCTGGATCAGAAAGAACCACTAAGCAATAACTACAATTGGGGAATCTTCAAAGGAAAGTATCTTATGAGGATTCCCCATGCTTTATGATTATGGATGCCCTGTTTCTTAAAGTCTTCAATCATTATAATTATCTGTCTTAATTTCTTTCTTCTGATTTATAGATATGTCAGATGCGATCAGCGAGGTTTATACTCAATCTGATGCTACGCATGAAGGACCTGCGTTTAGTCGTTCCTGCATGGATAATCAAGGCCTGAACCCATTGATGGTGCACGCAATACTCTCACACCGCCATTCAGGCCTTGCTAGTAAGATCTTTCAGTTACTTCTGCCCATAGTAGGCATTCTTGCCATGCTTGCGGAAGTAATGTTTATCCTTCAGTACCTGAGGAGCTTCAGCAGCTGTAGGAAGTATATCCTTTGTATGGACAGCCATCTTCGCGATTTCCTCAAGCACAACTGCATTGTGGACGGCTTCATGAGCATCCTTCCCCCATGCGAAAGGACCATGATTCTTGCAGAGGACACCGGGGACAGCCACAGGATCGAGATTCCTGAATGTCTCAATGATAACAAGCCCTGTATTCTTCTCATACTCGCCGTTTATCTCATCATCTGTAAGCGAGCGCGCACAGGGTATTGATCCATAGAAGTAATCTGCATGAGTTGTTCCATAGCAGGGAATCGCAAGGCCTGTCTGTGCCCAGCTGGTTGCCCACTCCGAATGAGTATGGACAATACCTCCTACATCACTGAAAGCCTTATAGAGCTCAATATGCGTAGGAGCATCGCTGGAAGGCCTGAGACTGCCTTCCACGACATTGCCGTCAAGATCCATGATCACGATATCGTCTGCTGTCATCTTATCGTACTCGACCCCGCTCGGCTTTATTGCGATAAGACCAGCTTTCCTGTCTATCTCTGAGACATTGCCCCATGTGAAAGTGACAAGACCATATTTCGGCAGCAGCAGATTCGCATCAAGAACCCTTTTCTTCATATCCTCAAGCATCTTCATACCCTCTTATAGTTATCGACAGCGGCTTTCTCGATCTCAAGTCCATTGATATAAGCCTTGTAGAATGAGTCGAATCCTGCAAGATCCTCTGCAGTAGGCTCGACTGTTATGCTTTCAGCAGAACCGAATACATCCCCATCAAGATACTCAGGAAGCGTCTTATCTGATGAAAGATAATCAGCAAGTATGGCAATGCCCCATGCACCGCCCTCACCAGCAGTCGAGAGCACGCGGATAGGAGTCTTCAGCGCTGCCGCCATCATTCTCTGCCCTACTTCAGCTGTCTTGAAATAACCACCATGGCCATTCATAACATCAAGAGCTGCATGCTCCTTGTCGAACAGGATATCAAGGCCTGTGCGCATAGCTGCTACAGCTGTATAGAGCTCGCATCTGATGAAGTTCGGAAGATTGAAGCGCGAGTCAGCTGTGCGGACATTCATCGGACATCCATCATTCAGCCCGGTGATAGGCTCTCCAGAGATATAGTTATAACTGAGAAGACCTCCGCAATCAGGATCAGCCTTGAGCGCAAGATTGAGGAGCGTATCATAGAACTTCCCCTTCTTCACTTCAACGCCCATAGCCTCAAGAACTTCCCTGAAAAGGGAGAACCAAGCATCATAGCTTCCTGTGCAGTTGTTTGTATGAGCCATTGCGACAAGCTTTCCATCTGGAGTCGTCACAAGATCAAGCTCGCTGTATGGACGTGAAAGAGGATGCTCAAGTACGACCATCGCAAAAGCACTCGTACCTGCACTTACATTGCCTGTCCTTGGAAGGATTGCATTTGTCGCGACCATACCGGTTCCTGCATCCCCTTCAGGAGGACAGAGAGGGCATCCAGCCTCAAGCTCACCATCAGGATCAAGGAGAAGCGCACCTTCCTTCGTAAGATAGCCTGCGTTCTCTCCTGCAAGGAGCACCTGAGGAAGGAGCTTCTCAACTGGCTTAGGACCATTGTATTTCTTGTTGAAAAGCCCAAGAGCCTTCGGATCATAGGAATCGCTGGCAGTATCAATCGGGAACATGCCGGAAGCATCACCTATTCCGATGACATTCTTTCCGGTAAGAAGGAAATGAACATAGGCGGCAAGCGTCATAATCTTGTCAAGTTTAGGAAGATACTCCGCCCCATCCTTGATTTCCTTCAGATAATGACTGATCGACCATCTCTGCGGGACCGGATAGGAGAACAGTTCCGTAAGTTCTTTGCTCTCAGCTTCCGTGATTGTATTGCGCCATGTGCGGAAAGGAGTCAGCAGTTTGCCATCCGCATCGAAAGCCATATAGCCATGCATCATAGCACTTATGCCAAGAGCCTTAAGGCGTGTGAGCCTGATGCCATATTTCTCCTCGACATCCTTTTTCAGCGATGAATAACAGCTCCTGAGCCCTTCCTTGATATCATCGATTGTATAAGTCCATATCCCATTCTCGTTGCGGTTTTCCCAGTCATGGGCGCCGCTTGCGATAGGACTTTTATCAGAACCAATCAGTATTGCCTTGATCCGCGTTGAGCCGAATTCGATACCAAGGCTGCACATGCCGCTTCCTATTTCATTCCTAACATCCATACTCTCACCTGTAGAAGACCTGATTAAGTCTCATCTTGTCACAGAAATCATCTATTTTCGTATTCTTGTCAATCACAAGAGCCTCAATACCCATCGCATCAGCCCATGCCTTCATCTGATGTGAATTCAGATTATACGAGAATGATGTATGGTGACATCCACCTGCACGTATCCAGGCCTCAGCACCTGTAGCGAGATCAGGCTCAGGCCTCCAGTAAGCAGTGGCAACAGGAAGCTTCGGCATCTTCTCAGGAACAGGAAGGCATTCGACATCATTGATGATCAGGCGGCATCTTGAACCCATATCGACAAGGGATACTGCTATGGCCTTGCCTGTCCTGCATGTATAGACAAGTCTTGCGGGATCTTCCCTGTTTCCCATCGACAGTGGCTGGACCTTTATCGCGATATCGCCATCGGCAACAGTCGGACAGACCTCAAGCATATGAGCCTGGAGTATTGCCTCGGCACCGGGAACAAGATTATAAGTGTAATCCTCGAAGAAGCTCGTGCCCTTGTTACCGGTCATCATCTTCATCAGCGAAACCATCGCAGCTGTCTTCCAGTCACCTTCCGCACCGAAGCCATATCCCTTCTCCATCAGACGCTGGATCGCAAGCCCCGGAAGCTGCTTAAGTCCTCCGAGATCCCCGAAGTGAGTGACTATGGCATTGTAGTTCTTCTCCTTCAGGAAGCGCTCAAAACCAATCTCTATCCCGGCTTGTACCTCTACATGCTTCCTGAATTCCTCCGGATCCCTTCCTTCAAGGAGAATCGTGTACTTCGAGTAATATTCATCGGTAAGCGTCTTGATTTCCGCAGGACTCACTTCATCGACATACTTCACTATGTCATTCACAGGATATGCATCGATAGTCCATCCGAATGTGAGAGCCGCATCGACCTTATCGCCTTCAGTGTCTGCGACATCGCGCATATTATCCGCAATGCGGACGACCCTGACCTTATTCGTATCAACGATGCCGATCGCAGTCGTCATCCATGATGCGATCTTCTTCTGCACAGACTCATGGGACCAGTGACCGACGACAATCTCCCGGGGAATCCCCATCCTTGTCATGATGTAGCCGAATTCCCTGTCGCCATGAGCGCTCTGGTTCTCATTCATGAAATCCATATCTATGGTTGAGAACGGAAGCGCCTCATTGTACTGGGTATGAAGATGAAGTATTGGTTTCTCAGCGATCTTCAGGCCCTTTATCCAGGCCTTTGCAGGGCTGAATGTATGCATCCATACGATAGTCCCATAGCACTCCGGATCGCTGTTTGCCTCCCTGAAGAACTTCTCTATCCCATCGCTGGTCAGAAGCGTCGGCTTATAGACGATCTCATATGGTATCAGGGATGAGCTGTTGAAAGCCTCTGTGATCTTCCTCGCATGCTCTGCTACATGCTCAAGGCATTCATCGCCATACAAGTCCTGCGAACCTGCTGCGAAATAGAATTTCCGTGCCATAAAACCTCCTATTTCTTCTTTCTGAGAAGAACGACTGACTGCACGACAAGGAATATGCAGATCATGATTGCGACTGGCCAAGAAACTTTTAAGAAACTCACTGCTTTCTTGCAACGAGCTCTTCATTTCTATTCTGGATGAGCTCTTCGAGAGTTTTCTCCTTATTTCTGATTCCCTTATAGTTTGGATTTGTTGGGATAAGATTACCTTTGTTCCATCTTTCTTTGGCCTGCCTGATTGCTTCCTTATATTGCGGAAGCCATTGTTCCTGCGCAATTAGCATTTCGTCGACCATCTGCCATATCTCTGGAGGATTACAGACGGCTCCGGTAAGAGGATCCATAAGCGCAGCTTGCTTGAGAAGATCAGCATTGCCAGATACAGCAGCTTCAACGGCAAGCTTCTGAACCCATATAGACTGAGAACATACTGCAGCACAACCAAGCGGAAGATCTCCAATCTTTGGTACGGAAATACCATTTCCATCTACATAACAGGGAACTTCAACTACACACTCATATGGAAGATTAGAAATACAGCCTTCATTCATAACGTTGAAATCGCCTCTATACTTCTTTCCTGTCTCAAGAGCTTCCATAATATAAGAACAATGTTCAAGACTTCTATCAGAGCCATCATACTTCTTTGGTGGCTCCTTTAGAATCTCCTCATATTCATAATCGAAGTATTTCCTTTGTTCCCTTGTCTGTCTCAAGTAACCTGCGGTTTCACCCATAATCCAACGATCAAGACATATCCAATCTTTAATCTCTTCTGGTCTCTTTCTGTACCAGGCAAGATATTCTGAAAGATGACCATTTGATTCTGTAGAGTAATATCCAAATCGGCGAAGCATATCAATCCTTACTTTCTCCTGGCGGCTAAGTATTGGATTCTTCTCATATGCCTCAAGAAGCTGATCTCTCAGCTCTACTCCATGATGTTTTACAGAGAGATACCAAGTCTGATGATTGAGCCCTGCACATGTGAAATCGAGTTCATCACGTGGAATACCTAAAGCTTCTGCAATCTGAAACTCTCCATGTATTTCACCATGACAAAGTCCTAATGTCTTTACACCACCATATTTATTGCATGCCCAAGTAGCCATCGCATTCGGATTTGAGTAATTGAGCATGATACACCCTGGTGCAGCAACCTCTCTTATGTCTTTACAGAAATTAAGCATTTCTGCAATTACCCTTTGGCCATACATAATTCCACCAATACAGAGAGTATCTCCTACACACTGATCAACACCATATTTAAGAGGAATCTCTATATCTGTTTCAAATCCTTCTATACCACCAATCCTGACACAATTAACAACGTAATTGGCATCCTTGAATGATTCTCTTCTATCAAGTGTTGTTTGAATCTTGATATTCACACCATTTGTATCGAGATCACGCTGACAGAGTTCAGCTACACGCTGAAGATTCACAGAATCGATATCGGTGAACGATACTTCCGCATCATGGAAAGCTTCAACAGACATAATGTCTGTAAACAAAGTCCTTGCAAATACAAGGCTACCTGCACCTATGAAACTAACTTTCATAGTCCCTCCTTTTTATCCTTTGACAGCACCTGCTGTAAGTCCTGAAATGATATATTTATTCGCAAGCAAAAATACGAGTATTACTGGAAGAACTGTAACTGTTGCGCCTGCTGCAAGATCACCCCACTTATTACCCCAGACACCGATAAGTCTTATCACCTCAACAGTCAGTGTCCGAGCCTTTTGCGTGGAGGTGAAAGTATTTGCATATAGGAAATCATTCCATGCTTGGAGGAATGAATACGAAGCAGTCGTCATCATTCCAGGAAGCGTAAGTGGAAGGGCTATCTTGAAAAGCGATTGAAGTGAATTGCATCCGTCGATTTTAGCACTTTCAAACAATTCCTTAGGCAAGGATGAATAATATGATCCGAGCATAAGAAAGCAGAAAGGCGTTGTAAATGTTGTGTAGCTGATTATGAGAGCAAGATGCGTATTAATCAGTCCAAGTTTCTGCAGTGTCAAATACAAAGGTATTACCATGAGGATACCAGGAAGCATCTGAAGCGACAGGATAAATCTTGAAATGAATCTTGTACCCTTTGGCCTGAGTACACCAAGAGCATAAGCAGCTGGAACAATAGCAATCAAGGAACATATGACTGTGGACAATGCCACCTTTGCGGAATTCATGAAAATATGCAGGAAATTTCCGAATTTGAATACCGTTATAAAATGATCCATCGTGACTTCTGGCGGATACAGATAAAATGTATTGGTGATTATATACTTATCAGGTTTTATGCTCGCTGTTATAAGCCAATAGAATGGAAAAAGAACTATACATAGAGCAACAAGATTGAAAAGTATTATGCCTACAAATCTCAGCTTATCGCCACGATGTTTTATCTTGTTTGATTTACTCTTCATTTCATCGCTCCTTCAGAACAAACTTCGTATATAAAGGTCCAACAGCAATGAACAATACGATGAATAGGAAGAGTCCTATTGAGCTCGAATATCCCATATTGAAATGCGTAAATGCCTCGCGATACATAAGTGTAGGAAGCACTTCGGACGCATTCAAAGGTCCTCCAGCAGTAAGAAGATATATAACGTCAAAGTTTGAGAATGTCCAAATTATATGGAATATGACAATAACTGCAGATGATGATGCAATACCAGGCATCGTAACCGCCCTGAATTTCTGAAAGAATGAAGCTCCATCAACCTCTGCTGCTTCATACATCTCCTTAGGTATTGCCATAAGCGCAGCCGTAAGTACAATTGTATAAAAAGGAAAACTTCTCCATATATTCACGACAATTATAGTTGGCAATACTGTTGACATATCACCAAACCAGTTCTTCGTCAGTGCCCCATTGAATCCGAGAACCTCAAATATCTGATTGAGATATCCATAATTCGGTGAAAGCAGGAATTTCCAGATCATAGAATTTATGGCAATAGGAACAGCCCATGGAAGCATAAGAAGGGCCTTATTCACATTCCGAAGAACGGCAAATCTGCTATTTAAAGCAAGAGCAATTGTCAACCCTACAAGATACTCAAATACAACTGAGAAAGCCGTGAATACCAATCCATGCCATATGCATGGCAAAAACAGCGGATCATGGAAAAGGTCGATGAAATTCTGAAAGCCAATAAATCTATGTTGATCTGGCTTTGTAAGATCCCAATCGAAAAATGACAGCATGATTGAATAACATAATGGATATATGAATATAAACACTATCAGTATGAATACCGGCAAGAAGTACAGATACTGCGTATAATTGTTTTTCTTCATTTTGACCCCTTTTAACTATGCAGGCCAACTTTGCGGTCGACCTGCAGGCCTTAGATTTACAATCAGACGTTTACTTCTGTATCAAGATATTCAATTACAGATGCATGGAAACCTTCTGCAGCTTCTCTAGGAGTCATGCGCTGATAGAGGACTTCCTGAAGATATGACATGCAACTCTCGAAAATATCAATCATCGGAATAGATGGGATTGTAAAACCATACTTGGCAACACTAATGAACTGATCCTTCCATACAGGATCCGGTCTCCAGAGCGGAGACTCCACGGAATCGCTTCTGGATGGAAGATTTCCAGCCTGAGAAATGGCAACAATATTATCTCTATTATACAGCCACATAAGGAAATCAAGAGCTTCTTTCTTATGGTCTGAATATGCTCCAACACCTTCAACCTTAACTTCCATAAATGTTGCAGGTGTATTGTAGTATGGGAAATCAGCCGTTTTCCAAGACTCTGGGTTGACACCAGCACCCATCCTCTGCTGAATCCATGAGCCATTCATGCACATAGCGATTGACCCTGATGCAAAATTTGGATCCATTTCATCGTACTCCCATCCAATCGAATATGGAGGAACGCACTTGTCTACGAACATAAGGTCATAATAAAGTTGGAATACTTTCTCTGCTTGATCCGGGGTAAATCCAGGAACCCATTTGCCATCTTTCTGAACTACAAATTCTGCTTTATCAACAGAATTAAGGAAAACTGCGAATTCCTGAGGCCCTCTAGTTGCTTTAGTTGATGAGCAGAATGCAAAACCGTAAATATCAGGATTGCCATCGCCATTTGTATCCTGTGTGAGGGCCTTTGCGACCTCTCTCAGATCATCCCATGTTTTAGGGACTTCAAAGCCAGTAGCATTAAGGAGATCTTCCCTATAAAGGAGAACACGAGTAGAAGCTGTGGAAGGAATGCCATATATTCTACCATCAACAGTTGCTACATCCCATGTACTTTGGGGGAACTTATCATAATCTTCCCAGGCCTTTACCTCGTCTGTAATATCTTCGACAAGCCCCATAGCAACCATATCAGGAATCCATTCGCCAAGCATATTAAAGACATCCGGACCTTCTTTGGCCTGACCACTGACTACAAGAGTCTGCTTCAGCTGGTCATATGTCATGACATTATGCTCTACATGGATACCTGTGAGATCTTCATATTCAGCATATTTTTCTTCATGAGCAACACCATCAGGACCAATTGCAGGATCCCATGGATTCTGATAAACAAGAGAAATCTGATCAGACGAGGACTCTATAGATCCTCCTGCGAATAAATACCCCCCATAAGTACAGACCATCATTCCAATGATAAAGACTGTCATGATTTTCTTAAGCATAATCAACACTCCTTTTTTTGATTCCTACCAGAAGGGTTTCCCTCTGACACTCCTTTACCCCAGTAGACCATATTTTTTTCATCTGTCAACAAAATGTTTAAAATTCAGAAAAGAGGGGCAAAACTAATACATATTTATAAATTCCGTATGAATTAATGTCCTTGAAAGGCAATTTTGATATATATCAAATTTCCAAAATTATTTTTAAATTATTATTTATGGCATAAAGATTAAATATACAATAAAAATATACCCACAAAAGAAGTTGTACAATTAATCAGATTGTCTTCATATAAAAATACAAATAAATTGCATTATCGTCGTTATACTGTAAACTATCACCATGGCAGCGAAATACGAGAATCTTGCGGACATCCTGAGGCAGGATGTTGCAAGAATTGCGGCGGAAGGCGGGGATCGCCTGCCGACAGAACATGAACTTGCAAGAGAGTACAGTGTAAGCAGGCAGACAGTACGTCATGCACTTCAGCTTCTCGAGGATGAGGAACTTATTGAGCGCAGGCAGGGAAGCGGTTCCTACATAAGACAGGATCCGAACAGAAACAGCATGAAACAGATTGCTGTCATAACCACATTCATAGATAACTATATATTCCCTACAATCCTGCATGATGTGCAGAGCGTATTCCATTCAAAAGGATATTCGACTCTCATCTATTCGACCGAGAATGAGGCAAGCGAGGAAAGGGAGATCCTGCTCTCGCTGCTTAAGAAGGATATAAGCGCAGTCCTGATTGAAGGATCGAAGACTAACTTCCCCACTCCTAATGCAGATCTCTTCGCAGAGTTCAGGGAAAGGAAGATCCCGCTTCTTTTCATGCATGGTGCATATAACAACATCACTGACTTCCCTTCGATAATCGATGACAACTTCGGTGGCGGCAATCAGCTAGGAAGATATCTTCTCAAAAGAGGATGCAGGAACATCGGAGGGATATTCAAGTTCGATGATATCCAGGGGCCATCGAGATACCATGGGCTTCTCACCGCGCTTCTTGAGTCAGGAGCGAAAGCCAGCGACAGATTCTTCTGCTGGTACGGAACAGATGAGAGGAAGTCGATAATGTCAGGAATAAGCAATGACCATCTGGAGAAGTTCCTTGCGAAAGCCGCATCGGAGAAAACGCTCGATGCGCTGGTCTGCTACAACGATGAAATCGCATCAGTTGCCGTGAAATATCTTCTTGCAAGAGGCTGCAGGATTCCTGAGGATATAAAGATCGTCAGCTTCGACAACAGCTTCTACAGCCAGATAGGACCTGTCACGATAACATCGCTAGGACACGGCAAGTCACGGATGGGAATAGAAGCTGCCGCAATGCTCCTTGCGATAATAGACGGGAAAGAGCCCCCATCGGAGAAAATCAGATGGGAGCTCTACCAGAGGGCAAGCAGTTGACTCAGCTCATATTGAGCATCTTCTCTATCACATCAATCGCTTCCTCGATCTTCGGGGAAGGATCCTCTGCTTCCAGGGACTCCCTCACGCAACTGCGGATATGAGCCTCAAGGACTTCCTGTGTCGTCTTCTTCAGAAGCGATGACGATGCCATGAGCTGCATCGCGATATCGACACAGTATCTGTCCTCGTCAATCATCTTCAGGATGCCATCAAGCTGTCCCTTGACGATCTTTATCTTCCTTTCGATGCTCTTCTTGTCAGCCTTCAATTCCAGTCACCTCATAACCTGCTTCTGTGACGGCGGCACGGAGAGCATCATCGGAAACAGCCTCAGAACATTCGACTGTCGCGCCCTTTCCTTCAAGGGAGACATCTGCAGAAGCAACACCCTCAACAGCTGAAAGCGCATCATGTACATGCTTCACGCAGTGCTGGCACATCATTCCCTCAATAGATAATTTCTTTGTCATCTTCTTTTCTCCTTCTCCTTTATCTTCATCGGAAATCCTTATGCTTCCGATATCTGCTTCTTTCTCCGCCTTCTGCATGATGCTTTCATCCGCAGAAGTTTTCCTCTTATGGAAGAATCTCAGCCTGAGCGCATTCGAAACTACGAATATCGAGCTGAAGGACATGGCTGCCGCACCTATCATAGGGCTGAGTTTTATGCCGAATGCAGGATAAAGCACACCGGCTGCGACAGGAATGCAGATCGCATTATAGAAAAGCGCCCAGAAGAGATTCTCCTTTATGTTCCTCATCGTCGCCTTACCAAGCTCTATTGCTTCAGGAACATCATCGAGATCAGAATGCATCAGCACGATATCCGCGCTGTCTATTGCTATATCGGTACCTGCTGATATCGCCATTCCTATATCAGCACGGGCAAGCGCCGGTGCATCATTTATGCCATCTCCGACCATAGCGACTTTCGCACCTTTCTCCTGGAGCTTCCTCACCTCGCCGTCCTTCTCATCCGGCAGGACCTCAGCGATGAAACTGTCAGTACCTGCCTCTTTCTGGATTGCGGCAGCTGTACGCTTATTATCGCCAGTGAGCATCACAGTACGTATTCCCATCTTCCTGAGCCGTTCAATGGCTTTATGAGAGGTAGGCTTGATGGTATCGGCAAGCGCTATCACTCCGATGAAATGGCCATCTTCGGTAAAGAACAGCGGAGTCTTCCCTTCATCTGCAAGCTTCTCCTCCACAGCCTTCAGCTCATCAGGATATGATGAGAGTATCTTTCTGTTGCCGCCTTCGATCCTTCTGCCACCTATAATACCCGAAACGCCTCTTCCCGCAGTTGCTGCAAATGCTCCGACATCCGCAAAAGCAACTGAACGCTTCTCCGCTTCCCTGACAATGGCCTCTCCAAGAGGATGCCCGGAAAGCTTCTCAAGCGATGCGGCTACTGACAGCATCTCTTCAGCATCCATCCCATCCCTGACAATGATGTCAGTGACTGCTGGCTTCCCCTGAGTGATCGTACCTGTCTTATCAAGGACAACAGTATCTACGGAATGGAGCATCTCAAGCGCTTCTGCGCTCTTTATCAGAATACCGGACGATGCCCCTCTTCCGGTTCCTACCATGATCGCAGTGGGTGTCGCGAGACCAAGTGCGCATGGGCATGATATCACAAGGACGGAAATAGCAATCGAGAGGGCGAAGCCGAAGCCTTCCCCTGCAATAAGCCAGGCAACAGCTGAGATGAGCGCAATCGCAATCACTATAGGCACGAAGACGCCGCTTACCTTATCCGCGAGCTTCGCAATAGGAGCTTTCGAAGATGTGGCTTCGTCTACAAGCTTGATTATCTTCTGAAGCGCGGTTTCCTCACCTACCTTCTCGACTGTCATCTTCAAGTACCCGGAACTGAGCACTGTGGCGCCTGTAAGCTTATCGCCGGGAACCTTATCCACAGGAATCGACTCACCTGTTATTGCTGATTCATCGACAGCACCGCTGCCTTCTGCCACACTGCCGTCAGCAGGGATTGAGAAGCCTGCCCTGATTACAGCTGTATCGCCTTTCTGCAGCTCAGATGCGGGAATCTCCACTTCCTGCCCATTGCGGATCACAACTGCAGTCTTCGGCGCAAGATCCATAAGCTTCCTGATCGCATCGGATGTACGTCCCTTGGCCTTTGCCTCAAGCGTCTTTCCAAGCGTTATCAGCGTCAGGATCATCCCTGCGGATTCGAAATAAAGATCCATCGAAAAGGAATGGGCGGCCGCCATATCGCCATGGCCTAAGGCATAGGCAATGCGATACAAAGCAAACACGCCATATGCAAGAGCGGCTCCGGAGCCTATCGCAATCAGGGAATCCATATTCGGAGAGAGATGGAAAAGGCTCTTGAACCCTCCTATGAAGAATTTCCTGTTTATGAATGCGACAGGAATCGTGAGAAGGAGGAGAGTCAATGCGAAAATCATCGAGTTCCCTGTTCCCAGGAGAATTGCGGGAAGAGGCCACCCCATCATATGCCCCATCGATATATAGAATAGAGGAATGGTGAAGACAAGAGACCAGATGAGCCTCTTCTTCATCTTCATGTACTCTTCCGCGGCGACATCCACGGGCTTTTCCTTGTCTGCAGCGGCAGTCTTCTCCTTTCTTGCAGAAGCGCCATATCCTGCTTTCTCGACAGCTGATACTATCGACTCTTCAGAAAGGACCTTATCGTCATATTCGACATCCATTGTATTCTTGAGAAGATTCACGTTGACAGCGTTCACTCCATCGAGCTTGCTGACGCTCTTCTCTACCCTGACCTGGCAGGCTGCGCAGCTCATGCCAGTGATATCAAAGCATTCCTTCATATATACTCCATACCACACCCCTGAGGGGTGTCAATTTAAGTATAGGCATTTTCATCAGAATGGCAAGAGCAAAAGTTAGCAGATGCTTCCTTATGATTGTCTTTGCTGTTATCATAGCTGCCATGAAATTCCTTATCGCATCAGATATACATGGCTCAGCTGAAGCAGCTGGGAAGATTGCAGAACTCTACCGGAACGGAAGCTATGACAAGCTGCTTCTTCTTGGGGACCTTCTTTACCATGGTCCCAGGAATGATCTTCCTTCGGGATATGATCCAAAGCGGACAATAGCCATTCTCTCGGAACTCAGAAATGAAATCATAGCAGTGAGAGGCAACTGCGAAGCTGAAGTCGATCAGATGGTTCTTCCATTTCCTGTCCTTTCAGAAAGCGCGGTTGTCTTTGCTGACGATAAGACAATATTCCTGACTCATGGCCATATATGGAACGAGGAACGCCATCCTGAGGGCATAGATGTCTTCCTGTCAGGACATACCCATATTCCTGTCATAAGGGAAAGAGATGGCATTCTCTTCTTCAATCCCGGTTCCGTATCAATACCAAAAGGAGGTTTTGATGCCTCTTATGGTGAATGGATTGATGGCTCTCTGAGGATTCTCTCGCTCAGCTCTCGTCAGATGATGATGGAAGCGGGAACACAAGCCTGACCTCAACGAAGCCATCTGATTCATCAATCGAGACTGCTCCTGAATGGAGTTCCATGATCTGATAGACAATCGGAAGGCCAAGCCCGGAGCCGCCACTTGTGCGTGAGTCATCACCTCTTGCCCATGGCTCAAAGAACTGAGGCCTCGGATCCGGCAGTTTTCCGCTGTTGCGTACTGTTATCACGGCACTTGCTTTGTCATAGAAGCACCTGATGACAATCTTCTTATCACCGGAACTGTATTCACCGGCATTATAGAGGATTTCCTCCGCCGCCCGCATCAGGAGCTTCTCATCTGCCCATACATCAACAGCCTTCGATCCTTCATCGATATCAAAGCATGTATTGCATTTAATACCTGCTTCGGAGAATACGGAGATGGCATTGAGCAAGACCCTGTCAACGGGGACATCGGGAGAAAGCAGATATGAATAGTAATTCACCGATGCGATTCTCTCAGCAAGGATATCCGTCTGTTCCTTAAGCTGTCCGATGATCTGCTCATCAGGCTGGAAGACACCCTCCTCGATACCATTTATGAGAAGTGTGAGGGCTGTTACCGGTGTATTCAGATCGTGTGAGATATTTCTGATCCATTCCTTCCTGGATCTGCCATGACGTTCAAGGTCAGATGCGAGCGTGCGGATTGATGCGGCGATCTTTCCATATTCGACTATCTTCTGCTTAGGGAGCTCCACGTCATAGTTTCCGTTCGCGATGTCATCAAGAGCCCTGAGAATCATCTTCGTGCTGCCTGCGACGCGCCTCGAGAAGATGGCGGCGAATATGAGCGCTGCTATGCATGCAGTCGGCAGAGAGACCGCAAAGATATCGATAAGCATCTTCAGGGCGAAAGCAGTAGGAGCATAGTATCCCAGCTTATACACAAGGACATCGACATAGCAGAAAGGCTCGCCATCGACTGAGACTGCGATAGTTCCCGCTATATCCTGATCGGTGACGATCTCAGGAAGCTTCACCCGCGTGAACCCCCTGCTGCCTGCTATAGGTCTGAGGCTTATGGATGTGATGTATCCGCCATTGTCGGCTGTCACTATCATGAGCTCATACTGTGGATTCGGGACCTTGACGGTCTTGTAATCAATCTCGCTCTGATATGAGAGCTGTAGCCTGCTATCAGCAGGAACAGCGACACGTCCTATTGCCGCGGGGGTGGGAATCTTCTCCGATGAAGGAGATACGCCAAGAGAGGCTGCATAGTTCCCCTCCTTATCCCTTATTATGATGCCAGAAATGCGTTCTGAGGAATTTATCGTGGCAAGATTGACGACAGATGAGATATCTGCCGTCCCTATCTGCTGTATGGTCTTGGAAACAGACTCCACGAATTCCGTAAAGACGCTGTTCTTCCATCCGTTTGCCATCACCTGATAGTTTCCGACAGCAACCATGGCAATCTGGACTATGACCAGAATCATCACGACAAGCACAATGGAGAGGAACAGACGAAGGAACTGATGATGCACTGTCAGGCCTTTTTCCCTGCAAAGCGATAGCCATAGCCCCTGACTGTATCGATCCAGGCACCAGGTCTGAGCTTCGCCCTTATATTCTTTATGTGCGTATCGACAACGCGCTCATAGCTTTCGAAACTGTAATCGAAGCATTCCTCGAGAATCTGTGCCCTCGTTATGAGATTAGGCGCATTCGATGCAAGATAGAAGACAATCCTCCATTCTGCTGCTGTAAGCGAGACAGGATCGCCATTGATCGTAAGTACATGCTCATCATCATCGATGATCATTGTATTGCTGCCTTCCTTGTATGTGGAGACATTCTGGACAGCACCTGAAGACTCATCAAGCCTTCTGAAGAGCGCCTGGATCCTGAGCATGAGCTCCTTGGGGCTGAAAGGCTTCGTTATATAGTCATCTGCACCGAGCTCGAAGCCAAGTATGCGGTCAGACTCATCGACACGTGCAGTGAGGAAGATGACAGGAAGGGATGGATGCTTTTCCTTCATCTCCTTCACGAATGAAAAACCATCGCCATCAGGAAGCATGACATCCTGGACAAGCAGATCGGGAACAGCCTTGGAGAAAGCTTCCCTGGCATCTCCTATCGTGGCGAATCCCCTGGCATCAAAACCGGAAAGGGACATATACTGAAGGACTCCGTTGCGTATCACATCATGATCTTCGACAATATATATCGTTTTCATACGTTGAAGTGTCAGTCAATAATCAGCTATTTTCAATATTAGGAAGCCTAAATACACAGAAATAACAGAATCCCTGCACTCTTCCCTCTCACAGGAGATTAAGCTAACCTAATGGCGATGGGAAAAGCAGCAGATGCGATAATCTATATACTGTATATCCTGCTGATAATCCTGAGCTTCGCATTGCTTCCCGAAGGCGGAAGCACGCTTTTCGTCGAGGCTGATGGCAGGGATTATGCTTTCTCGCTGTCTGAAGACGGCTTGTATGAAGTTGAAGGAGCCATCGGCACGACTGTGATAGAGATAAGCGATGGCAGGGCAAGGATACTGTCATCGCCATGTCCTAACCAGACATGCGTGCAGACAGGATGGTCTGATACGCTCTGCTGTCTTCCGAACAAGGTGATATGCATATCAGGAGAGAGAGGTGACGTCGATGCGATTTCGGGATAAAGCCGTATATCTTGCTTCTCTTTCGCTGTTCTTCTCCTCGCTTGAGCTTTTTGTTCCGAAGCCCCTGCCCTTCTTCCGCTTAGGACTGGCGAACATACCTGTGATGATGGGACTTGGCCTGGATATCAGATCATTCTCGGCGCTTCTGCTGCTCAAAGCGGTCGGTTCTTCATATATCTCAGGGACATTCTTCTCCGTATTCCTTCTGATGTCGCTTCTCCAGACAGTACTCTCAGGCTTTGCCATGTACATGCTGTACCGGTTGTCAAAGAATGTGTCCAGATACGCTGTATCCGCAGCAGGAGCTGCCATAAGCGCAGTATCACAGATATTCTTCGCCTCAGCTTATGCAGGGCGTGGCGCAATGTCTTTCCTGCCCATTCTATTGATAATCTCGCTTCCTGCATCAGTCATAACCGCATATATCTCGCTGAAGATAGGAATTCCCGAGGAGATCCCCTCAGCCATAAAGGATACCAGAAACTCCACTGATATACGCATCATAGTCCTTGCAGTGATCGCAATCGGCGCAATCATGATGACAGAAGGACCTGTTTTCGCACTTCTCTCATTCATCACAGCATGCATACTGCAGGCAAGATCAGGAAAGAGGATAATGCTCATCCCCCATATCGCAATGCTGGCTTTCATGGTCATCTCAAGCGTATTGACACCTAATGGCCCTGTCCTCTTCACCATCCTCGGTTTCCCTGTCACCGGAGGTGCCATCGCAGAAGGAATAGCAAGAAGCCTGCGCCTTTCATCAGCAGCTGCGTTCTCACTGGCACTCTCTTCCGCGGACATATGGGGAAGAAGCATAGTCTCCGAAGTCCTCGCTCTCTCATCCGCGATGCTCTCTTCATTCAGGGAAACAGAGGGAAGCCTGTTAAATCGCATAGAAAGCACTTTAGAGCTCAAGACGTACAATAAAACATCAGATCGCAGATTTAATATTACTGTTTTCACTTTATTTTTGCATTCTGCTGTTTTCATGGTATTAATGTTCTTAAGCCATATAAATATATTTGCCTAACCTGTTGACATTGGAAGGTCAATTAAATATATAAATTTATCGATAAATAAGGAGTAGATTATGGCAGAAGTCAATGAACTCTTCCCTGGTCAGCTTGAGCTGCAGGAAATGATCGAGAGAGTGAAGCGCGCACAGCTTGTATATGCGAACTTCCCTCAGGAGAAGGTCGACGAGATCTTCCGCGCAGCTGCTATTGCTGCCAATGATGCCAGGATCTGGCTTGCTCAGGATGCTGTAGCAGAGACAGGAATGGGCATCGTAGAAGATAAAGTCATCAAGAACCACTTCTCTGCTGAGTATATATTCCACAAGTATAAGGATGAGAAGACATGTGGAATCATTGAAAACGACCCGGGATTCGGCTACAAGAAGATCGCAGAGCCTAAGGGAGTCATCTGCGGTATTGTTCCCACAACGAACCCGACATCCACTGCGATCTTCAAGTCGCTGATCGCGCTTAAGACAAGAAACGGCATCATCTTCTCACCGCATCCGAGAGCAAAGAAGTGCACATGCGATGCAGCACGCGTCGTGCTTGATGCAGCTGTAAAGGCTGGCGCACCAAAGGACATCATCGGATTCATCGAAGAGCCATCAATGGATAAGACAAACTACCTGATGCACAATCCGCTGATCAACCTGATCCTCGCGACAGGTGGTCCGGGAATGGTCAAGTCGGCATACTCATCAGGAAAGCCTGCTATCGGAGTAGGTGCCGGAAATACACCTGCCCTTCTCGACAAGAACTGCAACATCAAGATGGCAGTAGCATCGATTCTTATGTCGAAGACATTCGACAATGGTGTTGTATGTGCATCCGAGCAGGCCATCGTATGCCACAAGGACATCTATTCAGAGGTAAAGAAGGAACTCAAGGAACAGGGTGCTCACTTCCTCACGAAGGATGAGCTCAAGCTTCTTGAACCGATTATCCTCGACCCAGAAAGAGGAACAGTCAATCCTAAGATCGTAGGACAGCCAGCTGCGAAGATCGCAGAGATCGCGGGCTTCACGGTACCTGCATCGACAAAGGTCCTTATCGGAGAAGTGAAGAGAATCGCGGTGGATGAGCCATTTGCACATGAGAAGCTCTCACCTGTCCTCGGCATGTACACATGTGACAACTTCGGCGAAGGATGCGCAATGGCAGCCCAGCTTATTGCACTCGGCGGTTTCGGACATACATCTGTCCTCTACTGCGATGAGAAGGAACAGGATAAGATCGACACATATGGAAAGACAGTGAAGACAAGCAGAGTCCTGATCAACATGCCTGCATCACAGGGTGCTATCGGTGACATCTACAACTTCCGCCTTGAGCCTTCTCTCACACTCGGCTGCGGAAGCTGGGGCAACAACTCGATTTCTGAGAACGTTGGTCCTAAGCATCTTCTGAACGTAAAGACTGTAGCAGAAAGGAGAGAAAACATGCTCTGGTTCAAACTTCCACCGAAGATTTATTTCAAGTACGGCTGTCTTCCTGTTGCACTTCAGGAACTCGAAGGAAAGAAGAGAGCATTCATCGTCACAGACAGCTTCCTCTTCTCTTCCGGCATGATCGACAAGGTTACTGAGCCGCTGCAGGCACTTGGAATCGAGACAGAGGTATTCCATCAGGTCAAGCCAGATCCGACACTTGGCACCATCAACATGGCAATGCAGCTCGTGAATGCATACAAGCCTGATATCATCATCGCTGTAGGTGGTGGTTCTCCAATGGATGCTGCGAAGATCATGTGGCTTCTCTATGAGCACCCGGAAGTGAAGTTCGAAGGTCTTGCTCTCCGCTTCATGGATATCCGCAAGAGGATCTATGCATTCCCGAATATGGGAACAAAGGCCCAGCTCGTATGTATTCCTACTACATCCGGTACAGGCTCAGAGGTCACTCCATTCGCTATCATCACAGATGAGAACACAGGCATGAAGTGGGCTATCGCTGACTATGCTCTCACACCGTCGATGGCTATTGTCGACAGTGAGCTTGCAATGGGACAGCCAAAGGGACTTACAGCTTCCTGCGGACTTGATGTTCTCACGCATGCTCTTGAAGCACTTGTATCCTCAATGAGCACAGACTATACGAATGCGCTCTCTCTTGAAGCTGCAAGAATCATCTTCAAGTATCTGCCACAGGCATATGCAGATGGCACGAACAAGAAGGCAAGAGAGAAAGTCCATGATGCATCCACAATGGCTGGCATGGCATTCTCGAATGCATTCCTCGGACTCTGCCACTCAATGGCTCATAAGCTCGGCGCCGCATTCCATGTACCACACGGAATGGCAAATGCCCTCCTTCTCACGAATATCATCCGCTTCAATGCGAATGACAATCCTACGAAGCAGGCAGCATTCCCGCAGTATGAGTATCCATCGGTAATCTCAAGATATGCACGTGCAGCTGATTATATCTCCATGGCATGCAACGATGTGAAGAACACATCATACGTTGAGACAAACAGCAAGATGAGCATGGAGGAGAAGGTCGCAGTTCTTGTGGATGGAATCGAGAAGCTGAAGAAGGAACTCAATGTACCAGAGTCAATCCAGGCATGGGGTGTAAGCGAAGAGGAATTCCTCGCACAGGTCGATGAGCTTTCCGTAAAGGCATTCGATGACCAGTGCACAGGTTCCAACCCACGCTATCCGCTCATCAGCCAGATCAAGCAGCTTTATCTTGATTCGTTCTACGGCAGAAAGTGGACAGAAGAGAAATAAGATCTCTTCTCTTATCCGAAGGGAACTCAGTCAATGGGTTCCCTTTCTTTTTGATTCAATATATTTGACTTTCAGATCAGCAGGAAGCCAGTCAATACTCAGGAGGGAGTTCTTATCAAGTCATCTGATGGCCATATGTTCCTTCGGGTCTTTCCACATGAGAAAGATAGCAATCAATGACTGTACTGGTGTGTTATCGTGCAGAGACGGGAATCAATTGAGATATCCGTACCCAGCTCTTCCCAAATCTCCCTGATGGCAGCTTCCTCTCCGGTCTCTCTTTCTTCCAGCTTACCGCCCATGAATTCCCAGTATCCTTCCATTCGCCATAGTCGCGTTCTGCGGCAAGCACCTTGTCATCGTGGATAATCAAGGTAGCGTTTACTCTAATTGTCTTCATTAAAATCAATCCTATTACGCATTGAAATAATTGATATTAATCAGGTAAATCAATACATTGAAACCAAGCCTGATGCTCAGATCGCCTGTAAAGAGTGATCTATCAATGAGATCAGGCTTTTATATTTCCAAGACTACAGTGTTTTGTTATTTTTAGCGAAAATTGACAAAGTGTTTGTCTGATTATCCATCTTCCAGAAACAGCTCTGTAATATTCACACCATAGAGAAGTCCGCCACATCGCTGCAGCGGACTAGATCAATATCTGAAGGCGTCCACATCGGGACAGTCTTCCACTTCTTTCTGCCTGCCCCTTTCAGCCCAGGACAGGTCACCTGCCTTATACCGCCTGAGATAATCCCTGACCGTATAGGCCTTCAATCCGGATATTCTGGCTGTCTTCTTATATCCGAATCCCTTGTCAAAAAGCTCAAGGCATTCACGTCTTTTCTCGTTAGCAATCCTTGGCTTTATCACTACGGAGGTAGCTTTCCTTTCTTCCATCAAACCCCTCCTATAGAAAACTCACATAGCGTTATTGATTATTTCACCGCTGACAATAAGAACCTCATCGCCTGTATTGATTTCAATCAATCCTGACATCTCATTGCCTAAGCCAAATTGAGGTGCGATAGACTTGTTAAAAGTGAAATTTTCATCTTTAGGGTCATTTCCCCAGACAATATTGCCATCGAGAGGAGCTTCTTTATCTTTCCCCCAAATTCTGTCATTACCATCATACCTATCATCATCTCCAAGAAGGAAATCAAGGGTACACCAGCTAGAGCTTGTAGCTGTTCCAGTTGTAAAACCTCCAGAGAATGAATCAAGGGCTACGGAATTACCAAAAATTGACATTGAAGCATTTCTATAAATATCTAAATTTTCAGAAGAAAGTATCCACCTGTCAGCCCTCAGCATTTTTGTTCCATCAGATCTTTCTTCTATATTTCCAGAAACTATCAGAGTTGCATTACCTTTTACATAATAAGAACCAGCATATCCATAAGCCTCTGTTTCATCACCCCAAGTAATATCAAAAGTTATAGTGCCTTCCTCTAAATCAGTTACAACACTAGTAATCGTAAAGGCATTATCTTTATTCCAGAAATTTGCATCCATCCTACTAAATGTACGGAGATGTTTTGGATTTGAAGCATAGCTAACGAATACGCTGATGTCACTTCTTGTAACACCTTCAGTTGCTAACGTAGTAAAATCAAACTCTGATATATCAGATGCTGTTGTATCAGACATCGCAATGCTTCCGGATGATGGCGCTTCAAACTTAACTGTTGGTATATCTTCAGCATCAAGAGCTACAGCATTATCTCCAGACAGAGTGAATGTCAGATTGAGCGGTATTCCGCCAGACTGTGAATAACTGCTGAACTCACCAGAAATGTCGTCAAGAACAAGTGTCATATCCTCAATCGTAAGAGCAGAAGATGATACGGAATAGCCAGAAGCATCAAAGCTCTCTTCATTCTTGGTTCCAGTAAACACAACAGTAACATCTCCATATGATGTAGAAAGTGTTACCTCTATGGAAGAATCAGTTGCTGTATATGTTCCTGACTTGAGAGCTTCATCAAGTGATGTCATGAAATCAGCATGGTTGAATGTAGAAAGCGCAGTAACTATTGCTGTCTTTTCTTCTTCAGTCATTACTGTAGGAGGAATGACAACACCATTCATCAGCGTTTCTACATTTATGCCTTCAAAATGCAATCCATAGTATTCAACAGTAACAGTTACATCATAAGAACCAATTGTGAATGAGAACAAGGTACCTGTATCTTCACTACCTGTTATTGTCATTGACCATGAGCCATCTGTTTCTACAGTAAGCGCTGCTTTCACAGAATAACTATCGGAAGTGACATCTTTTGTTCCTGATTCGAGAATATCAAATTCTGCAAATGCAGCCTTCAATGCATTGTTGAGAACTGCGATTTCTTCCTCTGTAAGAGTTGTCTTCTTTTCAGGAATTGTGACATCTGCTATTACTTCTGCTCTGTCAACATTTGCAAATGTTATTCCAGCATAAGTGACAGATATTATATCAGCATCATCAGATGAAACTGCAAATGAGAAAGCATCCTCATCTGTTGCCGTTCCTTCTATCACAATAGACCATGAATCATCAGTTGCCACAAGAGTTGCAGTGCCTGTAGAACTGGCTGCAGTATATTCATAAGTTCCGCTTACGAGATATTCGAATCCGCTGAATCCTGCTTTGAGAGACTCATTTACGATTGCAATCTCTTCTTCAGTCAGAGATGTTTTCTTTTCAGGGACTGTGACATTTACCATTATTCTGGATCTATCAATGTCATTGAATGTCCTGTCGGCATATATTATAGATATCGTATCAGCATCTTCAGATGAAACAACAAATGAGAATGTAATGTCCTCTGTCGTTGTTCCTGCTATGGTCATTGACCATGAATCATCGGCTGCTTCAAGAGTTGCAGTGCCTGTAGAGCTGGCTGCAGTATATTCAAAAGTATCACTTATGAGATATTCAAATCCTTTGAATCCTTCGATAGCCGCTTCATTGAGAATTGCAATTTCATCGTCTTCAAGAACAGCATCTGGATCAGCAGGCAATACAACAGAACCAAGAAGCTTATCAGCAGTTACAGCATGAGAACCTTTGTAAGTTACAGTAATCTCCTTTGTCTGATCTGAATAATCTTCAGAAGTTATCGTATAGCTGAATGCATCAGATGAATCTGTCGATGAAACACCGCTGATAATCATATGCCAGTTTGTACTGGATTCTACAGTAAGAGCCGCCTGTACTGTATAATCCCCGACCATTAATGATTCAGTACCTGTCTCAAGAACATCAAAAGCATCAAAAGATTCTTTAGTCACATTCCCAAGCAGGGCTATATCTTCGTCTGTAAGGTCATGCTCTCCGGCTCCTGGAGAACATGCTACAAGAACCATCACAACAGCTAGAAGCAATAATATATTCCGGATATTCTTCATTATTTTCCTCTTGTAAACAAATTCAGATTTAATAAAAGCCTCCCCTGTATTGGAGGAGGCCATCACTAGCGAAACAAAATCAGAAGAGATCCTGAATATTGAATGCAATGCTTCGACAAGTTACAGTACCTGCTGCAGTTGCGAAATTGAAATTAGCATCGCCATTTGCCATTGCTGTTACTACGTCATTTTCAATAGTAATCGAAGGTGGTGTCGAGAACTCACCATTAAGGTCAATATCAACTGTAATCGAAGGAAGCTTTTCTGTTGCTTCGCTTGAATCATTCATGTTGATGCCAGTACCGGTAAATGCCCATGTATCTGCCTCAAAACTCGTGCCAGTGAGAGTACCTGTAAGCGTGATTGTAATTGTTCCTGTTGCTGAACGGAAGTTCTCAGGGGAAGCCTCAATTTCGCCATTGAATCTGAAATCTCTGACATCAAGCACAGCTTCAACCTTAGCATCTGCATCAGCTGTAGCAGCGGTATAAGTCGGTGTCATCTTTGTGATGCCCTGTGTATCAGAATAGTCACCATCAACAGCATTTGAAACCATATTAAGAACATGGTCCGTAGAGAAGTTGTTAAAATATCCCTTGATTGTCTCAAGAGAAATCGTCTCCGGAGCATTATTGCATGCCGTAAATGCGAAAAGCATCATCACAGAAAGTGCGATAACAATAAGCTTTTTCATAATTCAATCCTCCTATGGATACTTACTACATCGATTCTACCCCCCCCCGGTAGGCTTTTGTCAACAAGATTCTTCTCCGTTTTTTACCTTCTGGGGATTTCATGGAAAAATTTCTTCACCTTAGGTGAAGGCATGTTCATGGCCTAATTTATGAGAAAATAATGCTTGCGCTTTTGCCTGTATGCCCATATTCTGCCTGAAAAGGGGAAGGATTATAGTGCTCAAGCATATCTCTATCACAGGCTACAGGATGAGGCCTGCCAATGACATATTGTCACGTTCTTTCGTTTCTGCCATAGACAGGACCGCTTCATTCCTGGATATGGACCTCACCGATTTCATCAATGGGCTTGATGGCTTTGAATGGAAGCCTGAGGGAAGGACAAGGGGATTCTCAATAGGAAGTTACACTTCCATTCTTGAGGCAAATGGAATGAAAGCCATATCACGCCCTACCCTCGTATCTCTAATGAATT
>CALXLA010000039.1 GCA_944389075.1 uncultured Spirochaetaceae bacterium
CAGTAACATACAAATACACAGTTCCAGGCTGGCTGGCAAACAAAGGTGAATTCACTACAGATACTGCAGCGGATGCTAGAGCCGATGCTGAAGTTGGGCAAAAGTATTTCTACGGTGTCAGCGCAACATCAAACACACTCACGCTGATATACAAAGTCAAAGGGGAAGGTGCAACTGTCGAGTCTGATAGTACAGTCCGATACAGACAGGAAGATGTCCCTAAGATGATCAATTCAAGTTATAAATCAAATCCAGCCATAATTGATCCGCAAGACACATCTGGTAATACGGTACTTATCTGGGCATCAGAGCAAGACAATTCATCAGGGCCATGGTTGAGTATCAGAAGAAGTTTCGAGCCTCTTGAAGGTTGGGTAATATATTTCGATTTTGATCAAAATGGCATTGGTGGTTTCAGGATCCTTAAGTAATCATCATGATAAGAAAGTTGCTTATTTTGTTTTTGATTCTGCTTCCGCTCCCTCTCTTCTCATCACAGCTGCTTGTGGGAGTGGAAGCTGGATATAACTACAACATCATCAATACAGAAACAGGATGGTCCGGTACAGAGAACACCAATGGACATGGCTTTGATATCGCCGTACCCGTTGAGTACAGGGTCAATGATTGGTTCTCAGTCAATACCGGTATACGCTGGATAATGAAGAGTTCCGGATACACCAAGACCAGTCAGGATGTTACCGTTGATGATTATATAAAGATGCACCATGCCATTGAGATACCGTTCACGCTGCGCTTCTCTCTGCCCCTGGATGATTTCAGGCTGTTCGCAGGGGGTGGCGCCTATATAGGTGTAAGGACTCTCGATGTAAACGCAGGATATGCGATGCAGAATTCTTCCAATGCGCAGCTGGCAAACAGATGGGAAGACTTCTATCAGCATCTGGAATTTGAAGCTGATGACAATCTCTTTGATGCAGGGATCATCGCAGAGCTTGGCGCTTCATATGAATTTGATGATTACGGAAGCTTCTATCTCATTGGCCGTTACCAGTATGGCCTTACAAGCCTTGCAAAGAGCTCATATATGGCAGCTCATACATATTTCGACAGCATCTGCGTAGATGCTGGTTTCATGTGGAGGCTCATATGACAAGACTCAGAAACCTACTGATGGTCCTCTGCATTGCAGTGCTTGCCGCATCATGCCGTCCGCAGCCAGACCTTTCCCGTGATTTCGGGGAACCGGAGAACTGGGGAGAGACATTCGAGATTTTCTGGAAGAAGATGAGCACCAACTATCTTTTCTGGAACCTTGATTATGACGAAGGAAGAGGATGGGACGATGTATATGATGAGTACAAGGAGAAATTCGATGCGCTGGGCCTTGTAGCAGATGAGACAAGGAATGATGCACAGCAGAAAGCCAATACGGAAGAAGCATACAGGTATTTCTTCGATATAACAAAGGTACTGAGCGATGGCCATTATATGCTTTCGATAAATGACCAGCGGGGCAATGCGATAACGCTCTCTCCAAGCACATACAGATTCCTGAAAGAACTTGGATATGATGACACATCAATATTCGGATTCTTCTCAGATACTGACTACCGCAACTCAACCCAGTTCGACAGGTGGCGTGATTACTATCAGGAAAATACTGTACATATCATGGAATATTCATTCGGCTTGCCGAGTGAAGGCACCGGTACCATGCGTGCAAACAGCACGCTTGCTTCTGAATATGGATTTTCCGATATGCAGTATCTGAATAACGAAAATCTTCATATAGCGCTTGGAAGGAACGATGACGGAATTGTTTATTTCGCATTCAACAAATTCGAATTCTATGATTATTTTGCAGATACGGTTGCGAACGGAGCAAATGACGTCACTGATATCGTAATGGCGTTCCATGCGCTTGTCTCCGATGAGAACACTACAGGGGTCATCATTGATATGAGAGGGAATGTAGGAGGCATAATTGCGGATATGTCTATATTATGGACAGCATTCATGCCAGATGATGCTGACCGCATCACAGTCGGAGAAACAAGGCGGAAGGCCAGCGAGAACAGGACAGACTACAGTACATGGACAGGATTTTATATCGAGCGCTGCAGGCTGCTTCCATACGGCTCATTCAATCAAGACGTTCCAATAGCCATCATCATCAATGAGAACAGCGTATCATGCGCAGAGATGTCTACAAGCGCTTTCATGTCATTACGCGATACATACGACTATGATGTGCAGCTGTTCGGCTCGCACTCAATGGGAGGTATGGGCGCACTTCTTGATATGGAAAACTCAGAGGAACACTTCAATGGAGGGATATCCAACATCAATCCTTATATATCGCTGATATACACCCCATATTGCCAGACAAAAGCAAGCAATGGGCAGAATTACGAAGGAAGAGGCATACCAGCCGATGAGTATGTTGAATTTGACCCAGATGCTTTCAGAAACGGCACTGATCCTCGCCTTGCTGCAGCCCTGGACTGGATCAGACAATGACAATCACTTCCCCATTCTGATTCCAGGATGGGGATAATCCCCTCATAGACAACTAAGACACCAATAAAAAAACCTAGCCGATTCATTGTAGAACCAACTAGGTTTTAGAGCGGGAAACGGGACTTGAACCCGCGACATCCACCTTGGCAAGGTGGAGCTCTACCACTGAGCTATTCCCGCAAGACTGTTCACCAGCCTAGGTTTCGTGCGAGAGGCGGGACTCGAACCCGCACACCGAGGTACTAGTTCCTAAGACTAGCGTGTATACCAGTTTCACCACTCTCGCGGTGTATGAGCCGCAAAGGGATCGAACCTTTGACCCG
>CALXLA010000040.1 GCA_944389075.1 uncultured Spirochaetaceae bacterium
ACATATTCCCTGTAAGCATCTGTTCCCCATGCTATGCATCAGGAGGATTCCTTCCTGACAAATCCTTCTCGCTCCTTGTCCAGCTCTGCGGCGAGGAACTGGGAAGCATAAAGCTTCATGCCTCCGCAAAAGGGAATACTCTTTCCCTGATGATGAATCTCTATGGAGAGCTAAGCATCGATGGCTTTGAAGGCGCAGCAAAGGGAATCGGATGCTGAAAGCTAGAACTACCCTCCAGTCCACAAATGAGAGTTCAGGCAGTCACTAGAAGGTTTTTCAAATCTCATAGCTTTCCATTCTCCGGTAATGTAAAAACAACATTAATTCTATTCTGGAAGCCTATACACTCTTGTTTTCTTGTTCCCATGAGATTGTTGTTTATATATACTGGACGAAGTGCTCTTTCTGCCCGAGGCACTTCAATTGCGATAATTTTATCACCATTTTCTTCTGTGCAGATTGTTATACTGCTCTCAGTCAGCAAATTAACCGAAACCTTATTGAATCGTTGATTGTGTTCCAGAAATCCTTCAGAAGCTTATCAGTATCTCTGAATCCAGATGAGACAAATGAGCCATCCTTCTGCTCTTCTGTTCCAAGAAGTATCACTCCGCCATAAGTATTTGCAAACGAAGAATAGATCTCTCATAGAGAATTTGGAAGATTCCACGCAGCACTCTTTGCTTCCAGGCTATTGTTCTCTTTATAGCTTCTATAGTTTTTGATATCAAAATCCATGAATACCCCTTAATTACTGTGCCAATAGAGACATCTCCATCCACTCGACCTACATTGAATGATAGCACATCACCTTCCCTGAATATGGCAGTGCCACTGCTTTTGATGTAGATTATCATCAATGGCAAGAAGAAAGACAGAAAAACCTGAAGAGGTATCCTTCATACTCAGAGAAGATGGGACTGTATCGATTGCAGAAGGTGCAAATGCGGACTACAGGGTCTGCAGTGGTATACAGCGACAGCTTCTAAAGCAATACAGCATGCTCGTACATAAGCCTGCAACGCTATGGGATTCCGTCTCAAAGCCAGTATCTACTGCAGCTTTCCTTGAAATGGCTGCGGATAATGGGATGCTCACAGATACTTCCGGCAATAAGATCGCAATAGCTGACAAAGACGCTGAAGCGGCAATACTTGTGGAAATCAGGGATGATGGCACTTCTGAAATAGCCACAGCAATATCAGGAGAAATAGGAAACGCATTGCTTATTCTCCCCGATGTCGTCCTTATGAATCATAAGCTATACTTTCTGAGCCATCAGAGGATAACTGATCAGGAATCATTCTCCGATCTCAAAGGCATGATAACCATGGAGAACCTCGGATTCTACCTGTCCCTTGCCCTATCGAGGGACGAGGATCTGAAGCTGTCTGTACCAGGTTATTCGATAGAGGAACGGAAGCCTGAAATAGCACTGCCTGCGCTTATCTTCGACGCTGTCGACAATTCAGGATACCTTCATCTGTCAACAAAACTATATATCGAAGGATTCAAACCGGGAGAGATTGAGAATTATGACCTGTTAAAGGCTGTCTCCATCGATAAAGATTCAAAGACAGTGAAAATCAGAGACATAATATATCCAGAGAAAACACCTGCAGAGATCCTATGGGCAGCAATAGGCAGAAAGAGCAAGGCCTTTGTATATGAATCTGATGGGAATTTCGTACTTGAGCCGGAATTCGCGAAGCAGTTCATGGGAAAAAGCTTCTCTTCCCTGCTATCGTCATTCGTCCTGTTCCAGACAGATGTCCTTGGGAAGCTGAGGATAAAGTACCCTAAGCCGAAGATCCATATGGTATTCAGCTCAGGAATCGATTACCTCGAAGGAAGCGGGGATGTAGAACTTGATGGAGAGCATCTGTCACTTGACGCATTCATAAGCCAGTACAGGGAGAACGGCTATGTAATGCTGAGCGACAAGTCCCATGCATATATAGATGCATCATTCATGAAGAAGCTGGAAAGGCTCATCAGGACAAAAGGCGGCAAGATGGCCGTATCGGCATTCGATGTGCCATATATGGAACAGTTTGATGATGTGATCATAGATGGCGATGCGGCAAAAAGAATCCGTGAATTCTACAGAGGGCTTGGGCAGATAGGAAACCGTGGATACTCGACATCGATAAGGACATCAGCGCTCAGAGACTATCAGACAGAAGGATACAGATGGCTCAGATACCTCCATGATACTGGAATGGGAGGCTGCCTTGCTGATGAGATGGGACTCGGGAAGACTGTCCAGATAATCGCACTGCTCAACGATGTATCTGCATCGAGGACAGACAAGCCATCGCTTCTGATTGCGCCAAAGAGCCTTATCCACAACTGGCTTTCCGAAATCGGACGATTCGGAATAGGACTGAAGACATATGTATATTATGGCCAAGACAGGGACAAGGACATCATCAGCTCGATAAACAGCGGAATCATAATCTCAAGCTATGCGACAATCCGCAATGACATAGAAACGATAAAGAAAAAGGAATTCGACTATGTGATCCTTGATGAATCGCAGACAATAAAGCATTTCAGCACAAAGACCGCGCAGGCTGTGCTGAATCTCCATTCAGAACACAGAATCGCAGTCTCCGGGACACCTATCGAAAACGATCTTGGCGAGCTATATTCGCTGTTCCGCTTCATCAACCCACCTGTATTCCCCACCCTTGCGGGATTCGAACGGGACTATGCAAGGCCAATAATGTATGACGAGGACAAGGATGCGGAGGCAGAACTCAGGAAGAAGATATCGCCATTCATCATGAGAAGGCTCAAGAAGGATGTCCTTCCGGATCTGCC
>CALXLA010000041.1 GCA_944389075.1 uncultured Spirochaetaceae bacterium
CTGAGGACCGACTACTCGGCATATGGCGGATGGGATATATCGCTGATCAAGCTCAATGAGGTGCTTGATGCCATATCCATGTCATATGATGATTTCCTCAGTCTGGCGGATTCAGATGAGATTGAAGTGAGGCCATCTATAGGGCACATACAGAGATTCACGAGGGATGACATCACGGCAGCAATCAGGTCTGCATACAGGGAGGCTGGGATATCGATATCGAAGGCTGCATATATCCTTGATGCTGATGTGAACCATGTGAGGAAAATGCTGCACAGGGATGGGCTGAGGACGATTGCGTTATCGACGATATCGAGGCTCGCATATCCCCTTGGATGGGATGTGTCAGAGGTGTTCAGAAGAGTGGCAGATACGAAGTAACACTTCTATATCCTTTATATGTAACACTTCTTATTTTAAGAATATGGAGATAGTCAGATATGGGTAGATAATGCATTTTATAGCCGGCATAGCACATCATCCGTCTCACTCCTGCTTGCAGGATTAAGCTGTAACTGTCTGACATCTTCTGCTATTTCCATGCAGACATATTCATATGGTTGAAGCGATAGATAATCTGCTATATTTTGCTCTAGAACATGTGTCTGTCCTATGTTTTTGAGTGATATCCAAACATCAGAACCCGCATGCTCTTTTCAATCTACTTTCATTCAATTATCTGATGGACACTGGCTTGGACTCCCATATATTTGATCAGGGAAATGATACAAAATTGATTTCAGTAAAAATATATCTTTCTGCCATATACAGAAAAATCGTCTCGATATTCAGCGAAAATCCACTCCATCAACGTCAGATTGGCACCACAGCACCATATACCCCTTGATTCGATAACGAAAAACCAAATAATTTAAAAAGGGGAATTACATGGATATATTTTCAAAATGCAAATCATACACGCTTGCCAAGGAATGCCGTGAGAAGGGAATCTATCCCTACTTTCATGCTCTTGAGTCAAAGCAGGACACAGTAGTAATCATGGAAGGAGCTCGACGCATAATGCTCGGCTCAAACAATTACCTCGGGCTGACGATAAACCAGGATGTAATCGATGCAGCTGCCGATGCTGTCAGGAATCTCGGAACAGGATGCTCAGGCTCCAGGTTCCTGAATGGTACGCTCAAGATGCATCTCGAGCTTGAAGCAGAGCTGTCATCTTTCTTGCACAAAGAAGGCTGCGTGACTTTCTCTACAGGCTTTCAGTCAAATCTCGGAATCATCAGCTCACTTGTCGGCCTAGGCGATTACGTCCTTTGTGACAGAGAAAATCATGCAAGCATATATGACGGATGCCGTCTTTCCATGGGCAAGATGCTCCGTTACCGTCACAGCGACATGGCAGACCTCGAGAAGAAGCTGAAGTCAATCCCGGAAAAAGCCGGAATCCTCATAGTGACAGATGGTGTCTTCTCAATGAGCGGTGATATCGCGAAGCTTCCTGAGATCTGCGATCTTGCCGAGAAGTATGGTGCGAGAGTCATGGTTGATGACGCACACGGTCTTGGTGTCATCGGAGAAGGCGGCAGAGGAACAGCAAGCCACTTCGGACTTGAGGACAAGGTCGATGTGATAATGGGAACTTTCTCAAAGTCGCTTGCAAGCCTTGGAGGATACATGGCGGCATCTGAAGTCGTGTGCGAGTATGTAAGGCACAATTCAAGACCATTCATCTTCTCAGCATCCATGACTCCGGCGACATGTGCCGCAGCCCTCGCTGCGCTGAGACATCTTGAGGCTCATCCTGAACTGCCAAAGCAGCTTATGGCAATTACTGAATATGCGAGGAAAGGCTTCATAAGCAGAGGAATTCCGATAAAGGAAACTGATGCTCCTATAATTCCAATATACACAAACAGCATGGAGAACACTCTGATAAAGGCAAAGCAGCTCTATGATCACGGGGTATTCGTGAATTCTGTACTGCCTCCTGCTGTGGCTCCTAATGAGTGTATGCTTAGGACAAGCTATATGGCTACGCTAACAAAAGAGCTTATAGATGAGGCCCTGGATATCTTCGTTGAGGTTTTCGCAAACTGATTGGTGCAAGACATTTCATTCACAGGATTACGCCCTTCACA
This sequence comes from uncultured Spirochaetaceae bacterium, assembly GCA_944389075.1. Taxonomy (GTDB): domain Bacteria; phylum Spirochaetota; class Spirochaetia; order Sphaerochaetales; family Sphaerochaetaceae; genus Ornithospirochaeta. The sequence goes on from CALXLA010000041.1 coordinate 2,100, forward strand.
ATCTGAAGGGCTTTCATTACATCAATGAGAAAGCCTTCACTGAACACTTAAAGTCTGCAAGGAATGGAGATGGAGGATTTCCCGATAACAAGCGGACAGGCTCAGCATTTCACTTGCAGAAACAAAATCCGCAAAGCACAGCTCACATCAGAGAAACAGGATCCGTATCGATCTCCATATACATTGAGGATGGAACCGAAAAGCGTGAGATGACAAGTGAGGCGAAGTACAGAAGGCGTGCGATATTCCCTGAACGCAGAAGCACATGATAGCGGTAATACAGGGCTTTCCTCTCTATGGGGCATGGAGTGGCAGAGAATATCTCAAGATCCTCGTCATCTCCGGCAATCGATACCGCTATATTCTCAAGCTCCTCGGCCTTTTCCCTGACCATATCCTCGTTCTTCCCTCTTATCGTGATATCAATCAGACGCGAGAAAGGAGGGAACAGTGTCTCCTTCCTGAGCTTCATCTCCTTCCGGTAGAATCCCTCAAGATCATTATCGGCAGCGGCGGATACTGCAGGAGAGAAAGGCTGTGTCGTCTGTATTATGACAAGACCATCGTCACGATAACGCCCTGCCCTGCCTGCAACTTGATGCAGGAGATCGAATGTGCGTTCTGAAGCCCTGAAATCAGGAATCATCAAGGAAGAATCTGCATTGAGGACTCCCACAAGCGATACAAGGGGAAAATTCAGCCCCTTGGCAATCATCTGCGTCCCGAGAAGTATATCTATATCGCCATTTCTGAATGCCTGCAGGATCCGGTGCATCTCATCCTTCGATGAGCTGACGGCATCCGCATCGAGACGCGCTATCCGGGCAGAAGGGAAAAGAGCCCTGGCCTCCTCCTCAATGTTCTCTGTCCCGAAGCCACGAGGCACAAGATCATAGGACCCGCATTCCGGACATACCCTGACAGCAGGCATATTATATCCGCATGTATGGCAATACAGCCTGTTGTCCTTCTTATGATAAGTCATGGAGACAGAACAGTTCGGACAGGTTATCACATGACCGCAAACAGAGCATGAGTAGCCATATGTGTAACCTCTCCTGTTCAGGAAGAGAAGCACTGTCTTCTTCTCTTCCAGTGTCCTCCTTATCTCCTTCTCAAGCTCTGCTGTTATGTTTCTCTTTGAGCCAAGGGTATTGACGACTCTTATCTTAGGGTATTTCCCGTTTCCCACTCTCTCCGGAAGATCTATTCTGTGGATCTGATGCTCCATCATCATCTTCCAGGCCTCCATCGAAGGAGTCGCAGAACCCATTATGAACTCAGCGCCAAGCTCGGAAGCTCTGTACTGAGCGACCTGACGCGCATGATAGCGCGGTGCATTATCGGCTTTGTATGATGTCTCATGCTCCTCATCCAGAATGATCAGCTTAAGATTCCTGAATGGGGCGAACACACTGCTTCTTGCGCCGATCACGAGATCGACATCCCCTTTCGCGGCCTCATTCCATGCCTTGAGGCGCTGCGATGGAGTGAGATTCGAATGAATGATGGCGACACGTCCGCCAAATCGCTCATAGACCTCATCGGAAAGCTGCTCAGTAAGCGTTATCTCCGGAACCATGTAAAGGACCTGCCCACCTTGGCTTATCACATCCTCCGCACGCCTCAGATAAACCTCGCTTTTGCCTGAACCAGTTATCCCGAAGAGATAATATACCCTGCTGCTTCCCTCCCTTATCTCCCTGAGTGCATTCTCCTGGGATGAGGAAAGATGCTCTATCGCCCTGAATGATGCAGGCTCAAAGAAAGGGTCCATCTCGCTTTCCCTCTTCCCTGAAGGAATCATGGCGGAAAGACAGATGCCTGTCGCGGTAAAATACATCTTATGCATCCACTTCGCGATCCTAAGCTGCTCTGGCGTGAAAACAGGCTCCTTATCGACTATGCGATCAATGCTCCTGATCTCATATCCACCTTCAGGCTTCTGATCAGATACAAGGATCACATAACCTGTCATCTTCCGCTTGCCAAAGGGAACTATGACACGCTTGCCGAAGGCAATGGCTGACGCCTGGGCATCTGGAACAGAATATGTCCAGGATTCCCCGACGGGTACCGCAAGAAGAACTTCAGCGTACAGCATCAAGGCCAAGCTCCCCTCTTATGAAGACAAGATTATCCCATATGCTCTTCCTCAGATTCCTGTCCTCGCTGTACTCAGCCGGAGAATATGTGACATAGAGGGGAATATGATTGACAGTGAACCTTCTCTGGAGATATGCACTGTCGCCGCCTCTGTCTCCCAGCATGTATCTGGCACCATTCATGCCCATGAGCACGATAGCGCCCGGCGCAATATCCACAAGTTCCTTTCTTATATATGGCTTACAGCAATCCGCGGACTCTCTGCTCCACTCTCCCGGACACTTCATCAGAGTCGTAAGCGCCCATTCGCCTTCACGGAGCTTAAGGCTGTCTCGCCAGAACGCGCTGAAAACAGAAATGGACTGCGGGCTGAATATCATATCGCCTTCAGGACTTTCCGTGATGAAAAGGACCTTAGGTGCTTTCTTGACAACAGGATGAGCAAAGGTGTTCCTGTCAAAACAGAGCTTGCACAGATGGCATGCAGCTACTGTGCGATAGAAATCATCTTCCTTTCTCTCCACATCAGCTTCTGGCTGGGAAAGCGTGTATTCTTCCGGACTTATAACCTCAGCAAGAGGATCGGAGACGACAACACGCTCTGCATCATCTATAAGCTGCATAAGGTAACCACGTTCAGCACTGCCCTGCATATCTATCCTCGAACCATCTGTATTTTTCCTCATCATAGCTCACATCGGCAAGATAGAGTCCATCTGATGGTGCTGTCTTCAAAGCCAGGGTCCTGTCCTTCGCATCAAGCCTGGAGACAAATGATACGGCGTCCTCGCCTTTCAGGGCCGCCTCAAGCATCGTACCTGTCATGCTTCTTACCTGATGATAGAGGAAAGCATTTCCCGCGACTCTGTACCTGAGCACATCAAAGCCATACAGATCTTTCATGATATCCCAGGAAGAGAGATAGATGTCACGGAACTTCGATTCAGAAATATCCTTGCTGGATGCGAATGTCGTGAAGTCATGGGTTCCCTCGATTGCCGATGCATAGCTGTTGAGCACGTCGATATCAGGGAATCTCTTCACCTGCGTGATATGCCTGCTGTCAAAGGGAAGCATATCCTTCTCTTCCTTTATAAGATACCAGTATTCCCTTGACTGCGTCGAAAAGCGCGCATGAAAACCTTCAGGAGCCTCTCCGGAATAAAGCACGCGTATCGATCTGGGAAGCCTGGTATTGAATATCATGCGGTACTTCTCAGGACTGATCGAAAGAGGCGTATCGAAATGGCAGCCCTGCCGGAGCGCATGGACCCCGCTGTCGGTACGTCCAGACCCATATACCTGGATATCCTCTTCTGCAAGAGATGAGATCACCTCGGAAAGCCTGTCCTGGACCGCACATCCATCTCCCTGACTCTGCCATCCATGGAAATCAGAGCCATCATAGGATACAAACATCATTATGCGTTTCCAGCCATCCGCTGGCCCAGCCCACTCCTGAGGCCTTTTCCAGTCAGATCTCATCGGCAACCACCATAGCTACGGCATACTCCTTCTCATGGGAAATGGAGAGATGGAATGACAGTCCCTCTGCAGCAGAAGCCGCTTTTCCCGACAAGCTGAAATAAGGACGTCCGAGCTCATCGCTCCTGACTGTTATGTCCCTCATCGAAAAGCCCCTGATTCCTGTACCGATAGCTTTTGAAAATGCTTCCTTGGCAGCAAAGCGGGATGCCGCATACTCCGGAGTGATTATCTCCATGAGCTCATCATCTGAAAGAAAGCGCTCATAAAAGCGCTTCTCCCGCCCCTCCATTCGCCTGCATTCTACGATATCTACGCCGATGCCGCGGATCATACAGGATTCTCGAAAAGGATCCTCACCGTCGAAGGAGATGCTGAGATATCAAGGCCATCCGATGTGAAGATATCATGATCGTACTCAAGCATGACAGGAACTCTTGCGATACCTGGCTCGTCGATTAATGAGAAGTCCGCATATGCCTTTATCTCATCAGGATTGACGAGATAGATAATCGAATCAGGTCCTGTGATAGCTACTTCCACGGTATCCGGGACAAGCGATGCAGGCTCAAGCCCTTCAGGAAGCGCAACCTCAAGCGGAAGTATCACGACTCTGTCATTGATATTGAAAATCCTTACGGAAAGAACGATGAACATCGCGAGAAGCAGCGACAGAATCTTCGGTATCCAGTTTGAGAGAATAGATGAAAGCACTTTATTCTGCTTCATTCTGTCCCTCCTTTGCCGCTATTTCAGGAAGTACGTCCTTATAGCTGAAGAGCGACAGCAATGTCCTCTTTATCGTTGCATTCGAGAGGTTGTAGTAGATGTTCGCATTATATGCCAGCGAAATGGCACCAGTCTCCTCAGATACGACAAGCACGATGGCATCGGATTCCTCGGCAAGGCCAAGAGCCGCCCTGTGCCTTGTTCCGAACGTAGCTTTGATACCTTTCTGTTCAGAAAGCGGAAGATAGCATGCAGCGAATGCTATGCGTCCTCCGGATATCACGGCAGCTCCATCATGAAGCGGGGTATCATGGTCGAATATCGTAAGGAGGAGCGTGGATGAAAGATCCGCATTCAGCTTGGTTCCGGAATCGAGTATCGACTGTATGTCAGTGTGACGTGGGAAGACTATCAGCGCTCCTCTCTTTTTCTCGACAAGTATATTGCAGGCATTCAGAATCGAATCGATCTGATCGCTTGTCGTCTGCCCGCCTATGCGGAAGAGCCTGGTCTTCTTCATGAACGAATTCGAGAATGCGCGCCGCAGCTCAGGATGATAGAAGACGCACAGGAGCATCAGGAACGGGGTAATGAATATCTTGATGAGATAGGTGATGACACTGAGCGAAAAGACTGTAGAAAGGAGATAGACAAGCGCGACAGCGAAGAGAATCAATATGATCTCAGTCGCTTTCGTATCTGCAATAGCAAGATATATCCTGTAGAGCACGAAGCTCAGCAGTCCTATCTCGACAATGATGCGTATGATTTCCGCAATATCAAGTCCTTCGGGAATCGCGAACAACGGACCAGTTCCTCCTTCTATAAATCGTACTTGTTTTCATGGCATTTGTCATCTCAGGATTTTTCCAGCTTCGCAAAAGCCTCAATGAATTTCGCAGTGCTCTTGCCGAACCTGACAGTAATGACACGCCGTCCTTCGCCTTTGTCATCAATCTCGATGACCTTGCCACGGCCGAACTCAGGATTTGTGACATCATCTCCGACGGAGAATGTGCCATACTCATTCCTTGGCTTGACTTTCTGGACCTTCGGTTTCTCGAAGGATATCCCGGAAGCCCATGAAGGTGTATTCACTATCGAGGAATATGGCTTTTGGGAAACAGAGGAACGGAGATCTGCCGCAATCATGTCCTGCGGAATCTCCCTCAGGAACCTCGACGGCCTCTGCATCTCAGTCCTTCCCCACAGCATTCTCCTGTCAGCATACGATAGATAAAGATACTTCCGTGCTCTTGTCATGGCCACATAGAGGATGCGGCGCTCTTCCTCGGCTTCCCTGTCCTCACCATTGCGCCCGGGGATTATCCCATCCTCAAGTCCCGCGATGAACACTCTGTCGAACTCAAGACCCTTCGTATTGTGCATCGTTATGAGGGTCACGCCTTTCGCATCTGCCGGATCGTTGTCTCCTATCATCGTAGCATCAAGTGTTATCTTCTCAAGGAATGATGCAAGATCCTCACGCCCGTTGCCGGCTTCCTGAAGACTGGAGACAAGAGTGCCGAGGTTATCGAGCTTAGTCATCCTGACAGCCTTATCGGACTCACTCTGATAAAGTCCATACAGCCCGGTATCATCTAGCGCTTTCCTAAGCACTTCACCGAGATTGCCATCCATATCGAGGGACTTGTCGGCGGCATCCCATGCAGAAAGGAACAATGAAGCCCCTGCAGCAGCCGCTCCCGATGCAGTGGAAACGAAAAGCCTGAGCCCTTCCTTTATATCATCGGAAAGGGAAAGGATCCTGGAGATCTTCTGCTCGCCGAGTCCTCTTGCTGGCTTGTTGACGATGCGGCGGAAGCTTATCTCGTCCCTGTGATTGAGAAGAAGATACAGGAAAGCAAGAGAATCCTTTATCTCTTCACGCTCATAGAATCTCAATGCGCCTATGAGCTTGAACGGAATCCTTCTCTCTGTCAGTATCTGCTCGAATATAAGGGACTGGGCATTAGTCCTGTAGAGTATCGCGGTATTATCGTAATCGCCTATCTCACCGATGATCGATGCGATGCGTACACCTTCTGCCCTTGCATCAGGATTCCTGAGGAGCTGAGGTTTCGGTCCTGTCTTATCATCTGCCGATATAAGACTCTTCGGATGTCTTTCGGTGTTATGCGCGATAAGTGCGGCAGCTGGAGATAGAATCTGCTGGGTGGATCTGTAGTTCTTCTCGAGCTTGATTTCACGGACATTCTCAAACGATGAAGAGAACGTGAGGATGTTCTCGATGGCGGCTCCCCTGAATGAGTAGATCGACTGATCATCATCGCCGACAGCGACAATCTGTGTATCAGGGCCTGCAAGCTGGCGGAGAAGCCTGAACTGCATGGTATTGGAATCCTGATACTCATCGACGAGAATCATCCTGAATCTGCTGTTGTACCTAGTCCTGACCTCCTCATCGTCACGCAGGAGCTCATAAGGCTTGAGTATCAGATCAGCGAAATCGACATTGCCTGTCTTTCTGAGCGCATTCTGGTACTTCAGGTAAAGCTGAGGGAGATCATATGAGCCATCTCCTGCTCTGGCAGCTTCCCTGTCCTCAGGCATCACCCCGCGGTCCTTGAGATTGGAAATCTCCTTCATCGCCTGCCTGAGCTCGCGCTTCTCAATTGCGGCCACAGTCGACAGAAGCGACACGGAATCAGCATCGTCATAGATACAGAAATCCCTCGGGAGCCCCGCTCTCTCATAATTGCGGCGGAGCATATATGCGCCGAATGAGTGGAAAGTCCTCATCTCAAGACCCGAAAGATCCTCATCAGGCAGATACTGCGCGACTCTCTCCCTCATCTCATTAGCAGCCCTGTTCGTGAAAGTGACCGCAAGAATCTGATAAGGCTTGTATATGCCTTCTGAGATAGCATATGCGATTTTGGCTGTTATTGTCCTTGTCTTGCCAGAGCCTGCACAGGCAAGAAGCAGAAGGTTGTGGTCGAAATCAAGGACAGCTTCCTTCTGCTCATCATTGAGCATCGAGAGATCAATCAAAGCTTCACTCCTTCGAGATCAACGCCTCTCACATTGGTGATGCCGACCTTTACCACATCACCGCTCTTCATATCCCTTCCCATGACGACAGTAAGACCATCGACATCAGGAGCCTGCGAATAGATCCTGCAGATCGCGAGATCCTCATCTGCGATCTTCTCTTCGACAAGGGCATCGAATGTCTTGCCCACAAAACGCTTCAGCCTTGACGCGGTGATTTCCTCCTGTATGGCTTCTATCTCCTTCTTCCACACAGCGGCCTGCTTCTGGGCCTTGTCATGCTCCTTCTGTCCTCTCATATCGTAAGCTGGCGTGTTCTCTTCCCTTGAATACAGGAACGAACCCATCCAGTCGAACTCCGCTTCCTTGACGAACAGCCTGAGCTCTTCGAAAGCCTTCTCATCTTCGCCTGGATACCCGAGCATCAGCGTTGTCCTTATCACGGCATCAGGGAGAGCCTCACGTATCCTCCTTATGAGTTCAAGATAGATTTTCCTGCTTCCTGTGCGCTTCATCGACTTGAGCACTCCTGGATCAGCATGCTGGAACGGGATATCGAAATAAGGAAGAATCTTCGGACTTCTGGCTACAAGATCAATCAGGCCTTCAGGGAAAGTATCGGGATGGATGTACAGAAGACGCAGCACGAAATCACCATCGAGGGAAGAGAGACGCTCAAGCAGGCTGACGAACATCTGCTTCCCATATATATCGAGACCATAGGCACCAAGGTCCTGCGCAATCAGATTGATCTCATACACGCCTGATGCGATAAGACGCTCAGCTTCCGCAATGACCTTCTCCATCGGCCTTGAGCGGAGAGGCCCCCTTATAAGCGGTATGGCACAATATGAGCAGCAGTGATTGCAGCCTTCGGAAATCTTCAGATAGGCACTTCCCGGATAGCCAAGAAGCTCCTTCCTGTCATCCCGCTCCCTGTCAGGATCAGGATACTCGGGAATACATACCCTCTTCTCAAGGCCGGCGAGTACAGATGGGAAAAGAGAGAGGTCATGGTTGCCGAAGATGGCATCAGCCTCATCAAGTTCCATCTCGTTTCCGTATCTCTGGGCAAGACACCCCGCAAGTATGATCTTCGCATCAGGATTGGCCTCCTTCAGCGAGAAGAATGTCGAGATGGATTCCTCCTTCGCGCTATCTATGAAGCCGCATGTGTTCACGACAATGACATCGGCATCCTCAGCGCTCTCAGCTTTTGAATATCCATTTTCCTCTGCATAGGTCAGCAGTATTTCCGAATCAACCTGATTCTTGGCACAGCCAAGGCTTTCAATATAGATCTTCACGTTACAACTCTAACTCAAAACAAGCCGGAAATGCTATCATCACTGCATGATTGTGATACAAGCGCAGAGCAAGGCGCTCAACAGGCTGGCCGAAGAGCTTACTGCAATAATGGAAGCCAGGGAAGATGAGCTCATAGCAAAAGGAATGATCGGTTCCCGCTCAGGCATAAGGATAATCGTCTCCCCGCCTCTTACGGAGGATAGACTCGGCTTCTACGACTCTTCCGGGAACACGATAGTGATCAGCGAGGAATGCTGCAGCTCTGCCTATGATGCAAAAAACGTTCTCCTTCATGAGCTCGCACATGCCCTGGATTTCCGCATCAACGGTTTCATAAGCGGACACTCTCCAAAATTCAGGGAATACTGCAGACTTCTTGGAGTAGATGGGGATTTCAGCAAAAGCAAAGCCAGGCTATCGATAAGGAAGGACAGAAGCCGCCGCGATAAGATCCAGAAGCTTATGGCCCTGTCCTCATCACCATTTGAGAATGAGGCCTCAGAAGCCATCAGAAAGGCCCAGAGCCTGATGCTCGAATGCAGGAGCGCAGAAGCTGAAGGACCTGTCATATATACTGCAGACCTATTCTCCGCATACAGACTTCCAAGCTACTCAGCACATCTCCTCTCATACCTCTCTGAGGCCACAGGAGTATATGGGCTCAGATGGCAGGACAATGACGGGCTGAGGACAATCAGGATCCATGGAGCGCTGGCAGAGACTGAGCTTGCCGTATATATCTATACATATCTGATGACCTCCTCGGAGACTGCGATACGGAAGCTAAGGAAACAAGGCACGCAGGTAAGCAGGACATCATTCATGCTCGGAGCGATCAGAAGCCTTTCATCGAAGCTCAGCAGCACGGAAGGCAAGTCCCTTGCGCTCATCAATGCGGAGAACGAGCATCTCGCGATAGAGATCCTGTATCCTGAAGCAGTCATAAGGAAAAGGAAAGAGAAATCATATTACGACAGGGAATCCTACGGCCTCGGGAACGCCTTCGGTTCAAAGCTTGCTGTTCCTCGTTCCGAAAAGAAGCTTCTGGAGAGGTGAAGCCCTTAATTTCCGATAGCAAAAAAACTATAATCTTGCCATGATCACACTCAGTCCAGCAAAGCCTGCGGGGACGATAGCAATCCCTGCATCGAAAAGCCAGACAATCAGGGCATTCCTGATTGCATATTTCGCCCATGATATCTCAAAGATATCGAATCCGCTTATCTCAGAGGATACGAAGTCCTGCATCAATGCGATATCAAACGCTGGCGCGAAGGTCATGTTCTCCGATGATATGTCCTCAGCCATCGTGGATTCCAGGAATATCGTATTGCCTGACAATCTGACCATAGATGCCGGAAACAGCGGCACGACAACCTACCTTCTCCTTCCGATGGCGGCTTCCTTAGGCATTCCAGTCACAATCACAGGCGATGAGCAGCTTCTGTCACGCCCTATAAAGCCTCTTGCTGATGCACTGAGAAGCCTTGGATGCGATATTGATTCAGATAAGCTTCCTGTGACTGTGAAAGGACCGATCAAAGGTGGCAGGGCCTCAATCGAATGCAGGACAAGCCAGTATCTATCAGGTCTCCTTCTCGGGGCACCTCTTGCTGAAGAAAACACCGGGATAACCTGTACCCTGCTTTATGAGAAGCCATATGTATCGCTGACGCTCGGATGGCTCAGAGAGCAAGGCGTGGACTTCACGATAGCAGATGACTACATGAGAGCGGAAGTCAGGGGCGGTCAGCGCTATCATGGTTTCGAAAGCTATATAAACGGAGACTACTCATCCGCATCATTCTTCTTCTGCATGGCAGCCATGGCCGGAACCGAGATAACTGTAAAAGGACTTGATCCGGAAGATCCTCAGGGCGATAAGGCTATTCTTGACATACTCCATGAGATGGGAGCTGAGATAAGCTGGAATGGCAATGAAGTGACAGTAAAGGGCCCTGAGCATCTGAAAGCCGGAACATTCGATCTCAATGCAATTCCTGATACCCTTCCTATACTTGCGGTAACCGCCGCAATGGCTGAAGGTACCACAAGACTTGGCAATGTCCCGCAGGCCAGGATAAAGGAGACTGACAGGATCTCATGCATGAGGGAGAATCTGGCATTGCTCGGGGTCAATGCGGAAGAAGAGGAAGATGCGCTGATTATCCATGGAAACGGCTATGTGAAAGGAGGCTCTGTCAAAGGTTTCTCCGACCACCGGATCGTGATGGCTCTCGCATCGCTTTCCGCAGGCGCTTCCGGTGATATCATAATAGATGATGAGAGCGCGGCATCGATAACGTTCCCATCGTTCTTCAGACTGCTTTCTTCTTTGAGGTGAATATGGGGAAAATCATCGCAGTATACACAGCAACAGGAAATTCGCTGTATGCGGCAAGGAAAATCGAGGGGTACAGGCCGATACTCATAGAGAAGATACTCTCAGGTGAAGAGACGATACCAGATGACACGGAATCACTTGGCTTTGCCTTCCCTGTCTATTGCTGGGGAGTACCTTACCCGATGAGGCGATTCATAAGGGAGTATATGGCAGGAAGGGACAACAGCAGGCTCAAATACGTATTCGCGATAGCGACTTCCGCATCGACTCCTCTCAGTACTCTTGCTGATATGGAAAGGGAGCTTGCTGATATCGGGATAGCACTCGCATACTCGGCTTCCGTGAGAATGCCGGATGCCTATCTTCCTCTGCAGAAGAAGGCAGTCACCGAGGAGAAGACCAGAACTATAATCGGAAAAGCGGACGAAGATCTCGCGGCAATATCATCAGCTATAGCAGATGAGTCAGTATCCATTCCGACGAGGGGCCCGCTCTACCATGTGATGCGCAGGATCTCCCCATATGCGATAAAGCCGGAGAAGACGAAGCTCCGGGCATCAGACAGATGCATAGGCTGTTCGCTGTGCGAAAGGATCTGTCCTATGGGGAATATATCAATAAAGGACGGGAAGGCTGTATTCGGCGATGAATGCATATCATGCTTCGCGTGCTATCACAGATGCCCGGAGTCAGCTATTGAATATCCTGGCGCAATTGGACAGTATCATGGGATAGTCCCTACTGAGGACCTGATTAGGAGGTAATTATGTATTTTGATACAGCAGCGGAAAGGCGCGGCACAAATAGCGTCAAATGGGATAAGTCTTCCATAATGTCGATCTGTTCGAATCCGGATGCAGAGCCATTCTGGGTTGCGGACATGGATTTCCTTCCTGAGGAACATGCAAAGGCCGCAGGGCTCAGAATCGCGGAGAAAGGCGTCTATGGCTATCCTGTCTTCAGAACACTTGAGGAATCGGCATCCCACTGGCTGAAGGTACGCCATGACTGGGAAGTCCCTGCTGAGGATATCTCCTACTCCATGGGATTGCTGCATGGCGTATCTACATCAATCTCTCTCTTTACAGCTGAAGATGCCCGTATTCTCGTCCCTTCTCCGATGTACAGGCCATTCAGGGAAATCACGGAGAACCTGGGGCGGACGCTTGTGGAGCATAATCTCAGCTATGACAGCAACACGCACACTTTCTCAATCGATAGGAAGAGGTTCAGGGAAGATGCGTCAACATCAGATGCGATCCTCTTCTGTTCTCCTCAGAATCCATCTGGAATAGTATTTCCCGAAGAGGAGCTTGAGTTCATTCTGAGGACTGCGAAGGAATTCTCGATTCCGGTGATCTCAGACGAAATACACTCGGATCTGACGCATGCTTCCGCAAAGCACGTCCCTATGGGAAAGGCAAATGAAGGCATAGGAGCCGATGTAATCACGCTCTTCGCACCTTCGAAGACATTCAATATCGCAGGAGAGCACTGCAGCTTCATAGTTTTCTCGGACAGTGCGAAGAAGGAAGCCTTCAGAAAGCATGAGCGTGCGGCGCGCCTCGATGAGCCAAGCATCATGATCGGAGAGCTCACTGAAGCTGTATACCGCAACGGCATCGATTACAACAGGGAGCTCTGTGCCTACCTTGAGGGTACTGCGGAAGAGATGGCAAAGCTTCTCGAGAAACTTGACTCCCCTCTTCATGTAGTCAGAGGGCATGCATCATTCGTCACATTCGTGGACTGCTCTGCAATCTATGAGAAGGCAAAAGCATATGTGGAATCACATGAGGATGAATTCCCGGGCGGCGAAGGCGGCGGGATACTCTCCAGATTCTTCGGCGTCAAGGCATCTGTCTGCGCAAACGATGGTACATGGTTCGGACCTGCATGGCAGGATTTCGTACGCTTCAACTATGGCACATCGAGAAAGAATGTCCTTGCCGCACTTGAAAGAATGGATAAGGCCGCAAAATCACTCTGACAGCACATTCCCATATTTATCCCAGATCGCACTCCTCCTCATATCCCTGAGATAGATGAGGGTGCATCTGCATTCAATGCCTTTTAGTACTGAAAGCGACTGTGCATATTTCGTGATCTGCCCGAGATGTTCTTCAGGGGACATGACCCTGTCTGTCTTGAAATCAATCACGAGTGCATGATCCCCTTCATAGACAAGAAGATCCGCAGAACCTTCAATCACCCGTCCATCATCTGGATAGTAAAATCTGACTTCGCTCTCAGTCTCCCTTCCTTCTACAAGCTCTTTATAGACATCTGATGATATGAATCTCTGCCCTATGGAATCTGCATCGCGGCAAAGCTCTGAGTATTCGGAAGCCGAGACATCCCTTACTGCTATATATGAAGGTTTCCTTCCTTCTGCAGCAGCTTCAACGGCCTCATGTGCCATGATCCCGAATTCCGTGAAGGACTGATGCGCTGCGATGATCCTGTCAGACGGAATAAATGAGAGCACAATTCCCTCTCTTCCGCTGTTATCGCTATCAGTCTGAAGAGATGCACGGACGCCCCTCCTCTTCTCCGTATATACTCCTCTGCTATAGACAGCCTTATCATACCATGCGGATGAACCGGAATCGGCTTCTGTCCTGGTAAGCCTTGGTGCCAATGGAATCTCGCCTGCTTTCAGACAGCTTTCAGGTATGCGATAGAAAAGGCTCTTTGCTGAATTCTGCTTCTTCACGCCTGTTATGATGATATGTACCGATGCTCTTGTAAGCGCAACATACAGCAGTCTGTCCCGCTCTGCCTCTTCCCTGCGTATGCGGGCATCATTGAAGAGTTTTGAGAATGGATGAGCACCTGCATCATCAGGATCAAGCATCAGAAGCGGATTCTTTCCTTCTGCGAAGGCCAGCTTGTTCTTAGCGCTCTGATTCGAAGGGCCTCTTGCAGAATCAGCAAGGAAGACAACAGGAAACTGCAGGCCTTTCGACTTATGTATCGTCATGATGGACACAGCATCGGAGCCGAAGTGCTGTATCGCAGCATTCTCAAGCTTTGAAGAGCTGCCAAGAAGAGGCCTCAGATGATCGAGGAACAGCACAAGCGGCTTCCCTTTCTTATCAAATGCGGCCGCAGCTTCCCAGAGATAGCTGAAATGGTCTTCATATACTGCGAGATCTGCACGGCTTGCAAGATATGTATGGTATCCGCTCTCATAGTAGATGCCATCAAGTATATGGGAAACCGGCTCTCTTCCGACCATCGCTGATACCTTCCGGTAAAGCGCAGAAAGTGAGCTGAACGCCTGAATGTCTTCAGCATCCTGAAAATCAGGGACTGAACTGAAAGCACCTTCGAAGCTTTCATCATCCGCAAAGAGAAGAAGTCCCTTATCGGAGATTCTTGCAAAAGGAGAGCGCAGAAGCGCCATATATGCAGTTTTGTCATCAGGATATATGAGGCACTGGAGGAATGAATAGATATCGCTGGCGATGGCTTCCGTGGTTATCGAGGAGCTTTCAGGAACGACATATGGGATATTCCTCATCCTGAACACCTTCTCAAAATCCCTCTGCCCCGCTGTTGTCTGGAGAAGCACCGCTATATCGCCGAATGAAGGCCGCCTCAGTGTCTTTCCATCCTTGTCAGGCACGAGATAATCATCCCCTGACATCATCTTCTCGATCATATCAGCGATATACACAGCTTCAGATTCGCCAGGCGTTGCATAGTCATTGTTCTTGTAAGTCTCATCTCCTTTCTTCGGAGGAGTCAAGAGGGCTGCCTCAATTCTCGGCTTTATCCCGGGAGTCGCATCCCTTGCAGCCATAGGTTCATCATCTGCCCAGTAAGATGAGAATGGAAAACCTGTGAACTCCTCTATAAGCCTTTCCTCTGCAACAGGTTCATGATCAGCAGCGCTGAATACAGAAGGAAACACAGAAGAGAACCAGTCTATCAGGGCAGGCTCCGAACGGTAGTTGTTCCTCAATGAGAGGACATCCCCGCCTATAGCTCCTATATCCTCCTTAAGACTTCTGAACACAGAGACATCAGCACCTCTGAAATAGTAGATCGACTGCTTGTCATCACCGACGAAGAACAGCTTGTTGCTGTCGATAGCGGAAAGCGGTGGTATCCCATCGTTTTCCATTCCATCCTTTTCCGCAAGCAGGAACAGAAGATCCTTCTGCGCGCTGTTGTTATCCTGGAACTCATCGACCATTATGAAGCGATAGCGTCTCTTGTAATAGTTTCTGACATCCTTGTTCGTGACAAGAATCATCCTTGAAAGCACCTCTGTATCGTGGAATGAAAGCATTCCCTTGACTCTTTTCTCTTTCTGAAGTTCTCTTATGAAGCTCTCAAGCACAACCGATAAAGGCTTCGCATATGATGAGATGAGCGGCTCGATATCAATATAGGACGAAGCGGAGTCAATGGCGGAACGCAATGCCTTGACAGCATCATTCACTTCCTTGTGTGCCTTCTTCCTCAGCTGCTTCAGATCATAGCTGAATGAGACACTCCCGCTTTCCCTGTATTTCCTCACATCATCACGGATCTTATCGAAGTAAGGATTGTCGGAACAGGCAAGATTCGCATCCTCAAGCTCATTGACTGCTGTTGAAATCATCTTATGCGCATAAGACTCCGCAATCCTCGCATAATTGAGCGCTGAGGTTATATTCTGCTCCGCAGAGAATGGAGTCACAACATCGGAGCAGGATGACGCAATCCATGTAAGCGCCGCAAGCAGATTCTGCTCGGAACAGTAGAATGCGATCTCCGAAAGCGCTTCAGCAACATTCTCATCATCCTGAATGGACAGGAAGACCTCCTTTGCCATATCATCGGCATCATCTGACTCAAGAGAAAGGAAATCCCTGGTTATGCCGAATCTCATGCAGTCCGTGCGTGCGATCTCCCCCCAGAAAGAATCAAGCGTGGAAATCCTGGCATTCGGGAAATATGTCTTCAGCTCCTCATGAAGATATTCATCTTCAGCAGCAGCTTCCTCAAGAAGGCGATAGATCCTCTCATACATCTCAGCGGCGGCCTTGCGAGTGAAAGAAAGCGTCATTATCTGGTCAGCATGCGCCTTTCTTTCCATCACAAGGCGCACGAACCTGAGTGAAAGCACAGTAGTCTTTCCAGCACCGGCACCAGCACTTACTATAGCGCTCCTATCTGTATATACAGCTGCCATCTGTTCATCAGACAGCCTGATTCCATTTTTCTGCAGGAGATCCTCGAATGTCATTGTACTGTAAACCTCCTTCTGCATATCATGCGGAAACTGCAGCTTCCGCACTTATCCTCATCAGGAAGCGCTGTCCAGCTTCCCTTTCTCATTCCTTCTGCAGCCTCATCAAGGACAGAGAGCACATAGTCATCACTCTCGCTGAGATCTATGTCCGAAATCTTCCCGTCCGTCAGCGTCACGAACGATGCACGCGCGACATGCATGGAAAGTTCTCTCTCCACAAGAAGCCTGTAGATATAGAACTGCAGGCTTTTATCGGTGATCTTGTCTTTGCTGAATGCACGCCCTTTCTTGTAGTCATAGATTACAAGTCCCTCAGGCATCGATGCTATTCTATCGGCCTTTCCATCAAGGATATATCCATGGCCTTCGATGTCGCTCCTGAATTTCCGTTCAACGCCATCCTCAAACACTTCGGCCTCATCATTCATGCGGATAGCAAGATCGATCATATTCTGCAGAAAACGCTTTCTGATGTTTATCACCATATTCTGAGAAGGACGCAGGGCAGATGCGCGCACAGAAACGATAGAACCATCATCGCCATGCCTCTTTCCATCCTGCCAGAGATCCATCTCCTGATCGAAAATCTCTGGAATGCGTTTCTCCGGCCATCTACCGCCCTCCTTATAGAACTGCTCCATGACAGAATGAAGCCTGGTTCCTATCTCCAGATTGTCGGTCTCCTCGCTGACGAAATGCCTGTTCTCATCAAGAAGGAATCTATAGCGCATTGCATATGCGAAAGGACACTGTCTGTATTTGTCGACCTTGGAGAAACTCAGCATCAGAGTACCCTTCTCAGGCTTCCCGTTCATCCCTCGTGCAATGTCCTCGGAATATATACGCCTCTTCAGCGATGAATGCATGGCTTTATCGAAGCCTTCTCTCTGCAGAGGATATATACGGCCATCGGTCAAAGAGCACTCATATCTCCAGGAATCATCTACATCTATATTCCCTTTCTCCTGCTTGAGCTTCATAAGCGGAAGCACTGCCCCTTCATATGTCTCTGACGCAGCAGAAAGATAAAGGTTATCTGAGAAAGCATCATAGGCTCTCAGTATGTTCTCCGTTATGTCTTCCTCTCCTCTTTCATCCAGCTCATAGTCCGAGAAGAAAGCAGCATCCTTAACCCTTTTCGCACCATCTGACTCGTTCAGGCTGATAATGAATCTGTAAGGGGAATATACAGCAGCATCCTGCGTGAACGGATAGACCTTTATTCCTCCAGCTTTCTTCCTGGGCACATACATGATTCCTTCAAGATATGAGATGAACGCAGGAAACAGCGGGATGCTGAAGCCGAATCCGGCACTGCCGGCTTTACCCGCATCTGCAAGGAAATCCTGAAGCGCATTCATGGCAAAGGAGTATGTATCCTTATCGTCCTCATTGCCATTGAACTGATCCTTGATAAGCATGTGGGACATCAGGGCATGAAGGAGCGGAGTGATCCTTTCAGGCCGCGTCTCCCTCATCAGAGCATCGAGATCCTTCCTGAAAGTCCTGTAGACATCCCCTATCTCCTCGCTGTCGATGCGTGCATATCTATCATCCTTTGCTGATGCAAAGGAGACTGAATCAGATATTGCACGTGCAATGAAAGCCCTGAGCGCATCAGGTCTGGAAAACGGAATCGCAGGATCGAGGAACAGTGCCTTGAGAGATTCTATCGAATAGTGTGACTGATAGATATCACGGAGCATCGAGAGAAATGAACCTGCCGGATATGAGAGCGGAGATGCACCTGATACGAAATCCAGGGGGATATCATGAAGATATGCTTCCTTTTCAAGATAAGGACGCACCCGCTCCAATGCCGCCGTGACAATCACGATATCAGAAAGATCAGTTCCATTATCGATAAGTTTCCTTATCTTCAGGAACATGGCCCTGATCTCGCTCTTCTCATTGCTGAAGATATACAGTGGCGTATCCAGTAATGTTTCGCTATCTATGAAACGCACATTGCCCGATGATGAGAGAAGCTTCAGGAGCTTCCGCTCCTTCGGAAAAGCCGATGGCATCACTATCGCATACTTCCCGAGATCGGCAGGGATGAATGGCTCTTCAAGGACCTTATCCCTGAGATTGAGCTCAGAAAGATATCTGCTGTACTCCGCCCTTACGAGCATCGCATCCGCAAGCGCATCTCTTTTTCTCACCGTGACAGACATGACCTCATCAAGCCTGCCGAGCATTGATGCTATGAATGTATGGAGCCTGCCTTTTATCTCAGGGTGATCTTCGGAAATGAAATAACGGAAAAGCCCTGAAAGATTCTCAGCAGCATAGTATGAGAAGACGATGCGCTGTGAGTCGGTTATCTCTGAGCGGCCATCGTCCGGATAAAACAGCTTCTCGAATTTATCAAATGCGATGACAGAGTCGGCAAGCAGACCCTTCTGAAGATCCAGGACATAGCTTACTGAGAAAACGCGGGCGCTCTCCTCGGTGGGGAACACCAGTGTATAGCCATCATCAATAAGTCGGTATAACTTCTCTTTCTCGGTCATGATGAGGATTATCATATCACATAGTTACGCTGGAAAGTCTTTTGCTCTATAATCAGGACGCATATGGCAAAGAGATCTAAAAAGAAGAAACATCTTCTCAGGAAGATAATCATCACGCTGCTTGTCATGGTGATTCTGTTCATAGTGCTCTGCTTCCTCACTCCATCAGAGGCTGCGGAAGATACGGCATCCGGAACAATACAGCATCTGGAACTTCCGGCTCCTGTTGCTGGAGAGCAGATCATAGAGCATATGGGCTATACTCTCTCATACAATGAGGAGAATGAAGTCGCATCATGGGTTGCTTATGAGCTGACAAGGAACGAGGTTCTCGGCACATCTGAGAGAGCTGATGACTTCAGGGAAGATCCTATGGTTATCACAGGTTCTGCGACTCTGTCTGATTACAGATCATCAGGCTATGACAGAGGGCATCTCGCACCAGCCGCTGATTTCAAATGGTCGGATAATGCGATGAGCGATACATTCTATATGTCCAATATGACACCGCAGGAGCCATCATTCAACAGAGGGATCTGGGCAGATCTCGAAGCTGTCGTAAGGACATTTGCCTATGATAACGGCATTGTATATGTAGTGACTGGCCCTGTGCTTACCGATGGGCCTTACGAGACAATAGGAAGCAATGAGGTATCAATCCCGAAGAACTTCTATAAGACAATACTCGATTATTCAGGAAGCGAGAGGAAAGGAATAGCATTCGTTCTTCCGAATGAAGGCTCCGACAAATCCCTGCAGTCGTACGCAATGAGCATAGATGATGCTGAGAGGATAACAGGACTTGACTTCTATCCAAGCCTCCCCGATGAAGATGAAGAGAGGATAGAAAGCCAGTTCAGCATAGCGGACTGGTCATTCAATCAGTTCGTGCCTACAGGTGAGCTGCCTGATGAGGATGCGCTTCAGTACGCTGCGAATGACAGCAAGGCTAACGAGATAAAGAATCAGCTCATCACGCTCTTCGTAAGTCTCAAGACAACAGTGTTCGAATATCTTGGGGTTGAGGATCTTGCAAGAAGCCTCGGCCTTCTCTGATTACTCGGAAAGCGGTATGACAATTTCCTCAAGCACATCGATCAGTGCCTGATAATCGCCATCAAGCGCTGCGACGCTTGCCTCCAGGAAGTTGTCAGGATCCGCGCTTCCCCATCCTATTTCATAGCCAGCTGCGAGAGCAATCGAATTGAAGAACAGTCTCGATGCACGGCCATTGCCATCTGCGAAAGGATGAAGCGCCTCTAGCTCTCCCATGTAATAGGCAAGCTCATTTATGAAATCATCGCTGTCATCGAAGTTGCGGAGATATTTAGAAGCCAGAAGCTCATCGAAAAGCCTCTTGGCCTGCGCATCGATATACTCAGGCTCGCAGTACTCCGTGTGCTTCGATGAGGAACGGCGCCTTATCTGACCAGCTGATGGATAGATATCACCGAAGAGATGGAAGTGTATGGCCTTGAGATGATCGAATGTGAAAGGCATATCAAGAGGAGAGCGCAGAAGCTCAGCAGTCCTCAGTGAGGAAATATGCTTATCGATCCTCTTGAGCTGAGGCTTGTCCTTGATACCGAAATAATTGACAAGGCATCTTGTGCCAGGATATCTCGACTGATCATCCAGCTTTGGATCATCCGATGATGTATCAAGACCTTCTGACCTGATGTAATCCGCTACTGCCTTATCAGCAGAGAGGTCACCCTCCATGATATCAGAGAATTTCTGCTCAAGTTCTTCCGTGAATTCCTCACCATCTGCTTCTGTGGTGAATCTCATATATTCCAGACTGATTGCCAGCCTTTCGCTTTTCATAAACTAAAGATTACCTCGCACCTTTTTGTAACAATGATGATAAGCAATATATTTCCATCGGTCAATTGACAGAGCAGCCATGGGCAATGTTTGACAATACTGTATAATAATCACAGGGAGAAAAGTATCGATGCTGAGTATGCTTATCGCAGAAGTGACTGAATGTGATTTCAAGCAGTCCGTAGAAATAAGGAAACCTAAAAGCTGGCTGAAAAGCGTCAGTGCTTTTGCCAATACTGCAGGCGGAACTTTGTTCTTCGGCGTTGATGACAATCATGTGGTCACAGGACTTGAGGATCCGCAGAAAGATGCAGGATATAAGCCGGCTCATAAAAGAAAGGATCTCCCCTGTACCACGATTCATACTCACTCCGGAGATTGAAGATAGAAAGCCGATCCTGCTTCTGTCGATTCCGAAAGGAATCCATACACCTTACTACTATAAAGCTGACGGAATAAGGGAAGCTTATATCAGAAATGGAAACGAAAGCATCGCAGCTCCGGATCATATCCTCCATGAACTCATTCTTGATGGCCTGAATGAATCTTTTGATTCCCTTGTATCAAAATACGATGCAGCAGACTTCGCTTTCTCGAAACTTCATGAAAGATTCAAAGCCTGGACCGGTAAAAGCTTTGATGACAAGTTCCTGGCTTCCTTTGGCCTTGTAGATGAAGATACCAGGAAACTGACTAATGCCGGAGTCCTTATTGCTGACAACTGCCCATTAAGGCAATCAAGACTATTCTGCGTAAGGTGGAATGGCCTTACAAAAGCAGGTGGCCTTGTAGACGCACTCGACAGTGCTGAATTCACAGGAAGTCTTATCAAGCTCCTTGAGGATGGCATGTCATTCATCCAGCGCAACACAAAGATCATGTGGAGGAAAGCTCCAACATCGAGGATAGAGATGCCAGAGTATGCGGAGCGCAGCTGCTTTGAGTCCCTTGTCAACGCTCTTGTCCACAGATCCTATCTGGAACTCGGAAGCGAAGTCCATATCGATATCTTCGATGACAGGATGACCATCTATTCCCCGGGAGGAATGGCAGATGGAAGCATAATACAGAATCTGAAGCTCAGTGATGTCTCTTCAAAGAGGCGCAATCCTGTCCTTGCAGATGTATTCTCAAGATTAGGATATATGGAACGCCAGGGAAGCGGACTTGAGAAAATCATTGAATGGTATCAGTCATGCTCAAACTACACTGATGACAAAATACCCTCCTACTCATCAACTCCATCTCAGTTCATAGTCACTCTTCCGAATCTGAACTATGTGACAAAAACAGGTGTTTCGCCTGAAAAACAGGACTTCGAAGCTATCCTCAATACACTGTCGCTAAGCAAACCTACACGGAAAAACGTATTAGCACTTTATGAGCGATTCGGATTGTATGAGACATTCTCACGGACAGATGTTGTCAATATTTGTAGCATTACAAAATCGCCAGCAAGCTCACTGATCAGTTTTATGAATGAATCAGGTTTGATTGAGAAAACAGCAACCAGAGGGAAATATCGATTCATCCATTCCAATTCAAAATGATATAAAACAGGCTTTTTAATGACTTGTACCATTAAGAAGCCTTCCCTTTTCCATGATTTCATACTGTACTTAATACATATCTAGCCATTTGAATATCATCAATAAAATAGAAAGCCGCCTCCTTTTGAGAGACGGCTCTGATAAACTACTAATAAGCTTAGATTGTGAATCCGAGGACAAGGTCTCCGGAGAAGTAGTGCGCACCAGAAGTCATATAGTAGCGGTAATGAGCTTCTGCACCGATTGAGAAGAGGTCTCCTGTGAAGAACTTGAGGCCTACGATACCAGAAGCAAACCAGTCATCTGCGATTCCATTAAATGACTTAAGTCCAAGAATATCATCGAATGGTCCCTTGTTATGACCGATTGAATAACCTACACCACCACCGAAGTAAAAGTCCATGACATCATCGCCGATGACATCGAACATGAGCTTGAGGTCGATGGATCCGGCTGCTGCATAATTTCCGAAGTTGAAATAATCTGTTGTAGAATCAAGATTCCAGTATCCGTTATCCTGACCTGCAATGAAATCAGCTGTGATATCAGACCTGAGGCCGAATCCGAAGCTGTCAGTCGCGGAAAGGATGTTGCCGAAATCAAGACCAAGACCTACCTGTGCAATCACCGGACCATATGAATCATTGTGATAATATGAACCTGCACCGAAGCGTGGGATGAATGTGAATGCGAATCTGTCAGTCACGCCCATTGGCTCAGCTGCTGCGATAACCTCTGGCTCCTCAGTGACAGCAGGTTCTTCTGTAACTGCTGGTTCCTCAGTAGCCGGAGTCTCTTCCACAGGAGCTGGCTCTTCTGTCGCAACTGGAGCTGTGAGTGTTGCAGCATATTCCGCGATATCCTCAACCATGTATGGGAGGTTAGCCTTTACAGTCTCCCTTGTGATTGTCTCAGGATATGTAAGCTCGACGCTGTCTCCTGTGTAGTTGTAATAGATTCCATCAACAGCGGAACCATACTTTGCTACCTCATATGCGAAGAAGCCATCAACATCAGACTCAAGCACAATCGAAGGAAGTGCGAGTGTCGTCTTTCCATCCTCAACTGTGAACTCAGCCGTGAAACCAAGCACCTGATAAGTAATCACATCAGGCTCTGCTGCCACAGATTCTTCTACTGCTACAGGCTCTGCAGGTTCCTCAATCACTGTCGCTGGCTCTTCCTCAAGCATTGCTTCCGCAGTTGAAGCCGCAGACTCTGACCAGTTCACGCCATCATAGGATCTCTGGACATAAAGCGTATATGACTGATAAGGATCAAGTCCTTCCGCTGTATATGAATCCGTATCGCCGGAAACTACTGTCCAGCCATCCTCTTCTTCACCATTGAGCTGATAACGATATGCGGTGACATCCGGATCATCGAGAAGCCATTCCCATGAGACAGTCATTCCAACTGCCGAAAGACCAGACAGACCGAATACAAGAAGCACTGCTAAGGCAAGCATCAGTTTATTCCGTTTCATTGTGTACTCCTGAAAAAGCAATCGCTTATTGGAATTATTCTAAATATTATCTCCTGCGCAAGCAAGAAGGAATTTTGAAACAGTCTCAATAACGAAAACAGCGGGGATTGCCCCGCTGAATATCATCATCTTTCCCAGAGCTTTTCCGGATAATATCCTGTCTCTATCTTCTTCCTCAGCTCTGCCATTACAGTAGCCTTATCTTCAGGATATGTCATACCAAACCATTTGTCAGGTGTAGTGAAGACCTTGATGGACCCCTCGCCTCTCTGGACCATTTCGGAAGCTCCATTAGGAAGCAGGCATTCCACCTTAGGCTCTGCCGCATTTACGGAAATGAATCTCTCCCAGTAACCCATGAAGCTGTCAAAAGCCTTTGGAGTGAATCCGAAGAAGTTCATTGATACAGGCTCATCTCCTGTAAGAGCCACATCTCCTGATGGAAGATGAGAGACTACAGAGCCATCCGGAGCATATTCGATCTTAGGATTCTCTTCCATCGATACGAGATTGCCATCTTTTATCACGCAGATTGCCCTTGTGACGGAACCTGACGGGCTCATCGTGTTCTTGCACGTGAAGCCGACCATGGCATGTGTCGTATCGTCATTGCCAAGAGTCGAGAGATAATCACCAAGCACCTTATATGCAGTACGTCCATAGTAATCATCTGCATTGACAACAACGAAAGGAGTCTTGACTGCATCCTTAGCGCAGAGAATTGCCTGGATGGTGCCCCATGGCTTCTTTCTCTCTGCAGAGGCAATAGCCTGCTCCGGAGTCAGAAGCGAAGTACGCTCCTGGAATACATACTCAGCATCCATGTTCCGTGCAATCCTGTCGAAAAGACGCTCACGGAAATCTGCCTCTATATCGCGTCTTATAATAAATACGACCTTGCCATAACCGTTATGGAAAGCATCATAGACACCGAAATCGAGAAGTGTCTCGCCATGCATTCCGACAGCATCGATCTGCTTGACTCCGCCATAGCGGGAGCCCATACCTGCAGCCATAACAAGAAGTGTAGGTTTCATCATCCCCTCCTTCCTGTATTCTAATCCAAACTTCGGAGGAAGTGGATGCTTTATCCCAGAAAATATCCGAAATCTATGCATAAATAGCACTTACTTTCAACGATCTTGCCGTAATAAAATTTAACGTAAGATTTTATTACGTAATATATTTCATTATGTAACAAGAAATTAATCTCTAATGATATTGAAAAGGCCTGAAAATGAATGTAAATTAATCTGCATGAAAAGAAGAGAACTGAAAGCTTTTGCATATATAGCACCTGCACTGGTAATGGCTTTGCTGTTCTCTTACCTTCCACTGATAAGGAGTTTCATCTCATCTTTCCTGACGATATCACAATCAGGACAGATAAGAGGATTCGCAGGATTCGGCAATTATATAAGACTATTCAGCGATGATGCATTCATAAGAAGCATAGGCCATACGATCATCTTCACGCTTCTTTTCGTACCGCTCAACACAGTCCTCACGACAGCTGCCGCGGCTCTTACAAGACGGAAAAGGAAGATGTCGCCTGTCGCAGAGTTCATATTCCTCTCCCCTATGGCCGTATCACTTTCGGCATATGCCATTGTGTTCAGCGAGATGTTCAGAGGAAGGATATCCATAATAAACAGGATGTTCTCAACAGACATCGCATGGCTCGAAAGCCCTGGGACCGCAATGCTGGTACTGGTCATTCTCGGGGTGTTTCTGGATTTCGGTATTGATTACATACTCCTCCTGTCTGCATTCAGGTCGATAGACAAGGATGTGATTGATGCCGCACGCCTTGATGGAGCAGGTCCCATGCAATCACTGTTTCTCATAGAGCTCCCGATGATAAAACCTATGCTTTCCGCAACTGTATTCATGGCGATAAAGGATGCTCTCCTGATATCCGCACCTGTGATGGTGCTTACGGAAGGAGGGCCGTTCCGCTCTACAGAGACAGTGATGTATTACTATTATCTAGAGGCTTTCAGATCAGGAAACAGGGCGGTGGAATCGACAATAGCGACGCTGTCTGTATCGATATCGATAGCAGCAATGGCAGCAATATCCTTAAGGAGGCGTCATGCTCGCAAGGATTTCTAGGTTCATTCTCACGCTGCTTCTCTGCATAATCATCGCATTTCCTCTATTCTACTGCATCTCGATGTCTTTCTTCACCAACATCGACTTCACGGATGCATATGCCCATTTTCTTCCATCGCATCCTGTGCTCGATAACTTCAGGACAGCATTGCAGAACAGATACTATCCGAGATTCATCATCAATTCCCTTCTTACATCAGCGCTGACAGCCATAGGCAGGACTCTGATAACAGTCATGGCCGCTTTCGCATTCACGCATATAAGATTCAGATTCAGGCAGATATTGCTGATTGCATTGCTCGGAACGATGTTCATACCGCCAGATGCATTGCTCTATCCGAACTACAGGACAATAGCGGGACTCGGGCTCATCGATACTTATGCGGCGATAATCCTCCCTTCCCTTTTCTCGGCATCTGCCCTCCTTCTGATGATAAGCAGCTTCGTATCCGCAGGACAGGAATACTATGATGCCGCAAGAATAGATGGGGCAAAAGACTCGGTCTATATCGCGAAAATCCTTTGTCCTATGGCCGGAAGCGTTGTGTTCACACTATTTCTGCAGGCATTCATATCATCATTCAACAGCTATCTCTGGCCACTCCTTGTCACCAACAGGAACTCAATGCGGACTGTGCAGGTAGGAATCACGATGCTGGGCTTCGCGGATGGCGGAGAGTATGGTGCACAGTTTGCGGCAATAACAATAATCGTCCTGCCATTCCTGATCATCCTTGGGCTTGGAAGGAAAAGATTATCAGAATATCTATCAGGGGAGATAAGACTATGAAGAAACTGCTTTCATATCTTTTGGTCGTGCTCACTGCTTTTCCGCTGATTGCCATGGGCAGCAGCGAAAGCGGAAAGGAAATCGTGACAATCTGGCACTGCAGCTCAGGACGCGCAGGAACAGCGCTTGAGGAAATCATCGATGAATTCAATTCGACAATAGGCGAAGAGAAAGGCATTGAGATTGAAGCCGTATATCAGGGACTTGCCAATGATGTGATCACAAAAGTGAAAGCTGCCGCATCTGCGGATATATCATCACTTCCGGATATCGCACAGCTAGATGCGACCGCGTGCCTTGATATGATGAATGCGGATTACCTCTACACCATTGACGAGCTTGGCATAGATACCTCTGACATAATGCCTCAGGCTATGGGTGCATTTACATCTTACAAAGGCCTTCTCGGAATGCCTTTCAGCTGTTCTTTGCTTCTTGCATACTATAACAAGACATTATTCGATTCCCTGTCGCTCAAAGCTCCCGAAACGCTGGACGAGCTTACGGCCATTGCTCCTCTGCTTGGAGAGAAGGACAGCAGTGGCAATGTCACAAGATATGCATTCGCAGGCGTCCCGACGACATACGAGCTCGGTGCATTCATAGGTGCACAGAAAGGACTCTCATACTTTGTCGATATGGAAAACGGCCATCAGGGCACACCTACAGAAGTGCTTTTCGGAAAGGAAGGTACATTCAGGAACTTCCTGGAGCACTGGAAGGCGCTTGCTGATACAGGATATCTAAACAGCATACCATCAGGGACTACTGCGGAGTTCGCATCAGGCCGTGCTGCCATGATACTTGCATCCTCATCCAATCTCACAAGGATACTGGCAGATGTCTCTGGACGATTCGAGGTTGGAACAGCATTCGTGCCTAAGACAGATGAGAATGCTACAGGTGGAGTCAACATCGGCGGTGAGGCTTTGTTCTGCTACAGTGATTCAGATGCAGTGAAGACAGTGATTGAATACCTCATAAGCACGGAAGTCCAGATGAAATGGTCTCAGGCCACAGGCTATGTCGCAGTAAACACTGAAATCTACAGCAATCCTGAATACATCGCATTCCTTGAGAGCAATCCGGCCTACTCCAAAGCCATAGAGCAGGCTGAAGCATCAAATCCAAAAGTCGTCGGAATCTGGCTTCCATCAGCTTACCAGATATACTATTCATTCCAGAGCAATATAATGGAAGTAGCCGCAGGAAGCATCACTATCGATCAGGCTGTGGACAACATGGTATCGATTGTGCAGACGGCACTGGATGAATATGCAAGAGCTAATATCGACTAATACGAATCTCGTATCATTCTCACGCGGAGGGGAGAAGCATACCATGCTCTCCCTCATTCCGTTATACGCTGAACATGGATACACGGCACTGGACCTGAATTTCTGCGAAATGATGAATCCACATTCCGCAATTGATTGGGAATACATAGAAAAACTCGCGGACCTGAGAGACAAATACAAGCTGAAATACATCCAGTCCCATGCCCCATACTTCGACTACCAGCGGCTTTCGGATGATGACAGGAAGAAAGCTGACGATATGATAATCCGTGCAATGGAATACTCAAAAGCCCTTGGCATCCCTCATATCGTCATCCATCCGATAAGAGGTTCCATAAGCGGCAACATCTCCTATTTCTCATCTCTTCTGGACAGATGCGAGATGAAAATCGGAATCGAGAACATGGAAAGCGAGGATGAGATATGGAGACCTGAGGATCTTCTTGAAATAACAGAAGCCCTAAAAGGGAATACAGGCATCGTTCTCGATACAGGACATGCGCATAT
This sequence comes from uncultured Spirochaetaceae bacterium, assembly GCA_944389075.1. Taxonomy (GTDB): domain Bacteria; phylum Spirochaetota; class Spirochaetia; order Sphaerochaetales; family Sphaerochaetaceae; genus Ornithospirochaeta. The sequence goes on from CALXLA010000041.1 coordinate 30,424, forward strand.
GATGGGTCTGTCGATACCGGATTTTATAAAGACAACCGAAGAGAACCTGATAGGAACGCATATTGCAGACAACAACGGAAAGGAAGACCAGCACCTCCTGCCAGGATTCGGTACCATATGCTGGGAAGAAACAGTCGATACATTCCGCAAGCATTACAAAGGCTATCTCACATATGAATGCATGAAATTCTCTGCAGGGATTCCCCATGAAGCAGCCGGAAGCATAATAGAGCTGTCACTATCTATCTCGAAATATCTTCTGGGACTCTGAAGAAGACACATCTCGACTTATAGCCACAGGATGCACAGAGCGCCCCCGGACATGCGGTGAAGCCATCCTCTGCCTTCTCAAGCTGATGCACATGCCACTCGAGCTCATCGATATGAGCCTTCAGGACCTCAAGCTTCTTCATATCCTCTGATATCTTCTGCCTGTATTGTGAGAGAAGCTCCGCCCTGCGTTTGTTCCCGCTCTCATCCTCTTCCCTGAGCTCTATGATCTTCCTTATCTCGGCAATCGAGAAACCAAGGCCTTTGAGCTCAAGTATTCTCTTTATATATACGACATCCTCATCGCGATACCATCTGTGACCGCCCGATGAACGGCTGACAGAAATAAGCCCTTCCTCTTCATAGTACCTTATCGTCCGCTCAGAGATACCACACCTCTGGGCAATCTCCCCTATCCTGTACTTTGCCATCAGCTCATATTACCATCATGAAAAGGAAAAGGCCTAGAGCATATGCCCTAGGCCACATCATTCAATATCTGGATTATTATTCTGCAGCTGACACAACTTTATAGATTGTTGTATCACCAGTCGATTGCGGTACTGTCTTATATCCATCAGCTAGGAAGTTAGTCGTGTTGTCCTCCGACTCTGCAGCATTAGCCGCAGGATCAAAATCGATGAACTCACCACCGCTGACAACAATTGATGCGGTTTCAGCTTCACGGTTTGCATCATATAGATTCAGCGTAAATGCTGTTCCCTTGGAGGAATGTTCCTGTTTAATCGAGAACTTGCCACCCTTGATTTCAGCACTGCCCTCAAAAACATATACAGCTGAGATGTTACCTATGAACTCACCGTTCTCTATGATGAGATTGCCTCCATCAACAACATCAAATGCATAGCAATCGTTCTCGAGTGCATCAATCTTGCCATCTCCAGTCACAGTAAGCTCTCCACCTTTCCCGACTGAAATAAGCGACCACTTGTTTACAGTTTCCGTATCCTGCCATATTTGAGAGGCATTTGAAATCGTGTGGCCATTCAGATCCAGTGTGACTTTCCTTGTGACACTGAGCACATCCTTTGCATCAATCTTGTCAGTGAGCTCTATGGCACTGCTATCCCCAGCCAATGCAGTTACAAGCTCATTATAATCTGAAACCTTGACAGGCTGGGTACTGTCATTACCCGCACATGATGCCATCAGCAGAACAAAAAGCAAGCCTATTGCTGAAATTCTCAGGACTTTCATGATATATCCCCCTTTAGAAATACCTACAAAGTATCCTACCCCCCCCCCGTTAAACTTTGTCAATTATTTCCTTCTCAATTTGCTCTGATTGTCAGAATTCACACATTGAAGCGTATATATAGCATGAGGAATTACGCATTTGAAACAAGCTACACATCGCTTATGGAAAAGGAAACTGCAGACAAGCCGAGGGAAAGACTTGAGCGGCTTGGGATCGAGGCATTATCAGACAAGGAGCTTCTGATGCTCCTGATAGGAAGCGGAAGTGCGAAACGGAAAGTCGAGGAGCTCGCAGATGATCTTCTTTCGAATCTCGACAGCAACCCTAAGCTTTCCGCAGAGGATATAAGGAAGATCCCTGGGCTGGGGACAGCTAAGGCCTCTGCAATAGGAGCTGCTCTTGAGCTCGGAAGACGAAGAGTCAGCAGGAAAGCACCATCCATCTCAAATCCTGCAGATATCTATAGGGAGATAAGACATTACTCATCGAGAAATCAGGAGAGCCTCGTGGTCGTGATGCTGAATGGAGCACATGAAGTTCTTGGAACATTCGTTGCAACTGTAGGGCTGCTGAACAGGACGATTGTCCATCCCAGGGAAGTCTATGCACCTGCAATCAAAGAACGTGCGGCAGCCATAGCAATCGCACATAATCATCCATCTGGCAATGTAACCCCATCGGAAGAAGACAAGGATGTGACAATACGCATAAAGAAAGCCGGGGATATTCTCGGGATAAAGCTTCTCGATCATCTTGTATTCACAGATGAGAAATACTACTCATTCTTAGAACATAGATTAATTTAACATCCTTAATAGGATTGATATGAATATAGACTATTCATTGCTCAAGAAAACATTTCATATCAGTTACCTGAGACCTTACCAGCAGCTGATCATAAGCAATATCCTGAACTGTCATGAAAGAAGACAAGAAGGGCGGTTGCTGGCAGTCCTTCCGACCGGAGGCGGAAAGAGCCTCTGCTTCATGTATCCGATTCTCGCACTGAAGGCAAAATCAATAATCATATATCCCCTTCTTTCACTTATGAATGACCAGGAGAAACGCTTCATGGAAGCAGGTATAGACACTGTGGTCCTGAAAGGAGGTCTTGAGAAAGAGGAAAGGAAAAGAAGAATCAGACACATCAGGAATGTGAAGAGCTGTGCTGTGATCACAAACCCTGAGACGCTTGTTGCGATGAAAGATCGTAGCGAGCTGGATGTACTGAAAGGCTTTGATATCGCAGTAGTGGATGAAGCCCATACCGTAATCACATGGGGAGAGACATTCAGGGAAAGCTACATGGAACTCGGGAATATGCTTGAGGAACTCTCCCCTAAGATGATTCTCGCTTTCACTGCGACAGCGGATCCTGAAATAACCAGAGGGATAATGAGAAGCCTTTTCATGAACAGGAAGACATACATAGTGCACGGGACTTCCGACAGGGAGAACATCTTCTATCATGCCATTCGCTCCCTGTCCAAGATGCAGGACATCAGGAAAATCCTCAGTAACAGGGACAATCGGCCCGCAATCATATTCATTGAATCGAGGAAAACGACAGAATCCATTGCATCCGCCCTTTCAGACAGCTTCAGCATCAGGGCATATCATGCGGGAATGGACAAGGATATGAAGAAAGAGATAGAGGACTGGTTCATGTCTTCCGACAATGCAGTTCTGGCAGCGACATCAGCCTATGGCATGGGAATGGATAAGCGCGATATACGTACAGTGATACACTACAGCCTGCCCCAATCTGTCCCTGACTTCCTCCAGGAAAGCGGAAGAGGCGGCAGGGATTGGCTCCGGACAGACAGCTATGTGCTGTACTATCATGATGAGAAATCACCGATACGCAGCATATTCACAGGTGGCAGATGCATACGCCATGGACTGCTTGAAGCAATGGGGGAAGAAAGCGCAGAGGAATGCCTTGGCTGCTCTTCATGTATCAGAGATGAGACAAAGCCAGCAGGAGAAGAAGAGATCCTTAGATACATAAGGCATCATCCCTTTATGAGAAAAAACAGCATCGCAAAAGGACTGACATCATACTCTCCTCTTTTCAGAAAACGCAGGCTTCCGGAATGGACAGCCGATGAAATAAGGCACGCGCTTGATACACTGATTGAAGAAGGACATGTAATTGAAATATTCAATCGCCTCATACTGAACAGATTCTGAAGGGACTACCGCATTAGATAGGACAATGATAAAATCATAGGAAATCCGGCAAAGGAGGATCAACTGGTGAAGGAATTACACGGACTCTACCCATCATTGTATGGAAACGAGTATACGGAAAAGGACATGGATGAGCGCTTTGAGGCTCTTCTTGATAAGCATTCAGAGCTTTTCGGGACAAAGGATGCCGCGATTTTCTCCGCAGCTGGCAGAACGGAGATCGCAGGAAACCATACAGATCACAATCTCGGCAAGGTGATAGGCGCTTCAATCAATCTCGACACAATAGGCGCTGTCACGAAGAGAAATGACAATAAGGTGATAATCGCAAGCGAAGGCTTCCCTGTCTGCGAGGTCGACATCTCGGATCTTGATGTGAAAGAGAACGAGCGCAACAAGACGGAATCCCTCATTAGAGGAATCGCAAAAGGTTTCGCAGATCGTGGAATCGACGTTGGAGGCTGGCAGGCAAATACGACTACAAGGGTGCTCAAGGGCTCAGGGCTCTCATCATCTGCCGCAATCGAGGTGCTTACTGCTGAGATCTTCAATAATCTCTATAATGATGACAAGCTCAGCTCAATAGAGCTTGCGAAGATGAGCAAATATGCGGAGAACGTCTACTTCGGAAAGCCTTCAGGGCTTCTGGATCAGGCATGCTGCGCACATGGTGGCGTCATAGCAATTGACTTCAAGGATAATGACAACCCGGTCGTAACCCCACTTGATGTGGACTTCAATGATTTCCCATATTCGATGATCATCACGGACTCAAGGGGAAATCATGCGGACCTCACACCGGAATATGCCGCAATACCTCCTGAAATGAGACTGATAGCATCATATTATGGCAAGGAGAATCTCAGGGAGGTCGATCCTGAAGCATTCATCAGTGATTTCGGCCTGCTCAGGAAAAAGATAGGCAATGACAGGGCACTTCTGAGAGCCTACCATTTCTTCTCTGAGAACAGACGTGTAGACAGGATGACTGAATGCCTCCAGAGAAATGACTTCGATGAATTCCTCCTGTATGTGGAAGACAGCGGCAACAGCTCATTCAAGTATCTGCAGAATGTCTATCCGAGTTCTTCTCCATATGAGCAGGGACTGTCTCTCGCGCTTGCATACTCCGACGAGATCCTTCAGGGTGATGGTGCGTCGCGTGTCCATGGAGGAGGATTCGCAGGCACAATACAGGCATATGTACCTGTCGAGATCGTCGATAAGTACATCGCAGGAATGGAGAGCGTCTTCGGCGAAGGCTGCTGCACAAGGATAGCTATCAGAAAGAGGCCTGTTTCGCGTATACTCTGAGCTATGAGTGAAAGAGCAATTCAGAAAAACTCAATCACAGAAGGTGTAATCTGGAAACAGCTGCTGAAATTCTTCATTCCCATAGTGCTGGGGACATTCTTTCAGCAGCTCTACAATACTGTCGATGCGATAATCGTCGGACAGTTCCTCGGCAAGGAGGCACTTGCAGCAGTCGGAGGCGGCACAGGAACCGTAATAGGTCTCCTCATAGGCTTCTTCACGGGCTTGTCCGCGGGTGCCACTGTTGTGATATCGCAGCACTATGGCGCAAAGGATGATGAGAAGATATCCAAGTCCATACATACGGCTTTCGCGCTTGCGATAGCTGGGGCAATCATCATCACGATAGCAGGTCTTGCCACATCGGAAAGAATCCTGATAGCCATCGGCACGCCTGATGATATCCTTCCGCTCGCAACCAGATACATAAACATCTATTTCGCCGGTTCTCTCTTCGTTGTCATCTACAACATGGCAGCGGGCGTGTTCAGGGCAATCGGAGACAGCAGGAGCCCCTTCCTGTTTCTGGTAGCAGGATGCGTGACAAATATCGTATTAGACCTATTCTTCGTCGGTGTAATCGGAATGAATGTCGAGGGCGCTGCCTATGCGACCGTAATTTCGCAGGCAGTATCAGTGCTTCTGGCAGTGATTGTGCTGAAAAAGAAGCAGGATTCCACGAAGCTTGTATTCCGTCAAATACGATTTGATGTCCCATTACTGAAGAATATGCTCGCAATTGGTGTCCCTGCTGGTATACAGAGCGTCATGTATACGATAAGCAATCTTATCATCCAGGCCTCGATAAACAGCTTCGGAACAGATACGGCGGCAGCATGGGCGGCATACTCAAAACTCGACCAGTGCTATTGGATGGTTGTAAATGCCTTTGGCCTCGCAATCACGACATTCGTGGGACAGAACTTCGGAGCAGGCAGGATTGACCGTGCGAAGAGAGGCATAAAAGTCTGTATGGGTATGGCTTCAGGCACAACAATAGTACTTACGGCCATCTACCTTCTCTTCGGGGATTATGGTCTTCTCCTCTTCACAACGGACAGGGGTGTCATAGATATCGGCATCGAAATCATCATGCAGATAGCTCCATGGTTCATATCATTCGTACCTATAGAGCTTCTTTCAGGTGCTATAAGAGGAGCAGGTAAATCGCTTGTTCCCACAGTCATACTGATATTCGGAGTATGCGGTCTGAGAATCATATGGCTTCTCATCGTGCCATTCGTCATGCCGACTCTGTTCGGTGTACTCGCATCCTATCCGATCTCCTGGGTGATCTCGGCTGTGCTGTTCATTGCATACTATCTGAAAGGCGATATTTTCATGGAGAAACGCAGAGCCGCCTGATCGATATCACATCATCGACAGGAATGCGGAGGCCATCAGAAAGCACGATCTGGCGTTTCTCCCAATCAAGCTTCGCGACCTTAGAACACACAGACAGCAAGGCACCTCCGCTTTTTACGGGGTCCTTGCTGAAATATTCCAGGCTGATGGCATCATCGGCGCTGAGACTGGAGAGAATCAAATCAAGGGAAGCCTTCTCATCATCTGAGAGCACAGGCTTCTCTTCTGTCATTCTTGCAGTCTCTGCAATCACATCCTCATATCCCGTCAGTGCCGCAAATGGAGAGAACTGCGCAGCTCTTTCTTCCCTTCCCATCCTTGGATGCTTTTCCGATGTATGGTGAGGAAGGCTTATTATATCATCATATGGACCCGTCATGCCTTATGGCCTCCTATCTGGCTGTTTCTCCCCCTCTGGGTAGCACCTTCAACAAGATTCATGCCCCGGAGAAGCGCGTTCTTACCGAACTTATTCTTTATCGATACAGCTGCGGCCTGCACCTTCTTCTCCTTCTGAGGATCTTCAGAAGATGGTTCCTCGAACAAATCAGCCTGATGAGTATTCATCGCATCCTTTTCAGGAATGACATGATTTGCCGTGACATACAGCCTCCTGACAAGCAAATCGGAAGACACTATCGACGAGAACAGGGATTCAATACTATCCCTGAAAATCCTAGACGATGATGTATAGCGTCCCAGACTGATGCTTCCATGGCTATGCTTCGGTACGCTTCTCCCATAGAAATCAACAGAAACCTCTCCTGTGAACGAGTCGTCTTTCACATTCTCTATGTCATAGCCGATAGTGAGCACTAGCTGATCCGACGCAAGGCCTTTGCCAACAAGATCCAGAGACAAGCTATCTGCCATCTCCTTTGCGACAACCAGGGCTTTTTCAGCACTGTATGGACACTGCAGCACTTGTCCTGCTCCTATGCTGTTCTCCTTGGGCCTGTACCTCTTGATATCCTCGATGGTACATGGCTCCCAACCCCATGCATGGTCAATGAGAAGCTCTGCATTGACACCGAACAGCCTGTAAAGGAGATCCTCATGCTCAATAGAACATCTGGCGACATCTCCCATTGTATAGATCCTGTGGGCCTCAAGCTTTCTGCCATAGCCTCTTCCGACACGCCAGAAATCGGTGAGAGGACGATGTGTCCAGAGCTTTTCCCTGTATGACATCTCATCAAGTTCCGCGATCCTTACGCCATCCTTATCAGCCTTCATATGCTTTGCATGGATATCCATGGCGATCTTCGCAAGATAGAGATTGGTACCTATGCCGACAGTAGCGGTGATGCCAGTTTCTAAGAGAACCTCCCTTACGATGCTCATCGCGAAGTCATGCGCGCTCTGGCCTCTGGCCTTAAGATAGTCAGTCGCATCTATGAAGACCTCATCGATTGAATACACGTGGATATCATCAGGAGAGACATGACGGAGGTATATATCATAGATTCTGGCGCTCTCCTTCATGTACATCGCCATCTGAGGCGGTGCGATTATGAAATCAATGGCAAGGGAAGGATCAGCATCAAGCTCAGAGGCAAGACATGAAGAAAGGGAAAGAGAAGAAACTCCCCTTTCCCTGTTTGCCTTCCGTATGCGCTCACGGACCTCGAAAAGCCGTGCTCTTCCAGAAAGCCTGGTATAGCGCTTGAGTGACGGAGATAACGCAAGGCAGATAGTCTTGTCAGTACGCTCAGGATCCGCGACAGCAAGGTTCGTATCAAGAGGATCGAGATTCCTTGCCGCGCATTCAGCTGATGCGTAGAATGACTTGAGATCTATCGCGATATACGTTCTCCCCACAGTCTCTCCTATTGTCTTGAGATATCTGTACCGAAGTACTTCATCGAAAGCTCAGAGAGCCTGCCGCTCTCGGACATCTCGGTTATCGCCTCATTGATCTTCTCAAGAAGCGCTGCCGAGTTCTCGCCCTTCTTCACAGGAATCGCGACTTCATGGACGACATCATCGATGCATGCGATCTTGAAAGGCGCATCAGGATGGACTTCCATATAGTCATAGAATACGACCTCAGCATTCAGTGTTGCATCGATCCTTCCCGTGCGGAGAAGCTCGAATGTCTGATTGAGGTCATCGACTCCAGTGACCTTTGCGCCATATGACTCAGCGACCTCCGCATAAGTGCTGGAGATTGTATTCGCAGTAGTCTTCCCTGCAAGATCATCCATACTGTCGATAGTACTGTCAGTACGCGTGATGACCGCAGTCCTGTTATATGCATAAGGTATTGAGAAGTCATAGGCTTCCTGCCGCTCAGGAGTGACATCGACTCCGTTTGCCATGATGTCATAGCGTCCCGCATCAAGACCTGCAAGAAGCCCGTCCCATTCGCCCTCTACGAAAACTGCCTCAACCCCAAGGTATTCAGCAATCCCCTTCGCGACTTCTGTATCGTATCCGACAAGCTGTCCTGATGCATCATGATATGTCCATGGAGACCATGTGCCTTCCATAGCGACTGTGATCTGCCCTTTATCCTCAATCTGAGAGAGTCTGTCGCCGCTGTCCTTCGAGCATGATGCTATAAGCAGGACAGAAAGCAAAATCAGTGCGATTCTCTTCAAGTTGTACCCCCATTGCTAAGTTTCATCTCTCCTTTCCTCTGCAGCCATGTCAGGACTGTGCAGAACATGAGATAGATAAATCCGACTTCCATATACAATACTAATGGCTCATATGTCCTGGCAACTATGCGCTGGGTGGCCATGAACATCTCCGCGACAGTTATATTCGCGGCAAGGGATGTATCCTTCACCATTGCGATCAGAGAATTCGAGAGCGACGGAAAAGCTGTTCTCAGAGCCTGAGGCATCATGATATATCTCATGACCTGCATGAACTTGAGCCCGAGGCACTTTCCTGCTTCCAGCTGACCAGCAGGAACAGATTCGAGCGCTGCCCTGATGATCTCAGCGCAGTATGCGCCTTCATTTACCGAAAAGACAATCACGGCTGCCGGAAACGGAGGCAGCACTATGCCGACAGAAGGCAGGCCATAGAATATGACGAACAGCTGGACAAGAAGCGGCGTCCCCCTGACCACCCAGATATATAACCTGGCGATTTCCTTCAGGACACGTATGTTCGCATACTGGACAAGCGCCGTGGCTGTGGCTATGACAAGTGCAATTGAGAATGATATCGCAGTCAGCGGGATTGTCATAGTAAGCCCGGGAAGCAGTATGTCCCAGAAGGAATCTATTATTAACTGTATAATCCTTGAATCCAACATTTTCCTTCTGAAAAATACATGTAAAACGCTGCTTTGGAAATAGGATGCTATTTCTTTTTGGAAACTTTCTCGTTCGCCCTTATCTTTCCTTTCTTAGACTGGATGATTATGCGGCCAGGCATACCTGAGTTCTTGATGTGCTTTCTTGCCGCCTCCACAGCTTCCTGCTGGGTCCTGTAGTATTTCGTGATCCGGACATTATCCTTCTCCTTCTCATACCAGCCTTTCTCAGCATCCATGAAGATATAGCGCATCTGAACTGTCTTTGACTTCGCATCAGCACTTCCTGCGATTTCGATGACTTCGTTCTTTTCTTCTGCCATGAATTCCTCCTTTAGATAATTTCCATCCTTTTCTTCTTATAACATGATACTGTAAAATCAAGCTGGTGGGATTATGAAAAGAATATTGCTCTGTTTTTCCATATTTTTGCTGTTGCTTTCCACATTGCCAGCGGCAAGCTGGACTCCTGATACTGTGAAAGTAGGCACCTTGAATGACCAATGGACGATGGGTGGCATCAACAGGAATGACGATGACCAGTACTCATATGGCATAGACTTCATTGTAGCGGCCGAAGCCTGGGAATTGTCGCTCGACTTCATAGGAGTGACGAACAGGGGGTGGAAGGATGTATGGACAGAGGGAAAAAGCGATCAGAATCCCACTTCCTGGTATGAAGGCAGATACGATCTCATTGACCTGGACTTCAAGTTCAAGACATATCCTGTGGATATACCGGGGCTCAGGATATCGGTATTCCCATATGCCGGTTTCAACATGGTGGGAAACTTCGGGCTGGAATGGGTTCAGAATCTGATTCACAAAATCTCGCACATCCATGATGTCCATATCGAATATGAACCTCAGGGAACATACCTCTTCCCTGTCCTTGGTGCGGATATCTCGATAGCATCATCATTCAATTTCGCGGATGAGAGGATGTCATCATCCTCGATAGGGATTTCTGCTGACTTCAATACAGACAATGCGATCGGATACGAGACATCGCAATACGTTGGCGGAAGCATCTTCATCGAGCGGAACAAGGAGAAAATCATAAATCTCTCACTCGGCTATAAGTGGATACAGCAGCATACAGACTGGAAGACACATTCCCTTGCTGCCTGGTATTACAGCGGACCCACATTCTCATTCCTGCTCAATGCTGGCGCTCTTACAATCGATTACACCGCAGGGCTTGCACACAGAAGCGGCTACACGACAATCTATGTCGATATCATGTCATTCTGGGAAACACCTGTATGGAAGGAAAGCGATATAAGCGTGAGAGTCGGCTATGCGCGTCAGGCAAAGAGGAACTTCAACAACCTCCAGCTTGGAATGGCAATCGGTGACCTTCCTCTCAACCTTGTCGTAAGCACAAGATATGTCGCAGGAAATCCACTTAATCCGGCTGATGAATTCAAAGCAGATAATCATATAACTCCAAGGAAGAAATTCAACTGCTCGTCCTGGACAATAGGCATCGAGTATGAATCGCCATCAGACTGGAGCGATGGCTGGGTCAGCTTCTTCGTCCGTGCATCGATGGGCATCGACAACCTCATGATAACCACGCTCACCAATACAATCAGAGAAGAGCCTTTGCCAAGCATAGATGAAGCAGACATTCTCTTTATCGCAGATCTTGAAGCTGGAATTGCATTGCTTCCTGAAGGACTTCTGAAGGCCGGGATCGCGACTTATCAGCTGTTTGTTTCAGTAGGTGTCACATACTATCCTGACGGAGAGGCAGCAAGATACTATCTGGATAAATATGACAACGGCAATCGCGGCGATATGGTGGCTCTTCTGCTTCCGAGGGCAACATTCGGACTGGAGATAGGCCTGGATCTCTGATTTTTCTTTCTCATTGAGATTTCGGGCCGCAGTGTTATCATTGATTTATGGCAGGAACAAAAGCTAAATCAGGATTCCGTGTTGGAGACAGCGTAGTATATCCACTTCAGGGTGTTGGATTTATTCGCGCGAAAGAAAGCCGGAACGCCAAGGAATACTATCGGATCCAGATCCTATCATCGGAAATGGATGTCCTCCTGCCTGTCGAGACTGCCCTGAGTCTGGGGCTTCGGCATCTGGCGACACAAGACGAGGCCAAGAAGGCCATTTCCTCCCTATCTGTACGTCGTGAGATGTCACGCATGGACTGGAAGTCGAGGCTTCTGATGAATCAGGAACTGATGAAGGAAGGCTCGCTTCTGGCTGTTGCGAGTGTCGTGAACTCCTTGTACCACCGTTCAAAGATAAAGGAACTGCCGGTACAGGAACGCAAGCTCTACGACAATGCCCTGACACTGCTTGTCGATGAATCATCTTCTGTGCTAGGAATAAACGCGGAGGAGATGAAGAAGAAAATCTTCAGCAGACTTGAGAAATGATTCCACCATTTGCAGCAATAATAACAGCCGCAGGAGCTTCAGCGAGATTCCTGAATGGCCGTATTGAAGACGTGAAGAAAGAATATCTTTCGATAGATGGACATACTGTGCTATATAAGGCTGCGAAGCCTTTTTTTGAAATACCGGGGCTTTCTGCCGTAGCCGTGACATATCCTGAGGGTTCCGAGGATGAAGCCGCAGTAGCGCTTGAAGATCTCATGGATATCCAGACAGTACCTATGATACTCGTCCCTGGTGGTGATACACGTACAGACTCAGTAAGGAAAGCACTTGAGGCTCTCAGAACACTTCCCGCTTCATTTGACTACATAGCAATACATGATGGAGCAAGACCATTTGCCACAAAGGAACTGATAATCCGGACGCTGGCAACTGCTGCAGTGGTCGGAGGAGCAGCCCCCGCGACAAGAGTGACAGATGCGCTCAGAACATTATCTCCTGATGGCATGATTTCCTCCACAGTCGACAAGTCATCGATAATAGCGCTTCAGACACCACAGATATTCAGCGCTGATAAGCTTTTCGATGCATATGACGCATTCCATGGTTCCGCAGATGACGATGTGGAGATATTCATAAAGGCTGGATACAAAGCTGCAGCAATACAGGGCGACAGGAAGAACAGGAAGATAACCTATGCCGATGATATTCCTGATGCAGCGAAGCAGATCGAGGAATACGCCGCGGCAAGGGAGAAAGGCAGGAAGAGCGCAGCAGCATCAAGACGCATGCGTGAGCTCATGGCAGAAGGAAATGGAAAATGAGGATAGGCTTCGGTTCTGATATCCACAAACTCGAAGAAGGCAGGAAGCTGATGATCGGCGGCATTCTGATACCATCAGACAAAGGAGAGGCCGCACACTCTGATGGAGATGTCCTTCTTCATGCGATAATCGATGCAATTCTTGGAGCAGCGGCTGCTGGCGATATCGGGGAGCTGTTTCCTCCTGATGATAACAAATGGAAGGATGCTGATAGCACCATTCTGCTGAAACATGTCATGGATGTCCTGAAACCTGAAATCGGGAACATCGATGCAGTGATAACTCTGGAAAGTCCAAAGCTTGGATCATGGAAAGATATAATACGCAAGAAAGTCGCATCCCTTCTCTCCATTGATGAATCAAGAGTATCAATAAAAGCCAAGACCGCAGAGGGCCTTGGCGATATCGGATCCGGGCGTGCGATAAAAGCAGAAGCCATCATCCTCATTGGATAACAGAGCCTGCCATGACGGCAGGCTTCATTCACTTGGAGATAAGCATTGTCCGAGGATCGAGGTTGACCTTCATCGGCTTCGGCACATTGGCATGATGCGCTCTCACGACAGTCATTATAACCTTGTCGATCTTCTCATCGTATTTCAGTGCAACAAGGACATCAATAAGATCATAGTATTTGACGAGTGTGTTCGGAACACCATATTCATCATATACGACATCCGGACGCACAGGAGATACTGAGAACCAGACCTCCAGATTCATCTTCTTTGCGAATTCCCTGATCTTCACGATATCATCCTCATCTGCTGCTGTGAGCTTATAGCCATCGAAGAGAATGCAGTCAGCCTTGAATGAGCCCTGGCTGATCAGAGATTCGAGAGAAGCAAGAACCTTGTCCACAGGAACATTCTCCTGAGAGAAGTTCATGACGACTCTGTTTGCGAGAATAGAATTATATACAAGCGTTGCGTCATCAAGGGACTGCAGTTCCGCGATTTCCCTGAAGACTTCCTTATACCAGTTTATAACATGCTCGACATTCCCTGAGAAAGAGACATGTATTACGCTTTCACCTTTGAAGAGCTTGTCAGTCGCCAGATGAACAAGACAAGCTGTCTTGCCAACGCCATGGCGAGATACGATGACACCGAGATTGCCACGCCCGAGACCGCCATTGATTGCTTCTTCAAAGATGCGGAGCGGGCTTACGCTGTTGAGTTCCTTGATATCCATTTGCACCTCCAATTGCTTTACATAATTGTAACATGGCAGGAGATGCAAAATACAATCTTTTTGTGCAAAAAGATCAAATCGATACAGGCAAAGAAAATGAGGCCACCCCGCAATTGGAATGACCTCTATTCCCAAAGAACTGAGCCTTATTTTCCGGCTTCCTTCTTCTTTTTCTCCTGATACTCCTTCTTGAGCTCATCGGAAACAGACTGAGGAACACGGCCATACTTCTCGACTTCCATCGTGAACTCTGCCTTGCCCTGAGTAAGCGAGCGGAGAACTGTCGAATAGCCGAACATCTCCGAAAGCGGAACCTCTGCGATAACAGTACACTGGTTGTTATCCTCAGTTGAGGAGACGATCATACCTCTTCTCTGGTTGATTGAGCCGAAGATGTTGCCCTGGAATTCAGAAGGACCTTCGACCTCAACCTTCATGATAGGCTCGAGGATAACCGGCTTTGCCTTCTCGAAAGCTTCCCTGAATGCACCGATGGCAGCAGTCTGGAATGCCATATCAGAAGAGTCAACAGGATGCCACTGTCCATCGTTTACGACAACACGAACGCCGATTACAGGGAATCCTACCTGAGTACCTTTCTTCATAGCTGACTGGAAGCCCTTGTCGCAGGATGGGATGTATTCTGTAGGAATAGCACCACCCTTGACCTCATCGACGAACTCATAGTCCTTCGGCGGCTCATTAGGATCTGTCTGCACGATTGGCTCCATATAGCCGGCAACACGTGCATACTGACCAGAACCACCTGTCTGCTTCTTGTGAGTATAGTTGAACTCAGCTCTCTGGCTGATAGCTTCCCTGTAGGCAACTTCTGGCTTACCTACCTTGACCTCAGCCTTGTACTCTCTCTTCATTCTTTCGATATAGACATCGAGATGGAGCTCTCCCATTCCCTTGATGATTGTCTGGTTGGACTCTGGGTCTACATATGTCTGGAATGTAGGATCTTCCTTTGTGAAGCGGTTGAGAGCCTTTGCCATGTTATCGGCTGCCTTCTTGTCGACCGGCTCGATAGCAAGGGAGATAACAGGGTTCGGAACGAACATGGAAGTCATCGAGTAGTTCAGGGATGGATCACAGAATGTATCTCCGGATGCGCAGTCGATACCGAAGAGAGCGGCAATCTCGCCACACCCTGCCTCAGAGATATCCTCCATAGCGGATGCATGCATCTTTACAAGACGACCGACATTGAACTTCTTCTTTGTCCTCGTATTGAGAAGAGTATCACCCTTCTTGATCTTGCCCTGATAGATTCTGATGTATGTGAGCTGTCCGAACTGGCCATCTTCCAGCTTGAATGCGAGGATGACAGGCTTCGCGTCCTCGTCTGACTTGAGGATGACCTCAGCCTCGTTGTTGTCAAGGTCAAGTGCCTTGTTCTCGACTTCTGTCGGATTCGGCAGATAGCTGATTACAGCATCGAGAAGCGGCTGGATACCCTTGTTCTTATAAGCAGAACCCATGAATACCGGGCAGAGCTCAAGGCTGATCGTTCCACGTCTTACAGCATCGCGGATGAGTTCTGGAGTGACTCTGTCCTCAAGCATAGCTTCCATAAGCTCATCAGAGCACATGGAGACAGTGTCAAGCATTTCTTCCCTCTTCTCCTGAGCTTCAGCAAGAAGGGATGCCGGAATCTCCTCGACTCTCTCCTGAAGTCCATCAGCTCCCTGATCGAAGTAGATAGCCTTCATCTCTACAAGGTCAACAACGCCTTCAAGCTTGTCTTCGAGTCCGATAGGGATCTGCATGAGCACAGCATTGAGGCCAAGCTTCTCAACAAGCTGGTTCTTTACCTTATATGGGTTAGCTCCTGTTCTGTCGCACTTGTTGACGAATGCGATGCGGGGAACATGATATCTCTTCATCTGGCGGTCAACAGTGATTGACTGTGACTGAACACCACCTACAGAACAGAGAACAAGGATAGCGCCATCGAGAACACGGAGAGATCTCTCGACTTCGATTGTGAAGTCAACGTGTCCCGGAGTATCGATGATATTGATTTCGTGACCCTTCCACTCTACATTAGTAGCAGCAGAAGCAATCGTGATTCCTCTTTCCCTCTCGAGCTCCATGGAGTCCATGGTTGCTCCGACGCCGTCTTTTCCGCGTACTTCATGGATAGCATGAATCTTGTTGCAGAAGTAGAGGATGCGTTCAGAAAGAGTTGTCTTTCCTGAATCGATATGAGCGCTGATTCCGATGTTTCTCATACCCAGAAGGTCGTGTGCCATGTGCTATATACCTCGTTATAAGTAAAATTCTTTATCTTATATGGCGGCAGGAAAAGCCACCAGATTGGCATGATATTGAAATTCATTGCTTTATGCAATACTGTTCCATTTTCTTCTGTCATCAAATATTGAGCCTGTCAAATACATAAGTTTATGGCGGGATGGCCCAAAAGATGGTAACATTCGGCTATGGCAACTGTATTCGAAATGATCATAAATGGGGAGATCCCATCGGAAAAGCTCTACGAAGATGACGAGTGCATCGCAATACTCGATATAAACCCTGTCGCAAAAGGGCATGCTCTTGTAATCTCAAGGAAACCTTATAAGACATTCACGGAAGTGCCTCTTGAGACTCTGTCCCACATGATGGACATAGCCAGGAGAATCGATGAGAAGCAGCGCGAAGTACTGAAAGCGGAAGGCACGAACATAATGATAAACAATTCTCCAGCATCAGGCCAGGAAGTCCCCCATCTGCACATCCATGTGATTCCGAGGATCTCTGGCGATGGAAAGACTCCTGTACTGAAGAAGACATCTTACGATGATGGGGAAATCTCCATCTATGGGGAAAAGCTCAGGATATGAGAAAGCTTCTGCTTGCGATAATAGTGATTGCCATTTCCGCAGGCTGTGCGACATTCACAGCAGAAGAAGGGTATTCAATGATGGCGCTCCCTGAGGAAGAGCCTCTCAAGGAGACAAAGCTCAGCATGCTGGGCGATACAGGGGATATTACCATTACCACCACAGACGAAGAGGAGACGAAGACTGAGGAATCAGCCCCGCAGCAAGAACAAGAAAGCCTGCCGCCTGTGAAACATGATGATGGAAAGGAGAATCTCTACCCTGCTGCTCTTTCACTGATTAAATATCCGCATATCTATACGCCAGCAGATACTTATGCGGTGAAGGAAGATGCTGTCGCCTCCGCTTCCATGGTAGTCATCCCTCTCGGCTATGAGAAATCAAAAGAGGATGATTTCATCAGGATGATGAATGCAATTTCAGACCTGTCGCCTGATTTCATTGCCATCACGGGTTCCCTTGAGAATCAGGTGATGGGAGCAAAGGCATCAGGATGGGATGCCGTGACGCTCAGAGGCGGCACATTGCTGTTCAGACCTGAGATAATAGGCGCAGATGAGAATAAGGCCGCGTTCCAGATTACGAATGACAGAAGCCTTGAAATCACGATCCTGTCGATGGAAGACAAGATGCCATCCTCTTCTGCAGATGCGGAAGCCTGGCTTGACGGAATAGACAGCGCAAGCGGAGATGCCGTGAAGAACAGCCTTGGACCTGTGGAAGGAACTGGAGCTCCTGCCGTATACATCCTGTCGTCTTCAGAGCCATCATCTGCCGACTGGCTTGAGCTCAGCCCTTATCGCTACAGATACGAAAGGAATTTCGGCATATCTGACAGCCTGAGGGAAGCAGGATGGAAGGATGCTTACTCCGCAACGCACTTCTCAGCGGAGACAGATGGAGGAATAACACGCCACAGAGGCGATATGTATGAGCGCCTTGACTTCATCTATACAAAGGGTCTTCTTCCAGAAGAAACGGTCTCTTTCGCAGTCGAGGGCCTTACCGATATAACCGGTAGCAGCGCGCTATTTGCCGATATCATCATTCCCTGATTATCTTGATGGTAAGGAGAATAATCATGATTGAGATAAATAAAGACAATTTCGAGAACGAAGTACTGAAATCGGATAAGCCGGTCCTGCTTGATTTCTGGGCATCCTGGTGCGGACCATGCAGAATGCAGTCAAGGATTCTCGAAGAATCCCAGGAAGCTCTCAGCGGCGCGAAGATCTGCAAGTGCAATGTCGATGAGAATCCTGACCTCGCATCGCAGTTCGGTGTACAGTCGATCCCGACACTCATCGTTTTCAAGGATGGACAGCCATCCGACAGAGCAGTAGGAGTAAGGAATGCAGCAGAGCTGAAGAGAATGCTCGGCTTATAACAGAGAGAAGGGGCACACGCAATGCCCCTTCATTTTTCACATAGCCTCTATCTGTGATAAGATCTGACTACGTTCAATCTCAATATCCTCGACAATCGAAATCCTGTACTCTTCCCTGTTCAGCGATTCATCAAGCTTTATGGTAGCCCAGCTTACGACTTCACCGGCAATGAAGCCACCAAGAATGCCAACAGCTGTGCCTAAAGGACCTGCAATCGTACCAATCGCACCTCCTATCTTGGCACCGCCAAGCTTATTCAGTATCGGTTTTGAAGCTGCCTTGACGGCAAGTTTGCCTGCGGCTGAGCGTATGGAACGGGATGCGATCCTTCCGATGATTATGCCGGAAGCAGTTCCTGCACCAACTCCGATAGCAGCATTGACGGAAGGAGAGAATATGGTACTGGGTAGATTGGCCTGAACAAGATCCTCAAGAGAGACCGAAGAAGCAACGATATACTCCTCATTTCTCTTCTCGATGATTTTGTTCTCATCAAGAATATGTCCGACAGCCTGCCTGAAAAGCTCATCATTCTCCGCAATCACAGTCTCCATTCTTTCTGCTATGTCATGAGAAGGCACAATCAGCTCTGCCATCTTCTCTTCCATGAGATCGCCTATGGCCTCCTCGATATTGCGGTCAACTATTCCCTTTATCATATTCCAGAGCTGTGAGTACTGGCCTCCGATACTGTAATACCAGTCAAGATATGCATCGACATTCACTATCATCTCATCGAAGTATTCATTGGCGATCTCTTCAAGTTCTGCCTTGGTCTTCGCTGTGAAATATATTTTCTCATCATCTATCAGGATCCTTGTACCTTCCCTATATAGAACCCCATCAATCTCATCCACAGCCACCTGAGTGATTTCAATAGCGGCGGCGGACTTCTCTCTCACGGCAGAAGCTACGGAGGAATCGACAAGCATCGAACCTGATGCTATGAACGCGGCAAGGAAGATCGCACATGCTGCAGGAATGAGTGCAGGATGAATTCCCTTCTTTCCGTTTTCTTCTGAAACAGGTTCTATGATGATATCCAGCTTATCTCTTCCAAGGAAGAAGAACCTGAAAGCACTCATCAGAGCGATGACCAGCACACCTCCCTGGCACATAATCACGAAAAGCGCGAGGAACGAATCATTTGTCATGACAGAAGCAGTCCGCGTATTGAGGACGATATCAGAAATGCTATAGAAAGCGTTGATCACAGCTGCTATCACCGAGACAAATCCAGAATAATCCAGTGCGCTTATATCAGAGATGTAGCAATTGCCGATCCTGCTGAATGCAAACGTAAGCAGCGGATAAACCAAAACGGCAGAAACTCCCGCGATCCACCTGCTCTTTGAATTGGCATCAGCATCAGCCGCTTTTTTCTTGTATATCCTGAGCTTCTTCAATACGGCATACTCATAAGCGGAAGAAGCCGCGACAGCAAGGACCGCAGTGCTTATGAAAGCAAGGTACTCAGCGGATGAGAAAAGATATACAGCAACAGGAAGCATCACAGAGAAGGCCGCACACACCACAATATCGACAAGATATGGAAAAGTCCTCCTCGCCAACAAGCCATAGAACGGCGATGTCTCATTCAGTGTCATGAGCTTCTTCCTCTTTCCCACAGCTGTACCATAAAGCACGGAACCTGTAAGCGAAACAGTAAAAGCAATCACAGACAGGATATAGAAGAACATTCCCTTCCCTATAAGGAAAGGAAGATGGAATACAATCAGAGACAGCAGCAATCCCTTCACATAGCCCAATAGGCGGCTATCTGTTCCTGCCAGCACCACAGCAGTGTTATCAGACATATCTCTCCCCTCTCCGGCTATTCTATAGTGACAAGACCATACAGGCAAGCCAGAGGCTCTTATACTCAAGCTGTCTCACGATTTCAGAGAATGACACATCCTGCATTGCTTCGATAGCTTATCATTCTCCATCATCCCGGAAATATTCAGATCCTTGATGGCAATCAGAACCGCTTGTCTGCCGCAGACGATTCCTTTTTGTCATCCAGTTGATTCTGTTCCTTCTGATGCCTGCGATCTTCTCATGTAGAGAGGCTATCTCCTTCTATACGCCGTGCCATCCGAGCAGACGGCAGCTTATCAAGGCGGAGGTCGAACGTTGAAGGGCTATTACTCTGGCGTTTATCATCAATGCATCTAATGAGGGTTTCTTAAAAGTACCAGAACGGATGTCGATGAATCATGTACTCTGCTCTGGCACGGAAAATCAAAAGCAGTCAAGGAAAGCACTGTCTCCAAAGAACAGAAGCCAGGATACAAAAAACAGACCACCGCATCTTGTGTTTGACTATATTCATTCCCCTGATATCCTGAGAAAAAAGGAGAGAGGATTATGAAGTATATCTGTCAGATATGCGGATATGTCTATGATGAGGAAACTGAAGGAGTTCCGTTCGGAGAACTCCCTGATAACTGGACATGCCCGATGTGCAAAGCACCAAAGAATATGTTCCTCCCGGAAGATGCAGAAGAAGAAGAAAGGAAGAAACCAGATATGGAAATCCCGGAACTCCAGGATATGGAAAGGCTGCCTCCAGGGGTTCTTGCGGCACTTTTCTCTAATCTGGCAAAAGGAGCCGAGAAACAGTACCAGAGCCATCAGGAAAAGCTTTTCAGGGAAATTGCGGCATATTATGAAGCAGCGGTTCCGGAAATCCCCGATGCGGATATCAGTCTGCTGATGAAGATAGCTGAGAGGAACATTTCACTGTATGGTGAAGCAATGGAGACAGCCAGGAGAGATGGAGACAGAGGTGCAATGCGTGCTCTGACCTGGGGCGGAAAGATTCAGAAGATAATCACAAGCATCCTCAGTCAGTATGAGAAAGAAGGTGAGAGTGCCCTTGAGAATGTGGATATCTGGGTATGTACAATCTGCGGATTCATCTATACAGGAGAAAATCCTCCGGCAATCTGCCCTGTCTGCAAGGTTCCCAGCTGGAAGTTCAGCAAGGTAGTATAAGGAAGGTATCATGAAAAGAATAGCAATAAGGAATCTGAGGCTCTGCACGAAGGACTGTCTCTGTCTCTATGTCTGTCCCACGGGAGCTTCCGATACGGAAGACAGCATCATAGACACATCGAAGTGCATAGGCTGCGGAAGCTGCAGCGATGCCTGCCCGAGTGGTGCCATAAGCCTCGTTCCTGCAGAATATCCCGCACAGCAGAGAAAGTCAGAAAAAGTCATGGATGTGATGGAAAAACTCGCAGCATCTAAGGCCAGTGAGGAGAAGATTGCCTCAATGCTCTCTGCAGACGAATCAGCCCCGAACCTTAAGCGCCTTCTGAAGGCTTTAAAGCAGTCCGCACGTCTGTCAGCAGAAGACATAATGAGGGAAGGAGGATATATGCTCCCGCAAAGCGGCAATTCACTCAGTCTCCTGAGCAGGCTTGCTGACGAGCCATCACAAGGTTTCCCCAAAGAAGCGGCAAAAGAACTTCTGTCATCAATCAGATGCAATGATGGTGGCTATGAACCTCCCTCTGCAATGTACAAGTGCGAAAGGTGCTTCACTGAATTCGAGAGCTCTTCCGGTGATAAGGCTGTCTGCCCGATGTGCGGCGCAGAAGGAAATCACCTGAAGCCAATATGACGAGAAAGGCCCAGAGCGCTAACCCTGGGCCAGTAACCGTTAGGGAGATTACTTATCTTTCCTTACCTCTTCGACTTCATTGGCGACAAGCTCCTTGAGAGCCTTCTGGAAGTGCCACATGTCGTTTCCGAGAATAATCATGTTATATCCATCGGCAATCGCTTCGCGGATATTCTCCTTTGTAGGAGGTACTACAGGACCAAGAACGCCTATGCCCTTCGCCTTTGCCTTCTCGACAAGAACCTTGAAAGCCTTCTTGACATCCTCGCCCATCGTATAGCCGATCTTCAGCCCCTTCGATACTGCATAATCGATAGGTCCGAAGTTGACAGCATCAATGCCAGGAACATCAAGGATCTCATCGATATTGTCAGTGAACTCGTAATCCTCATCCATAGGAATCACGAGAGTATCCCTGTTCTGCTGCTCAATATACTTGTTCCAGTCGAAATCCTTGTATCCGAATCCGGCTGCGCGAACATTCGTCTCCCCGCCTCTTCTTCCAAGAGGATAGAACTTCGCGCCCTCGACAGCATGCCTTGCCATTTCCGCAGTCTTGCAGTGAGGAATCACAACTCCATCAGCTCCCCATTCGAGAACCTTCCTGATGGCGACCTCATCATCATCAGCCATCCTGACAAGCACTGCGATATCATGAAGCTTCGCAGCCATGATCTGTTTCTCGAAATCCTCTCCGAGCATCCAGTCGGTATGCTCGAGATCGAGATAGATGAAGTCCAGTCCGGACATCGCAATGTTCTCTATCACGCAGGTAGAGCCTGTGAAGCAGGCCATTCCGAATACAGGCCCCTTCTTCATTTTCTCCTTCAAAGTCATTTTCATTCCTCCTAAATACTGTAGCCGAAGAGAAGCGGCAGTCCCGTGGTAAGGGGTTCCCAGAGGCTGATTGCGACGAGAACAACGACATTACAGCAAAGATACGGAGCCGCACCCTTGAAAATCTCGATGATAGGCATCTTCATGATCCTGTTGCATACATTGAGGCACATACCTACAGGCGGTGTGCAGAGACCGATTGCAAGACCTGTTATGAGCATTGCACCGAACTGAAGCGACGAGAAGCCATAGCTTTCCATTACAGGAAGCATGATAGGTGTCAGAAGCAGGATCGCAGGGCTGACATCAATGAAGCAGCCGATAAGAAGGATCATTATGTCGAACACGATTGCGATTGCCCAGCGAGGCATATTCAGGGATGTGAAGAATGCACCTACCTGATCTGGGACACCTTCCATCGTCAGGATCCATGTGAAAATCGTCGTGAAACCGATGATGATCATTACGGAAGCTGAAGATACGAATGTGTTCTTCACTGATTCCCATACATCCTTCCAGGTAAGCTCGCGATAGATAAAGAATCCAACGATCAGCGCATAAAACACTGCAGCGCCTGCACTCTCAGATGCCGTACAGATACCGGTTGATACCACAAGTATGATGAAGAGCGGCATCAGAATAGCCGGAATTCCTCCGAGGATATCATGCCAGAACTGCTTCGCATCGAACTTCTGCCTCTCAGGATGCCAGTGATTCTTCACGCTCATGAATACAACGAACGCAAGCTGGCATACACCTACAAGAATGCCGGGAAGGGCACCTGCGAGGAAGAGAGCTCCGACAGATGCGCCTGAGATCATTGAATAGACGATCATAGGCGTCGAAGGAGGGATGATCATTCCCATCGTAGAAGATGCGACTGTTATACCTGCAGCGACCTTCCTCGGATAGCCATCAGCTTCCATTGCAGGTATGATGATGCTTCCAAGAGCCGATGTATCAGCAACAGATGAGCCGGAGATACCACCGAAGATCATCGAATCGACGATGTTCACCTCTCCAAGTCCTCCATGGATCGGGCGGAGGATCTGGGTACAGAAGCTGATGATCCTCTTCGTGAGACCACCGCTGCTCATTATATCGCCAGCAAGCATGAACAATGGCATTGCGATCATGAGGTCGCTGTAGCAGCCATTCCATACTCTCTGCGGAAGCATCTGGAGAAGAAGAGGGTTCGACAGCAGATATGTGATGCAAGCTGCTCCGATAGCAAAAGCAAGTGGTACTCCGATGATGACAAAGAAAATCAACAGCACCAGTAGAATAACCATTGTAATCATCTGGTCTCTCCTCCCTTCTCGTCCCGGCTCTTGTCATAGTAGACAGGTGCGAATTCAGAAATATCAGCGGTAATGAAGCCGACGATCTTTATGATCGTGCATATTCCGCAGATGACTCCGGAAACAGGCATTATGCCATACATATATTTCATAGGGATTCCCATACCCTGGCTTATCTGCTTTCCAGCCGCGGCAACATACTTGAATCCGAAGTATGTGAACACCGCAACAACGATGAAGACAATCAGATAATCCACGACAGCGACCCAGCGCTTTACAGATGGCTTGATCCTGTCATAGACGATATCGATGATTACATGGTCATTCCTCAGAAGACAAAGCCCCATCCCCCAGAATGTCGTGAATGCGAAAAGCGTCGTGATGAACTCAGCCAGCTCTTTCCAGCTATGGGCGAAGAAATATCTTGCAATAACGGTAAATGCAACAAGGGCTGCGAGAAGAGCCATTGCAATCGCACCTATTGCAAAATAGATGTCATATAATCTTCTGCCCGCATTCTTCAATGTGTCGTTCATTGATTACTCCTTAAGAAAAAATACTCCTGGATCAGTGCTCCAGGAGTATCCTGCAGACGTCAGAATCAGTTGTTAGCCACGATTTCCTGAAGCTCAGCAAGCTCTTCAGCTGTAAGAATTCCGGAATCGATGCACTGCTGATAGACAACCTGTACAGCGTCCTTGAATGCCTGAAGCTCATCCTCTGTAGGAACATAGATCTCACCACCAGCATCTACTACTGCCTGTCTTGCGGAAGCCTGAAGCTCATCAACGAGCTGATCATTGTATGTACCCATCTCGGCTGCGCACTCTCTGATGATTGTCTGGAATTCCTCAGGAAGGCTGTTCCACCATGCAGCATTGACGTAGAACGGATCCGGATGGAACTGATAGTTGACTTCTGTGAAGTAATTCTGGACTTCATAGAACTTCATGCTGGAAATATTTGTCCAAGGGTTCTCCTGACCATCAGCAACACCGGTTCTGAGAGCCATATAGAGATCTGAATACGGAACAGGAGTTGTTGTAGCGCCAAGGGCGATGAATGTCCTGTCAATCGTCTCCATTCCAGCTGTTCTCATCTTGAGGCCCTGAAGATCAGAAGGCTTTGTGATAGGATGCCTGTTGTTTGAGAACTGTCTGAAACCACCTGCATCACAGAGATTGATGATGACAGTACCTGTCTCTGCTTCAGCTTCTGCACAGACTTTTGCGGCAAGATCGCTATGAAGAAGCGCTGTGACCTCCTCTCTTGTCTGGGCAAGGAATGGAAGCGTGAACATAAGAAGACGCGGAGTGAAGTCGAACTGGCCTCCTCTCATTCCCTGCAGTGTTCCGATGACAACCTGCTCAAGCATTTCCTTCTCAGTACCGAGCTGGCCATTTCCGAATACCTGTACGGTGACATGTCCATTTGTCCTGGCCTCTACATCCTCGACGAACTTCTCAAGGGAAATGGACCTTGGGTTGTCCGCAGGCTGTGAATGCCCGATCATCATCACATAATTGCCAAGCCCGGCGAACTCATCGTCTTCGCTTGATGCAGTTGCCGCTGTCTCGCTGCTGCCACCAGCGAATACGGAAACTGCAAGGAGAAGTACGAGCAGAACAGACAGTACTTTCTTCATGAAATCCCTCCTTAGTAACCCCCAAAAGGACTAAAAACAAGTATGTATACAAATCCAATTACTTATATTTAAAGTAATTGAATTCAAAAATCCAAAATCTCAGATTCAACTTGTATACATCTTAATTAAGAAGTTATCATGGTTTTTCATATCGCGCAACTTTTTTCTTCACAAAATCTCTATATTTTCATTTTCTTTTTATCGGAGAACAAATTGCTTGAAATACCAGGAGAGGTGGAAGTATCATAAATACGATAACAGCTTGTATACAGGGGAGAGAACCTTGAAACCACAACTCAGCATTGACCAGATGTATCAGACCATAGAGCAGGAAATCGTGAACCTGAGGATCAAGCCCAATGAGATATTGAGCGAGAACTCGCTTGCGCAGAGATTCGAGGTATCAAGAACTCCTGTTCGTAGCATATTGCAGAGACTGCAGGAAAATGGCTTCGTGCGCATCATCCCCGGGAAAGGCACATTTGTAGAACCAATAGACATAGAGATAGCGACTCAGATGATTTACCTCAGGACTTCTGTAGAGACGATGGTTCTCCGGGATTTCATAAGAACGGCAACCCCTACCGATGTTGAGAGCGTGCGATATGCGCTGGTAAAGCTTGAGGAAGCAGCGAATGGTGCCGGCAACCTCGATACCTTCGACATAAACTTCTTCCTCAAAGAGGATATGGATATGCACCGCATATGGTTCAGCACAATGAAGAAGCTTTACATATGGGACATGCTGATGAAGCCGCATCCTGATTATTCAAGATTCATACGCCTCGATATCGTGGGAGCAAAGAATGTCCCGGATGTGATTACAGAACACCGCATGATAATGGATCTTATAGACAACAGGTCCACAGACGGCATTGAGGAGCTCATCTCAAGACATCTCTATGGCGGAATAAGAAGACTTGGAAGCAAGCTCTTCTCAGATGAGTACAGGTCTTACTTCCAATCAGCCTTCTGATCAGCGGAGTTTCTTCCTTATCTGCATGAAATATATTGCCACAGCGGTCAAAGAAGAGAGCACCGCCGCCGCAGGCATCACATACCACAGGCCTTCAAGACCTGAATTGCCAAGCAGTAACATCAGCAACAGCGGGAAGACAAGCGCACTGCAGATAGAGAGGATTGTCGCTTCCCTATTTATGCCTATAGCGGAAAGGAATGACTGGCATGAATAGCTGATCCATCTGACGATGTATATCAGTCCCATTATGCCGATCGCATGAATCGCAAGCCGGAGCATATCATCGTCGCTCTCAAGGAAAAGCGAGAAGATCTCGCCGGGGAATATCTCAAGGAGAAGAGTACAGGCGATACACATGAGCGCAAGTGCCGACATGCATAACAAGGCTATCTTCCTCACCCTGTCCTTTCTTCCGGCTCCCCAGTTGTATCCGATTGCAGGCTGCAGGGAATCGAACACGCCATACATTCCCGGCACTATGATCCCATCTATATTCATGAATACTCCATAGATAGATACGGCCACCTCTCCTCCAAGCCCGAGAAGCAGCATATTCATGAATACCGATGTAAGGCGCCCAGATGTATTGTTGAGGAAACTCGGCAGTCCCTGCAGGAATACAGACTTCAGTATCGATGTCCAGTCATGTACTCTGACAAAATGCAGTGCCATCCGACCCCTTATGAATGGAACCATGCATATGATGCAGGCCACCGACATTCCAAGACTCGTTCCCAGTGCCGCATATCCTATTCCCAGATCAAGCACATACAGGAAGATGAACTCAAGGAAAAGGCAAAGAAGCGCCATCGCTATATTCATGGCCATCGAGAAGCGCACACGCCCGCAGATCCTGAGATAGTTATCAAATACGAATACAAGGCATGTAAGCGGGATGAAGATGGTATAGACCCCAAGATAGATGATTGCTTCACGTGCCAGGGCATCATCCGCGCCCATCAGGCGGAACAGGAACGGGCTGGAAACCGTTATCGCCACTGCTGCAAGCGTACTCAGCACCGAGGCCGCGACAACAGCTGCGGAGAAGATCCTGTTGGCTTCCTCCTTTTTGCCCTCCCCAAGCTTTATCGCGATATCAATCGAAGAACCGACTGAAATCATATCAGCAACAGCATACGCAATCAGAAGCAGAGGCATTGCAAGGTTGCCTCCTGCGAAGGCTGTCTGCCCTACGAATCGTCCGACAAGCAGCATCTCGGCGGAAAAATAGATGTTTGATGCAATCATCCCGACTGCTCCAGGAACCGCCGCTTTCCAGAAAAGGCTGAAAGGCGGTGTCCCGATGAAGAATTCCCTTTCAGATTTCATGATATTGATATTCAAAACTATTGAGTTAACTCCATAGTCAAGGGTATTGTAAAAACAATGAAAATCGATGAATCAATATACTATACACCTCATCAGATGGCTTCGTTCTTCTCCATAAGCAGGGATACTCTCCTCTTCTATGACAGGATCGGACTCTTCACGCCAGCAATGCGCAAAAACAATGGCTATCGCCTGTACTCCGCATCACAGGTCAATGAGCTCGATACCATCCTGACGCTGAAAGATCTCGGTATCCCGCTTGCTGCGATAAAGGAAGCTGTCGCAAGCATAAACACCCCATCATTCCTCTCTCTTCTCGAGAATGAGGAGGCAAGCATCATAGGCAAAATACGCGAATGCAATGCACGGCTTGGTATCGTCAAGGCAATAAAATCTTCGATAAACGAAGCCTCCAAGTCTGAAAAAGAAAAGCTATATAAAACCCGTCTTAAGAAAACGCCTTATATCGAGATGCCTATCAGGAAAATCGGGAAGACAGAGACAAGCGATACAGCATGGCAGGAAGCATACAGCAGACTGATAGCGAAAGCCGGATGCCGCACAATGATAACAACAGGCAGCATCGTGACAATGGAAGATGCGAGGAACACACTTGGAAGCATATGCAGGAAGGTATATGCAACAGTCCCGGGACCTGCGGAAACATACATACCTGCTGGAGAATATGCATATATGTTCTTCAAAGGTGCCCTTTCATCTCTGAATGAGTTCTATGCAAGCTTCCTCAAAGCCATAGATGATGAAGGCCTCAGCACTACAGGGGATATCTATGAAGAACTCACGATATCCTCGATAGTCACCAGAGATGAGAAGGAACATGTGACAAAGCTTTTCGTGAGGATATCAGAATAAACAAGAGATGGAGGCTTTTACGATAGTTTCTTGAAAAACCTCATTCCTTCTATCAAGATGGATTATACATAAAATAAGGAGCGGCTCCTTGGAATACCGCTCCTTGCTTCTTTGGAAATAAGCATGTTTATGTGTTTAAACATGATTGATGATACAATCGGGCGAAACTTTCGAAGTGGTAGTTAAAATCAGCAAAGGTGGCTGAATTTCGGACTGCTTTATATTCAGCTATGAAGAACTCGCTATTCAGCGCCTTTGCCTTCGCTACGATTCTCTCGATATTCTGCATGACGCAGTCGGTATAATATTTCTCTCCACACGGGATACATTCCAGACAAGGGACATTCTTAGTATTCCATGTAAACTTGAAACTGTTCACTCTGCCTGATGGTTTGAGATCATTATACGAAGCCTATCTTTCTCCTCGCAGGCCAAGGACAATCACGCCATTGTCCGCTGTTG
>CALXLA010000042.1 GCA_944389075.1 uncultured Spirochaetaceae bacterium
ATATCCCTATGATCCGGACAAGGCCAGAGAGCTTCTTTCAGAGGCTGGATACGGGAAAGGGGAGCTGAAGCTGAGGATGTTCCTTCCGAAGAACTATCAGGAGTATGTGAATGCAGGCCAGATAATCGCGGATATGCTCAGGAATGTCGGTATTGATGTCGATATCCAGATCGTTGAATGGGCAACCTGGCTCAGCGATATCTACAATGGAAGGAATTACGATCTTACTGTTGTTGGCCATACAGGGCGCCTTGATGCATATTCTCTCCTTTCGCGCTATAGAAGCGATGCGGCAGAGAATTACTTCAACTATGCGAATGATGAGATGGATGCGCTTCTGGATGAATATGTGACTGAGCTGGATGCTGATAGACGTACCGAGATAGCCCACAGGATGGAAGAGATCCTTGCCGAGGATGTGCCGGCTCTTTATATACAGGATCCGATACAGGTATATGTCACTGATTCGTCATTGGAAGGATTCAGGACGTATCCCATCAATATATTCAGGATGGATCTTCTTGGATACAAGTAGGAACCATCCGCATAAAATGCTAGACTTATACCGATGGGAAAGTATATAGCGAAGAGGCTTCTTTCATCGCTGGCTGTGATGGCAATAGTGAGTCTTGTGGCATTTGCGGCTCTTGAGCTGATACCCGGGAATGCGGCTTTGGTGGCAGCTGGTACGGAGGGTGGTTCGTCATCAGTTGCCTCCCTTGCTGCCGAATTCGGGCTTGACCGTGGATTCGGGGAGAGGCTCATGCTCTACTACAGGAATATCCTCTCATTTGATTTCGGCACATCAAGTTATTTCGGAGAGAGCGTGGCAACGCTTATCGGACAGCGTCTTGGAGTGACGTTCTCGCTTGCGTTCTTTTCGATTCTGATCGCATTCCTGTTCTCAGTCGTGCTCGGGACTGCCGCCGCGCTTTGCAGGAACAAGCTCATTGATGCTTTCTCAAGAACTGTCGTACAGCTATTCTCAAGTATTCCGTCGTTCTGGCTGTCGCTTCTCTTCCTTATAGTCTTCTCATCCATGCTTCATGTAGTTGATGTCGGCGACTATGTCCCTCCTGCAGTCAGCATTTCCGGCTATCTTTCCTCGATAGTCCTTCCTGTCATTGTGCTTGCCATAAGCGAGACAGGTCCGCTTCTCCGTCTCGTGCGCGCCAGCATGATGCGGGTGAGGAATGAGGACTGGTACAGGATGGGAAAGGTCAGGGGCATACCGGGAATCAGGCTTGCCACTGCATATGCGCTGCGCTATGCGCTTCCGGGGCCTCTCACGCTTGCAGGTAGTGAGCTTGCGAAGCTCCTTGGCGGAACGGCGATCGTCGAGTCGATATTCGCTCTTCCAGGAATCGGCCGTCTTTTCCTTACGGCTGTCGAGATGAGGGATATCCCCCTGGTCGGGGGCATTGTCATATTCGTATCATTTCTGGTAGTCCTTATGAACCTGCTGACGGATATTGCCCTTTTCCTTTCAAATCCATCAATGAGAAAAGCAGGAGGCATGAAGTTATGAGAAAGTATCGCTTTTCCTTCATCGCAGGCCTGCTGCTTGTCGCGTTCGCTTTTGCCATTGCATTCACTTCGCTCGTATTCACGCCTTATGATCCGGAGGCAATGGATATACATAACCGCTTTCAGGGGCCATCTTCCGCCCATCTTCTCGGCACTGACCATTTTGGCAGGGATATCCTTTCACGGATAATGAGCGGAAGCCTCGTGGCCCTTTCCGGTGCGCTTCTCTCTGTCATGATCGGATCTCTGGCCGGTATCGTGCTTGGCATCGTCTCCGCGCTTTCCCCGAAATGGATAGGAAGCTTGCTGCAACGTGTCATTGATGCCCTCATGGCATTTCCTACGATACTGATAGCCCTTGTGCTTGTCGCGATAACCGGGAAAGGCCTTCTGCCATCGGCGCTGGCTGTAGCGCTTGCCATGGTTCCTGTCTTTTCGCGTCTTGTATATACGATGATGCTGGAGACAAAGGAAAAACTGTACGTCAAGGCGGCCATGAGCTATGGTTGCGGATGGTTGCGGATGGTTATCTTCCACATGATCCCTCCGATGGCCTCACGTCTCGTCACGCAGTTCACATCATCCATAGGAAGCGCCATCCTGCTAGAATCCTCGCTGTCGTTCCTTGGCCTTGGCATACAGCCACCATCCTCAAGTCTCGGAATGATGCTCAGCGAAGCAAGAAGCTATGTGCTGACATATCCTTATCAGGCACTGCCATCAGGTATCGTGCTCCTCATGATCGTGCTTGGATTCAATCTGCTCGGAGATGGGATAAGCGATGTCTTTGCGGGACGAAGGAGAATCCGTCATGTCTGAGCTCCTTTCCTTCCGTTCGCTTTATGCCAGGGATGAGCGCCATGCCATACTTGCAGGGCTTTCCCTTCATGTGAACAGGGGAGAGACCGTCGCCATTGTCGGGGAATCGGGCTGCGGGAAGACAATGAGCATAGGCGCTTTGCTCAGCATACTTCCTGATGATGTCCGCATTACATCAGGTTCTATCATCTTCGATGGCGAGGATGTGCTTAAATATAGTGGCAAGGAACGGATGGCACGGCTGTACAGCCGTATAGGCTTTGTTCCTCAGAATACCAGCGATTCGCTTTATCCTCTTATGACAGTCTCGAAGGTAATGACCGATGCCTATGTACGCAGTCATCCGGATGCGGGAAGAAAGCATGCAGCGGAAAAAGCCGCCATTCTCCTTTCCTCGCTTGGAATCGAAGATGCGGAAAGAGTGCTGTCGCTTTATCCGTCCCAGCTTTCAGGAGGTATGAAGCAGCGCATAAACATCGCATCTGCGCTTATGGGTGATATAGATCTCCTTGTCGCTGATGAGCCCACAAGTGCCCTCGATATCCATATAAGGAGGCAGATAGAGTCCCTATATGCCTCGTTGTCTGGCCGCGAGGGGCTTGCCATGCTTGTTGTCAGCCATGATCTCGGCTTCGTCCGTTCCATAGCAGACAGAGTGTATGTCATGTACGCGGGACGCATCATAGAGGAAGGTCTGAGCGATGAGATATTCTCGGATCCTGCCCATCCATATACGAAAGCGCTCATGACGCTTGGTACGATGGGAGCAAGAGACAGGGAACATGATCTCCCTGAGTTCGGACGGCCGTCTTCGGACATTGACAGGGAGAGTCCGGCATGCGCATTCCTGCCACGCTGCAGTTGCCGGAAGGATCAATGTGCAGGGCCTGTGGGATATGCCTGCATTTCGGATACCCACTTTGTGAGGTGCGTGTTATGAGCGTGCTTTCCTGTGTGAATGTGACGAAGATCTTCCATGATGAGGATTTCGAGGCATTGCGGAATATATCGATGAACATCGAAGAAGGCGAGTCTGTCGGAATCGTTGGGGAGTCCGGTTGCGGCAAAAGCACTCTTGGCAGCATCATCGGGGGGCTTGAGGAGCCGACTGAAGGCACAGTGCTTTATCATGGCAATGATGTCTCTCGTCTGAAGGGCAGGGATTTCCGGCATTTCAGGCGTTCTGTACAGTACATATTCCAGGATCCGAAAGGTGCGATGAATCCGTTCTTCACGCTCCGTCATGTGCTTGTCGAGCCTTTGCGGATCAATTTCCCTGAAGCAGGGAAAGCCGAGCTTGTGAGAAGGGCCGAGGAGATGGCAGGCAAGGTCGGGCTCCCTGCCGGTATTCTTGATGCGCATCCTTATGAAGTCTCTGGAGGAGAAGCTCAGCGAATAGCTATAGCAAGGGCCCTTCTGCTTGAACCAGAGGTGATAATTGCTGATGAATGCGTATCGGCGCTTGACCTTTCGATACAGGCAGAGGTCGTGAATCTTCTTCGTCATGTCAGGAAGGAGACTCATGCCTCGTTTCTGTTCATATCACACGACCTTGATCTGGTGCGCTATTTCTGCGACAGGGTATATGTCATGCTCCATGGCCGTATTGTCGAATGTCTGGATTGCAGGCATATGGAAGAGGATGCGGCCAGTGAGTATACGAGGATGCTTCTGGAGGATGCCTATGGGAAATGTTAGGGTCACGGTCATCGGAGAGAGCGGCGGAGCCCCTCTTGCCGGCGGTGCCACCAGCTGCTATATGGTCGAGGCAGAGGATCATGCGGTCCTCCTTGATATAGGATCGGGGGCGATGTCCCTTGTGCAGAAGGTGAGGCCCTTTGATTCCATCGATGACGTCATAATATCTCATTTCCATGGCGATCATGTCGCAGATGCAGGTGTCGCAGTCTATTCCCGGCTTATCGCAATGCAGCTTGGGCGGCCTGTAAATCCGCTTATTTTCCATGCGGTGGAGAAGCGTGAGCTTGAGATGCCTCCGTATTCACACGCCGCGATCATAGATGAGGGCACGGAGGAAAGGATAGGGCCATTCTCCGTAAGCTATATGAGGACAATCCATCCTGTCCCATGTCTCGCTGTCAGGCTTTCCTGTGATGGTAAAAGCATCGTCTATACTGCTGATGGCGCATTCTCAGACAGGATTGCCGCATTTGCCTCATCCTCTGATATCCTGATTGCGGAATGCTCATTCTATCCGGGTATTGGAAACCGCGATGCAGGACATATGGATGCCTATGATGTCGCGAAACTTGCCGTGGCTGCATCTCCCGGGAAGCTTGTCGTATCCCATCTTCCCATCTATGGAAACAGGGAAGAGATACTCTGCTGTATAAAGGAACGCTGGAAAGGGGAAGTCCTTCTCGCCCGTCCTTTTCTGGAGATTGAGGTCTGATCTGCTCTTGTTCCTGAATCGGGATGTGCGGGAGGGTAAGCTCTGATACATGTCCGCAAGATACAATCCTACGGGCATGCGATGGATTTCTCAGAGACCGAAAGCATCCTTGAAGAATGATTCGATTTTGTTGAATGGAATCATGTCGGTACGATCATAAAGGTCGATATGCATTGCCCCGGGAACCACATAAAGCTCCTTAGGCTCCGCTGCCTTGTCATAGGCTGTCTCGCTGTAGGCTATTGAATGAGCATTCTCTCCGACTATGAAGAGGATAGGGCGTGGCGAAATCTCCGCTATGTGGCTGAGAAGAGGATAGTTCATGAATGCAAGCTGGCTCGTCGCCGTGAATGCGCCTCCTGCATTCGGATGCCATCCGCGTTCCAGTGCATAGAACGTATACCATTCCAGATTGAGTCCAGTCACTCCTTCCGGCATTTCCGGATAAGGAGCCTCTGCGGGGTACAGTCTTCCGGCAGAAGCGGCTCCGTTATCCACATCGTTCCATCTCATCTGACTGAACATGTCAAGGATCGCAGCCCTTTCCTTTCCTGTAAGGCTGTTGTTCATTGAAATATCATACATGCTTGCAGTCGCGACTGCCCTGATCCTCGAATCCATCGCAGCAGCTGAAAGCGCAAAACCGCCTGAACCGCATATTCCTATGGCTCCGATTCTCTCTCTGTCGACGTATGGAAGCCTTCCAAGGAAATCCACTCCTGCGCTGAAGTCCTCACTGAAGATCTCAGGAGATGATATATGTCTTGGCTCGCCTCCGCTTTCCCCGTTGTATGATGGATCGAATGTAAGCACTACGAAACCACGGCGTGCAAGCTCATTTGCATATACGCCAGGTCCCTGTTCCTTTACTCCGCCATATGGAGCGCCGATGATAAGCGCCGGATATGAACCATCCTCGTCCAGATCCTCTGGTGCATAGAGGTCTCCGGAAAGTATGATTCCGAATCGGTTCTGGTAATATACCGCGCTTCTTTCCACATCATCATTCAGCGTGAAGATGTAGTAATTGTCCGTTATAACCTCATCCGTTCCTATTGCCGTCGTCTTTGATGGCATATCCGATGCATAAGCGGCAACCACAGCTGAGAAACATAGCATGGCAAGCAATGCTTTCTTCATTTTCATCCTCCGTTTATCGGTGTAATGAAACGGAGAATATATTTCAAATACTTATTTCTTATTGCTTTATATAAGTATTATTTATCTTATATGGTTCTGTTGTCTTTCACTGAGAATATGACAGTCACGTTGTTTCTTCCGGAAATGGCTTCGTACCAGCCGGTTAGGTCATCAATATGCGCAAGCTGCGTATAGTTCCATGTATTTGAGCCATAGAACATGACAATCTGGTTTCCCTGATACAGGACGATATCTCCCGCCTGCGTGGTAATCTGCCTGTTGTCTGCTGGCAGACTGCGTCCAAGCGATCCAACCTTCTCAAAACCTCCATAGTCCCTCATTTCGATCTCTATTGGCTGATGTTCCATCATCCTGACAAGTTCTGCAGCTGCCCGGTTTTCGCATAGCGTCGCTGTGAATTCCTCTCCATTGACCTCGACTATCATCCTGTATCCTCCTGATATGCTGTTTTCACCGATATCATTACCGCATGCTGTCAGCATTGCCATCGATGTGAATACGGCGAGCAGTATCAGCACTCCTTTTCTCATCATTTTCTCCTGGAAGTGAATCTCTTTTATACGAGTATATGCAGTGGCTGTCAGGAATATCAAATTCTTATTTATTATGGCTTTTGATAATTCAAATTTATATAATCAGATGATATCCTCGTATGAAAGGACACAAAGATGGAATTAAGGAGTCTTGAATATTTCCTTGCAGTCGCAAGAGAGCAGAGCATAACCGCGGCATCTGAAGTGCTTCATATCTCACAGCCTGCGCTTTCAATGCAGCTGAAGGCTTTGGAGGATGAGCTTGGCAAGGAGCTTCTCATAAGAGGAGTGAAGGGCTCCCGCCGCGTGCTGCTGACAGATGAGGGAACCATACTCCGCAATCGTGCAGAGGAGATCCTTTCCCTTGTCCAGCGCATGGAAGAGGAAATTGAGAGTTCCGATGAGAATGTGGCTGGGACCGTCTTCATAGGAGCGGGCGAGACAAGGCTTGTCAGCTTGTTTGCGGAAACAGCGAGGGAAATTCAGGCCGGATATCCTGATATACGGTATGGCATATCGAGCGGAAATGCCGGACAGGTGCTTGAATTCCTCGACAAGGGTCTCATCGATTTCGGATTGCTGACTACAGAGATCGACGCATCGAAATATGACTCCATTCCTGTTCCCTTGCATGATGTGTGGGGCGTCCTCATGCCAAGGGATTCTGAGCTTGCCGCAAAGGATTCCATAGTTCCAGAGGATTTGTGGGACAAGCCTCTTATCGTATCGGACCAGAAAGGCGATGATACGCTTCTACTGAGGCAGTGGATTCACAGGAAGGAATCAGAGCTCAATATAGTCGCGACGTACAATCTGCTGTTCAATGCGTCGCTGATGGTCGAGGAGGGAATCGGCTATGCAATCTGCTATGACGGGATCATAAATACCGAAGGCAGCCGTCTCTGCTTCCGTCCCTTTTTCCCCAGACTTGATGTC
>CALXLA010000043.1 GCA_944389075.1 uncultured Spirochaetaceae bacterium
GTCCAGCAATCCGGGCAGGCTGCAGTCAATCAGCCGTATGGATGGGGTGCCACAGGTAAACCGGAGACGGAGCCTATGGGCAAAACGCTCACGTCCAAGCCTCAGGCTTGTCCTGAAGGTCGTTGACGTCTCATAGTCAGATGATAACATAAAAAATCCAGGACCTTGAGGATCCTGGATTGTATATTGGAAGTAGTCGTTTATGGGCGTACTGCTGTTCCGTCTGTGATTCTCGTGAACATCCAGCTGTGGTCCATATCGACAGCAGGGTATTTCGCCGCTTTCTTCTCATCGAAGTCGACACCGATGCCTGGCTTGTCCGAAAGGTATACATAACCATCGCCGCCATGTTCAGGACATCCAGGGAAGACCTCCCTTTCCTCGTCTGTGAATTCAGAGAACTCCTGGATTCCGAAGTTGTGGATATTCAGGTCGAGGTGCATCTGTGCTGTCATGCCGATAGGAGAGAGATCGCTTGGCCCATGCCATGCTGTCCTGACGCTGTAAGCATCGCAGAAGTGAGCAAGCTTTATAGCCGGCGTAAGGCCTCCGATATCGCTCAGATGTGCCCTGACGAAATCGATCCACTGATTCTCTACAAGGCTCTTCCATTCAAGTGAGTTCGCGAAAAGCTCGCCCATTGCAAGAGGTACTGCTGTCTGTTCCCTCATATACCTGAAGTAATTTCCCTGAGCAGGAGAGAGCGCATCTTCCA
Organism: uncultured Spirochaetaceae bacterium; assembly: GCA_944389075.1. GTDB lineage: Bacteria > Spirochaetota > Spirochaetia > Sphaerochaetales > Sphaerochaetaceae > Ornithospirochaeta. The sequence continues at coordinate 716 of CALXLA010000043.1, forward strand.
CGAAGAACATGTCGAACTCCTCGAACTTCTTCACGAGCGAGAGTGCATCGATAGGAGTCAGGCGCTCATGGATATCATGGAGAAGGCCGATCTCGTTGCCGAAGTCTGCCCTTACATGCCTGAAGAGTTCAATCACGCTTCTCATGTACATATCAGGATTGTAGTAGGAGCCATTGAAGGAGCCCTTTGGATTCGAGATCTCCTGGCGTGTCCCGTCATAGTTTCCCCCGTAGGTTCCCATCTGGCATCTGATGTATCTGTAGCCTTCTGAAATGTAATCGCTTATCATCTTCTCGACAGCATCTATGGAGTTGCCATCTGCATGTCTGTACACCAGTATGCCTGTCCTGCTTCTTCCTCCGAGAAGGGAATACAGAGGCATGTTCGCCATCTTTCCCTTGATATCCCAGAGAGCCTCATCTATTCCGGAAATCGCATTGTTGAGGACTGGTCCGTTTCTCCAGTATGAAGAACCTTTCATTACCTGCCAGATGTCCTCGATGTCATCGACATTCCTGCCCTTGACTGCCGGGATGAGATAATCTTCGATTGCCTTTACTACAGCAGTGTGCCTCCATGTGAATGTCGCGCAGCCATAGCCTACAAGGCCGGGTTCGCTCGTCTCGATCTTCACGACTACGAGATTGATGTTCTTCGGTGCTGTGACGAAGACCTTCACATCCTTGATTGTTACATTGCCCATATATTCTCCTTTCAGCCCTTGACGGCTCCTCCCGTCATTCCCGCGATGAAATACTTCTGGAAGCACACAAAGAGCACTACCAGAGGTATGCTAGAGAATGCGGATGCCGCCATCAGGTCATTCCATTTGATCTGATACTGCGAATTAAGTGCTATGATTCCTACTGTAATCGTCTTCAGCCTGTCTGACGATACAAGTACAGATGAATACATATATTCGTTCCAGCCATTGAAGAGAACGAACATCGCCACAGCCGCTATCCCTGGCAGGACAAGTGGAAGGACTATGTTCCAGAATATCCTGAAGTGAGATGCGCCATCCACGCGTGCGGCTTCATCGAGCTCAAGCGGTATTGTCTTGAAATAGGATACCAGCAGCCATGTCGAGAATGCGACATTCGTTGCGGAATATACGACGATGAGTCCGAACAGGGTATTGGTCAGATGGACCTTCGAAAGCATCGCATAGAATGGGACGACGAGCATGACGGAAGGGAACATCTGCGAGAGAAGCAGGAATGAGAGTATCTGCTTCTTTCCCCTGAAGCGGAATCTTGTCAGTCCATATCCCGCAAGGCAAGAGAAGACTATGCATATCAGGACTGATACGAGACATGTCGCGAGGCTGTTGAGGAGCATGCGTCCGAAGCTGTATGTCCTGAAGAACTTCTCATATGCCACAAGCGAGAATGGATCCGGGATCCATGATGGCTTCGGCTCATATGTCTGGGGTTCAGTCTTGAATGATGTGCTGATCATCCAGAGGATAGGGACTACTATCATGAGCGCAAGGAGCGTCAGGATAACGTATCTTACTACAGAACCGGTGAGTCTGGCTTGTCTAGTCGTCATCTTTGATTACCCCCTTGAGAATGAGATTTATTACATAGCAGATCAGGAATACAAGGATGCCCCATGCTGCTCCTTTTCCGAATCTGAGGTCGTTGAAGGCCGTTCCGTATACGCTGAGGCTTATGAGATTTGTCGAAGTGCCAGGGCCTCCTGCCGTCATCGTGTATACGAGTGTATACTGCTTGAACCACCACACCGAATCGAGTATGAGGACTGTCTTCAGGATTGGCTTGAGGCTCGGGATCGTTACATATCTGAACTGTGCGAACTTCCCGACGCCATCGATTTCCGCAGCTTCATAAAGTTCTCCCGGAATTGTCTGGAGGCCTGCGAGGATCATCGTCATGACGAGAGGGAAACCCTTCCAGATACAGACAGCAACCACTGTCGGGAATGCGAGCTCCTTGCTTCCGAGCCATGATACGTTCGAGGATATCAGGCCGAGACTGTTGAGGATGCTGTTCATGATTCCGTACATCGGATTGAGAATCCATGTGAATAAGAGCGCTACTACAGCTTCCGGGAAGAACCATGGAAGCATGAATATGATTCTGTATCCGATTCTGCCTCTGAAGGACTTGTTCAGCTGTGTCGCGAGATAGAATCCGATGATGAAGTGTCCCGCAACCACAAGTATCATGAATACGAGAGTAAGGCCGACTGACTGATAGAATCCCGGATCAGTGAATGCTTCCTTATAGTACCTCAGACCAACGAAGTTCCATCTGGAGACGAGATTCGTATTGAAGAAACTGATGTAGAGGCCATAGAGCATCGGATATACGACCAGACCTGCCATCAAAAGCACGACAGGAGCGACGAAGGCATATCCAGGTCTCTGGTTCTCAAGCTTTCCTTTCGATGATAATTGCCGCATTTCTACCCCTTTTATGAAAAGCCGGGTCAGATAGTGGACCCGGCTGAACTGCTAGAGCGGTTATCAGTTGTAATCGCTCATGAGCTCTGCAAGATCCGCGACAAGCGAATTCACAGCCTGCTCGTTTGTCATCTCTCCGCTGAATACTGCTGAGTATGCATCGCCGAGTGCTCCCTTGAGTCCTGCGATTCCAGGGAATGTGAGTGTCGGGCGGCATCCGTCAGCGATCTGCTGGAGGAATCCTTCATAGTCCTCGCCTGTGATGAACTCCACGCTCTGTCCAGCCTTTACAGCAGGAATCTTTCCTGATGACTGCCAGAACTTGTATTCAGAATCAGCATTTGCGAAGAACTTGATGAAATCATAAGCTGCCTGCTTCTCTGCATCGGATGCATAGGAAGAGATTGCATAGCCTTCAGCGCCAAGCATTGTTCCCGAATATTCGCCAGGAATCTTGAAGGAACCGAGCTTTCCTCTGAGATCAGGGTTGCTTGAATATGCAACACCAAGAGCATTAGGACCTGTAAGGAACATGCTTGTGTAGCCCATTGCGAAGTAATTTGCTGCTGTTGAGTAGTTGACTTCTGTGATTCCGATTGGGACGAGGCCCTCTGCATTCATTGCTGTCCACTTCGAGAATGTATCGATGAACTCAGGTGTTGCCTCGATGTCCGTCTTCCACTCGCCATCCTCAAGATATGCGCACTCATAGCCGTTTGACCAGAGATAGCTCATGAATCTTGACTGCCCTGAAGAGTCGTTGGAACCTACCATGCCGAAGCCCCACTGATCAATCTGGCCATCGCCATCCGTATCCTTTGTGAGTGCTCTTGCGCATTCTACGAATTCATCCCATGTCGTAGGGATCTCAAGGCCAGCTTCCTCGAATCTGTCGATTCTGTAGATGATGTCAGTAGGCTGGAGAGATACCGGGATATATGTCAGATTTCCATTGATAGTACCTGATTCGATGACTCCATCTGTCCAGAGTGCCTTATCCTCATCTGTCATGTAGTTGTTGAGATCCTCTGTCAGGCCAAGGTCATAGAGAGTAGGAACCTGATCTGCTGATGTGAAGAACATCGTAGGCAGTTCGTCAGGGCTTGTTGCCATTGCAGCAAGACGTGTATAGATGTCATTGGAAGCGACTGCCTGGATTTCGATAGTCACATTCGGATTTGCTTCCATGAACTTCTCTGCATACTCATAGACATACTGGCCATGAGGATCTTCTGCAGCATAGCTGTCCATCATCGTGATATGGATCTGCCCATCTCCGCTCTCGCTGCTTCCACCCGCAAAGAGGACTGCAGCAGAAAGAAGCGCAACTGTCAGAACTGATAAAACTTTCTTCATTTTTCTACCTCCTGCTTTGATGGCTCAAATTCTATTGTGGCAGGTGGCATGGTGTTGCAGGATATTGGCAGAAAATCACCAGAATTTGGTCTGTAGCTATCGCATTGGGATCGGTACGCAGCTTCTCGACGCGGAGATGAATGCGCGGAATTCCTGCCTGTAGCGCTCTGGAGTCTTCTTCAGAAGGCTCTTGTACTGCCTTATGAAGTTGTTCACGCTGCCGAAGCCGGCTTCCTCCGCGATGACGGCAATGCTGAGAGAAGTGTTCTCAAGAAGCTTCTGCGCCTCATATACCCTGACGGTATTGATGTACTGATTAAGCGTGAAGCCGCAATATCTGTGGAAATATTTGCTTATATTCGAAGGATGCATGTAGAAGATATCGCTGAGAGTCTCAAGAGACAGCCTTTCCTTATAATGCGTGGTTATATAGTCCCTTATCTTGCCCATTCGCTCTTCCTGATAGGGATCGATTATGACACGGCGCTCGTTCATCCTGAAAGCCCTGTACAGGGTGACAGCTATTTCCGTAATCAGCGCCTTCTCCATCTGGCTCTTCATCGGATTTGCGGAGATATCGGACTTCTGCTCATCATACAGCAGTCTTATCAGTGATACGAGATGGTCAAAGTATTCCTTGCTGATCTTCTTGCAGTACCTGTTGTAATCCTCGACAGTCGGCGTCTCGAAGACTCTGAGGAGATTAGAATCGAATATGAACGATCTGTAGTAATCAGGATTCACAGTCAGCCCATATCTCAGGTATGGGAGTTCTATCATATTGCGCGCATGATGATGCATGCTGCCTATGACAAGGACATCCCCGGGGTCGAGATGGTATTTCTCATCGACGATGTAGTAGTCCGTGACACCTTCTTCTATGATGAGGATCTCGCATGAGTTGTGGATGTGATGCATCGAGTTGAATTCATACTCGCACGTACGTGAGACATTGTAGTCATCTTCGCATATGGATCTGAAATGTTCAGCCTCGATATAGTCATTGATTCCTACTTCCATAAAGTAATGATAAGCTGTAATCGTTCTTCTGTTAATCACAGAGGAAAAAGATGGAGGAATCATGGACAAGCTCAAAGGAAGCGCAGAATTCATCAGGAAGCTGTTTCCGGGAAGGATAGATATAGGAATCGTGCTTGGCTCCGGACTTGGGGACATGGCGGAAGATGTGGAGGATGCTGTCGTCATCAGCTATCATGACATCCCCGGCTTTCCGGTATCGACTGCGCCCGGGCACAAGGGAAGGCTTATAATCGGAAAACTTGAGGGGAAGACCGTGCTCTGCATGCAGGGGAGGTTCCATTACTATGAGGGCTGGTCGATGCAGGAGGTTGTCTATCCTATACGCGTGATGAGGCTTCTTGGAATAGGAGACCTTCTTCTTACCAACGCTGCAGGCTGTGTGAATACGGGATGGAAAGCAGGAGACCTCATGATAATCGAGGATCATATAAAGCTCATTGCAGATAATCCTCTCCGTGGCCCTAATCCAGACAGCCTTGGCCCGAGATTCTTCGATATGACTCATGCATACGACAAAGAGCTTGTCAGGCTTGCTGAAGCAAAAGCCGCTGAATGCTCGATCAATGTGCGCAAAGGTGTCTATATGTTCTTTGCAGGGCCATCGTTCGAAACTCCTGCGGAGATACGCTTCGCAAGGCTTGCCGGTGCTGATGCGGTAGGTATGTCAACAGTCCCTGAGGCTATCGCAGCTTCCCATATGGGAATGAGGACGCTTGGCATAAGCTGCCTGACGAATATGGCTGCGGGAATCCTTGACCAGAAACTCAATCATGAGGAGGTCCTTGAGACCGGCAATCGCGTCAGGAAGGATTTCTCCGCTCTTGTCAGGAATATCATCGCAAGCTGGCCCCAGTCTTGAAAGAGGCTATCTCTTGGTGTAACTTGTTGCTGTGAAGATACTCTGCATATCCGATGCCACAGATACGCTTATCTATTCATCCATAGCTCCTGAGCTTTACAAGGATGTGGGTTTTGTCATCTCTGCAGGAGATCTTCCGCTCAGGTACTATGATTATATCCAGACGATGCTCCGCAAGGATGTCTACTATGTGTATGGGAATCATAACCTCGAGGATTTCGACAGGATGATGAAGAAGGGCAGTGCGGCATTTATGCATCATGCCCTTGACAGCGATTTCTACAGCAGGGTTGCTGACATACCTGCATTCGGCGGTCTCTTCATAGATGGGAAGTGCGTATATGACAAGGTCCATGACCTGATAATCGCAGGTCTTGGCGGTTCCATGCTGTACAATGGAGGCGACAGCCAGTACACGGAAAGCCAGATGAAGAAAAGGATAAACAGGCTTGTTCCGAGACTTCTCTATAACAAGAAGCGCTACGGACGTGCTCTTGATATTCTGGTGACGCATGCGCCTCCGAAGGGAATGGGGGATGGTGAGGATCTCTGCCACAGGGGTTTTTCCGTGTTCCTTGATTTCATGAGGACATATCGCCCTAAGTATCTTCTGCATGGACATGTCCACCTTGATGATATCAATGCGCCTCGCATGAGCGAGTATTGCGGTACGAAGGTGATCAATATTTATAAGAACTACATCATTGACGATGAGAGCCTTGGGAGGAGTTGATGGAAAACAGCACCGCGTCCGATGATTTCTCCAGAGCGAAGAACAAAGCCAGGATGCAGACTATCATGAATGCGCTTCGCTGGAAGAATCCGAATCTGCTTTCTTTCTATGAGGTCACATCACTGATTAAGCCCAAGTCCGAGACATATCTTGGGATGCGGACAATCCCTGTTGAGAAGATCATCGGCTCAGAGGGCCGCTACCATGATTTTTCCGCCGCTTTCTTCCCTAAGCGGGAGATGCTGAGGCACAGATGGGAAAGCATAGACTCCGCAGTTCTTGATAATGTCATACTTCCGCCTATATCGGTATACAGTCTCGGAGGGTATTATTTCGTCAGGGATGGCAACCACAGGGTATCTGTTGCCAAATCAAAGGGTGTTGAGTTCATTGATGCTGAAGTGGTCGAGCTTGATTCCCAGATACCTCTCAAGCCGGGGATGACGATGAAGGAGCTGAGAGCGGCGGCCGTTGATTATGAAAGGAAGAATTTCATAGAGCAGTATAAGCCGGACTATCTTCCGATGGATGAGATCCGCTTCACGACTCCCGGAGCTTATCCTGAGATGGTGAATCATATACTTGTCCACAAATATTACATCAATCAGGATTATCCATACGAGATCTCCTTCAAGGAAGCCGCGAAGAGCTGGTATGACAATGTCTACTTCCCGATAGTCAATGAGATACGCAAGCAGCATCTGCTCTCAGCATTCCCGGGCCAGAGCGAAGGCGATATGTACATGTGGATCGTAAGGCGCTGGGATGAGTATAAGAGGGTTGGCAATAAGAATATGACGGCTGCTGAGGCTGTAAGGAAAATCGGGCGTGAAACAGGAAGGAATCCTTTTGCCCGATTTGCAAGATATCTGAAATATTATCTTCAGAAGCTGTCAAAGCGCTAGAAGTATAAGCCCTGCTTCCCTTGCGATTTTATCTATATCCTCTGATGGCCTGTTCGGCATCAGCTCACCTTCCTTGTGCACATATGGCACATATGGCAGGTTCACAAGGCCCATCATCTGACTCCATGAATACAGGCACATCGCGGCTTTCTCCCCGTCCTCTTCTGAAATGGGGGAGGATGCGATTGCATAGAATTTCCTTCCCTTGAGTGCTCCGGACTTGTACAGAGGCCATGTCTTGTCAAGGAATGCCTTCATCTCAGCTGTAGGCATACCGAAACGGGAAGGTGTCGCAAGTATGATAGCATCAGCGCTCTCAAGCTTCGCGTTCGTAGCTTCCGGCAATGCTATGATGTCCTCATAGTATTCATTGACTTCCGTACGCTCATTCGCCTCGATATGTAGATCGCTGTCGCTGACTGCATAGAGTCTTGAATCTATTCCCATTGCAGCGAACTGCTCGCAGAAGGCTTTTGCGATAAGATAGAGGTTCCCTGATATTGAATGTATTATGATATTCGCTCTCATAATCTGATTATATGGCAATTTCCTGATAAGTGTTGGAAATCATGAGAAAGCCGTGTATATGCCATCCCTGCACGCTACCAAGACTTTCCTTCCATAGAGATCGGATAGGATATCTTCCCTCAGTGTCTCTTCCTTGGTCCCATCCATTGCGATCTGCCCGTCCTTCATGAGTATGATCCTGTTTATCGATGGAAGTATCTCTGAAAGCTCATGCGTCACCATCACAAGAGTCCTGTTTCCTGTCGTGTATGCGGCGATTGTATCGCGGAGATCTGCGCGCGATGGGAAATCAAGCCCTGAGGAAGCCTCGTCGAGAAGAAGGATCTCCGGATCTGTTATTGCCGCCCGTGCGAGGAGGACTCTCCGTTTCTCTCCTGTGGACAGTGTATTCATGGCTCTGTCGCCAAGCCTCTCCAGCCCGACTTTCCTCAGTTCCTCATCAGCTTTCTGCCATTCTTCGTCTCTGACGATGTGATGGAAATCGAATCCAAGCGATGAATGGAGTCCTGATGCGACTATTTCACGTGCGGGGTAGGTTGTCTGGAAGAATGTGTCCTGAGAAGGAGATACAAGGCTCATTTTCTTTTTCAGGTCCTGTATCATCCATCGTTCCTGTCCGAGAACCGATGAGCGGTAGCTGTCGAGCGCGAGAGGGTATGTACGCCTTGCGATGACATCGATCAGCGTTGATTTACCGGCTCCATTTGGGCCGATTATCGCGATATGCTCGCCTTTCCCGGCTCTTATGGAGACTCCTGAGAGTATGTAGCGTCCGTCCCTTCTTACATATGCATTTTCTATAGCAAAGGCTTCCATAGGCTGATGATAGTTTCCCTCCCTTTCATTTGTCAAAGCGGAAAAATGCCGCATGGAAAATATTTTCAGCTGGTTTACTGCTTGCAATAAATGAAAATAGAAGAAACAAAACCCTGAAATCTGTATTTTTGTGCAAAAATATGCGACATTAACACTGTTTTAACTTTGCGTAATCTGAAAAGGTGTGCGACAATAAACACATCGCAGGAAAAGAGGATTATCTTATTTGGCGATGGTCTCTAATACCTAAAAGGGGACAAGGAGGTTTGCCACTGGCAGAAAAGGGCCAGTGGTGATTTTTTTGCAGGATTGGTTAAATAAACCGGCGAAAACAGATAGACTGGGCACCATGCATGGAAATCGCTGGCTCATTGTTCCCATAATCCTATTGCTCTCTTCTTGCGCGACGGCTTCATATGACGAGGCAATCGTTGCTGATTATGGAGAAACACCTGCTGCGATTGAGACTGCCGTGGAAGCTGTTGCGGAGCCCGATATCATTCCTGCTGAAGAGCACGAGGCCGCAAACGAGCCTTCTGCAGAACTGGTTGCTGAAGTTCCGGAAGCTGTCGCTGAGGCTGAAGCTGTGGAAGAGAGTCCTGCGGAAGAGCCTGCTGAAATCAATGATGCAGAGGAACTTCCTGTCATTGAGGAAGCGATTGAAGCTCCTGAGATTGCTGGTGATGAAGAAGTGCCAGGAATTGCAGCGGAAGAGGAAGTTCCTCTTCCCGAGGTAATTGCCGAAGAGCAGGCATACAGCATTGAACCATGGCTTTTCCGGCTTATGGCCTCATCTGTTGCGATAGTCCTTCTTTTCACATTGGCGACTGCCATAAGGAACATCTGTCACATGCCGCTCCCGCGTGTTATCTCGATTGTCCTTTCTGTTGTATTTGCTGTATTCCCTGCTGTGATATCATCGCTTGCTGCAGGATGGTCCGGAGAATGGCTTCTGTATCTTATCCTGCTGACATCGTATTTCATCTTCAGGTCAAAGGGAACGAGGCACTTTCGATAGCTTTGAGTTCGGAAAGGAGCCTTGTCCTGTAGAAGAATGCATCGAGCGCGAGTATCGCGCCTCCTTCTGCGGCTCCGCTTTCACCTGCTGCGGATCTGTAGATGATCACATTGCTTCTTCTTGGCGGGAGAACCGAGGAGACCAGGGACTGAAGATATGCATAGCATTCATCGCTCATCTGGGAAAGAGGTCCTGTTATGATCGCTGATTCCGCGGATAGCGCCTGGACTCCTTCCGTAATTGCGGCTGCCATCGGCTGAAGAGCCTTCTTCATTGCCTGGCTGTCCTGTGCGAGCTTCCTTAAGCTGTCGATGCCGTTTCTTTCCATAAGCACCCTGCCGGAAGAGACTGCCTCGAGGCATCCTTTGCCTCCGCATGCGCAGTTCCCATCGCGAGAGACCCTCATATGGCTGAATTCCGGGAGAATTATGGCTCTGCCATTCTGCGCGAATGCCGCTGATACAGAATAGCCCCATGATATGAACAGGAATGGCTCCGAGAGTCTCAGCCTTGCAATCTCTGCTTCAGCTTCTGCAACGGCCGGATGCAGCTTTATCATCGGAATAGCGATATCCAGCGGGATGTCTTCCTCTGATATCATGGCAATGCCATAGACAGGAGTATTCCCTGAAAGTTTCCTGATTATGTTGCCCAGGTCTGTGCTGAAGTCCTCTGTACGTGGAAAACGCTCGAAGCGCAGAAGACGCCCTGAGATATCTGCAGCAGCTATTGATGCTGTCTTCCTTGATACTGTCAGCGAGAAGACCCTTCCTGCCTTGCCGCTGATAGAGAGAATCGTACCCGGTCTTCCTGATGCTCCCCGTACTTTGCCAGAAGATTCTATAAGGCCTTCCTTCTCCAGCTGTCTGCAGATTTCGCCGACCGAGACCTTGTTGATATCCAATGTATCCGCAAGCTCAGCTTTCGATGCGCTTTTCTGCCTCAGAGCCGATAGGACTTTGAGCCTGTTTATCATTCTTGCATTCTCGGGACGCGAAAAATCCATGATCATATGATAATCAATCATTGCGAACATCGCCAGATATTTGCCGATTGGCAGACCTGTTGTTATTTTTCCATTCTGGGAGAAGTATATGTCGGAAAGAAAATTCAAGACAGAGGTGACGGATCTACTGCACCTCATCATACATTCGCTATATTCGAATAAGGAAATCTTCCTCAGGGAGCTGATTTCCAATGCATCTGATGCTATCGATAAGCTCAGATATCTCTCGCTGACAGATGAGAAGCTCAAGGGTTTTGCATTCGAACCGCGCATTGATATCACATTCTCGTCTGATGACAAGACACTGACCATAAAAGACAATGGCATCGGAATGGACGAGGATGACCTCAACAACAATCTCGGTACGATCGCATCATCCGGAACGAGGAAATTCCTCTCATCCCTCACTGATGAGCAGAAGCATGACTCGAACCTCATCGGACAGTTCGGTGTCGGATTCTATTCAGCATTCATGGTTGCGAAGAGAATCACTGTGACGTCCAGAAAGGCAGGCGATGACAAAGCCTGGAAATGGACATCCACAGGCGAGAGCTCATACTCGATCACAGAAGCGGAAAGGGAAGGACAGGGCACCACGATCGTGCTTTCCCTGAATGGGGAAGGCGAGGAGTACGCAAACCGCTGGACGCTCCAGAGCCTGATCAAGAAGTATTCTGATAACATCGCATATCCTATTTATCTTGAGTTCGATCAGACTGATTACGACTATGAGAACAAAGATGCTGACGGTAATCCCAAGAAGACGGTGTCCCATAAGATCGAGCAGGTCAACACAGCTTCAGCTCTCTGGAAGAGAAGCAAGAGCTCGCTGAAGGATGAGGATTACAAGGAATTCTATAAGAACACTTTCTATGACAGCGAGGATCCTCTCTTCTACATCCATACCCAGGCAGAGGGCGCCACTGAGTACACAACGCTTTTCTACATCCCTGCAAAGGCCCCGTTCGATATGTACTATGCAGACTATCGTCCGGGCGTGAAGCTTTATGTGAAGAGGGTATACATCACTGATGACGATCAGGATCTTCTGCCATCATATCTGCGCTTTGTCAGAGGCATCATCGACAGCGAGGATCTGCCGCTGAATGTATCCAGGGAGATTCTCCAGGAGAACAGGGTCCTGCTTTCAATCAAGAACGCATCTGTGAAGAAACTCCTCAGTGAATTCAAGAAGATAGCAGAGAACAATCCTGAGCTTTATGCGAAGTTCATCGCTGAGTACAACAGACCGCTCAAGGAAGGCCTTTACTCCGATTACTCACAGCGTGACACGCTTCTTGAGCTTGTCAGATACAAGAGCTCTGAAAAAGATGGCTATGTATCTCTCAATGAATACAAGGAGAGGATGAAGGAAGGGCAGAAGGCCATCTACTACATCTCCGGTGGTAAGGAAGATGTTCTCAAGGCATCTCCGCTTGTCGCGGCCTACAGGGAGAAGGGCTATGAGGTCCTCATCATGTGCGATGATATCGATGATATCGTGATATCAACGATCTCCAGCTACAAGGATGTGCCTCTCAAGGCCATCAACAAGAAAGGCGCGATGGATGATCTAAAGACTGATGATGACAAGAAGAAGGAGGAAGAGAAGAAGCCGGTTGCCGAGAAAATGAAGGCAGCTCTTGGCGATAAGGTCAAGGATGTCCTCGTATCCACAAGGCTTACGGATACTCCTGCTGCTGTCATCATGGGAGATGATGATCCTTCGATGCAGATGCAGAGGCTGATGAAGCAGATGAGCGGTGAGGAGGTTTCCGTGAAGCCTATTCTGGAAATCAATCCGGATTCCCCTGTGATAAAGAAGATAGAGGGAAGCGCGGATGACAGCTATGTCGCACGCCTTTCTTCCGTGATTCTCGATCAGGCACTGCTTCAGGAAGGCGTAATGCCTTCGGATCCTGCGGCATTCGCAAAGAACCTGACAGAACTTCTGTCAGTATGATCCAATGGCGGGCCTTATGCCTGCCTATTTCCTGTCAAGGCCTATCAGGAAGATCTCGAAGGAGTCATCCCTGGAGGCCTTTGGCTTGAAAGCCTTTGCCTTTGCGAACATCGTCCGCATCTTCTTCAGTATTTCCTGCTCGCCTCCGCCCTGGAATATCTTTATCACCATGTTCCCATGAGGTTTAAGATGCTCTTCAGCAAGGATTGTCACCTGCTCGGCAAGATACTCGGAGCGTGTCGTGTCGACTATCCTGTTCCCTGTAGTCATAGGCGCCGCATCTGATATGATTGCATCGTATGGTCCTTCTGCTACAAGGCGCGGCCTTATTTCCTTTGAGAATGCATCCCCTGTTATCTCTATTACCGTAGGCGGCACTGGATCCAGCGACAGCGGATTGAGATCGCAAGAGACGATCTTGCCATTGCCTTTTATCAGGCACCTGTGGGTATAGAGCGTCCATGAGCCAGGTGCGGCTCCCACATCAAGCACAGTATCTCCCGGCTTGATGAGTTTGTGCGTCTGGTTTATTTCCTCAAGCTTGTATACCGATCTTGCAGGATAGCCTTCTGAATGAGCCTTCTTCGTATAGAAATCCGCTTTATCTCTCCGTGAAACAGCCATGCCCTGATTGTAATGTAATCATGATGGGTAGTGAACAGCCTTGAGGAAAAAAGAACGCCGGGCGGTGAGTATGGGGTGGGAGAGAACCGTCCGGCGTAAGATTAACACACACTGCAAGGAGGTTGTTAACGTTATTGCTCTGTATCCTGAGAATACCCTTAAGAGACGCTTAAGGCTATATAGTTCATAGAATTGACATAAATCTTCAGAATAGGAACAAGAAAGTCCTGAAAAGCAAAAGACGCCAACGGCGTCTTTGCAGAAATACACTAAAAAGGAGGTTTGTTTGAAAAAACTGTTTGCTCTAATATTTTACATGCAGGATACGTGCCAACCTTTTCCGATGCTTTGAGGCAGTTTGCTGTGCAATTTCTTCACAGTGGGAATTTTATGCACATCGCATAGTGTCTTTTATGTGGATAATGCATCCTCGATATTCATGATGTCCGGCTGTTGTGCTATCGTTCGTGGGATGAAGAACAATATCCTGAACAGACGGATGCGCTATGTATTCAACCCATCTCTGGTTCCTGCCCTGATCGCAGTCAATTTCATAGTGTTCTGCCTTACGTATTTCCTGTTCCCGAGGCTTATGTATTTCCTTGCGATGATTCCATCAGCAGTGCTTTACGGGCATAGCTACTGGCAGTTCGCCACATATATGTTCTGTCATGGCGGTATGTGGCACCTCCTGATGAATATGCTTGCCCTGTATATCTTCGGCATGCCTGTCTCCAGAGAGATAGGGAGCAATGAGTTCCTGCTCTTCTATCTGCTGACAGGGATAGCTGCTGGGGTGATGAGCTTCCTTACATATCTTTTTGCAGGCTATAATGTCATGCTCATAGGCGCATCAGGTGCGATTTACGGAGTGATGCTTCTTTTCTCAGTTTTCTATCCGAGGTCTGTCATATATGTTTTCGGCATCATTCCTGTAAGAGCGCCCCTTCTTATAGTCATCTATTTCATGATCGAGTTCCTGGGGTCCCTTTCTATGCGAGGCGGCATTGCCCATGTAACTCATCTCTGGGGACTTGGGTTCGCCTTCCTGTATTGCGTGATCCGCCTGAGGATAAAGCCCTGGAAAGCCTGGTCAAGCTTGTAGCCCATGCGGATTGCTGGTAGAATCAGCAGCAGCTGATGCGGAAGGGGCCCCTGACGCAGAAGGAGTCAACTATGAATGAACGCAGAGTCGCCATTCTTGGCGTTATTGTCGAGAACCCGGCTTCTGTCGATGCCCTCAATGCAATTCTCCATGAATGCAAGGAGTGGATAATCGGCAGGATGGGCATACCATACAAGGAACGCAGTATAAGCATAATAAGCATCGTGATGGATGCTCCGGCAGAGATCATAAGCAGCCTTTCCGGAAAGATCGGGATGCTGGATGGTGTCACATGCAAGGCGACATACTCAAAGCTCTGATTGATAAACTCGAGAGAGAAGGTACACTGAGCCGTGATGAGTTCCTTGTCGTCTATGAGGGAAGGAATGAGATTGACAGACAATGGCTCAGCCGGAAGGCCTTTGCGCTCCGGTGCTCTGCTTATGGCAATGATGTATATCTCAGGGCTCTTATCGAATGCTCATCATACTGCAGATCCGGCTGTTTCTACTGTGGGATAAACAGGACAAACTGCCATGCAGAGCGCTACAGGCTGTCACCGGATGAGGTGATTGAAGCAGCTTCCGTAGCATATGACTCAGGTTTCAGGACATTTGTCCTTCAGGGAGGCGAGGATCCTGTCTTCGTGAAGGATCTCGGGAAGATGGTTGCTGAGCTGAGGAGGAAGTACCCGGATGCGGCAATAACGCTGTCTTTCGGCGAATGGCCTGAGGAGATGTATGCGGAGTGGAAGGCGGCAGGCGCTGACAGATATCTTCTCCGCCATGAGAGTGCGGTACCTGAGCATTTCGCGCGCCTTCATCCTGAGAGCCAGAGACTTGAGAGCAGGATGGAATGCCTGAGGATACTCAGGAAGCTCGGGTATCAGGTGGGAGCAGGATTCATGGTAGGCTCGCCTTTCCAGAGCAGTGAGAATGTAGCAGAGGACCTTGTGTTCCTCACGTCATTCAGGCCTGAGATGATAGGAATCGGGCCATTCATACCTCATCATGATACTGTGTTTGCTTCCTATAGCGCAGGAAGCGTTGATGATACTCTCTTCCTCCTGTCAGTTCTCAGGATCGCGATGCCGCATGTCCTTCTGCCTGCGACTACTGCGCTTGCATCGCTCTCTGATACAGGAATGAGGGATGGCCTTCTTGCAGGAGCCAATGTGATAATGCCGAACATGAGCCCATCGAGGACCAATGGGCTTTATCAGCTATATGACGGGAAGAAGCGCCAGAGCATAGGTGCTTCTCTTGAAAAGGAGATAAGCGCTGCATCATGCCGTCCGGCTATGGTGCGCGGTGATTATACTGATGGGGAAGGAGGTTCCCTGACCCAAAAGGAGAGAACATGTACGATCCGAAATCAATGAAAGCGGAAGATTTCATCAATGATGATGAGATTCAGGAAACACTGGCATGGGCGGAGAGCCATAAAGATGATGCTGCTCTGATCGATGCCGCTATCGAGAAGGCAAAGCTCCTCAAGGGGCTCAGCCACAGGGAGGCCGCGCTCCTTCTTATGTGCACGCTGGAGGACAGGAACCAGCAGATCTTCGCGCTTGCGAAGGAGATAAAGAGAAAGTTCTATGGCGACAGGATTGTCATGTTCGCACCTCTCTATCTCTCGAACTACTGCGTCAATGGCTGTGTGTACTGTCCTTATCATGCGAAGAACAGGCATATACCGAGAAAGAAGCTCACGCAGGATGAGATCAGGGCGGAGGTCATTGCCCTTCAGGATATGGGCCATAAGCGCCTTGCGCTTGAGACGGGAGAGGATCCTGTGAACAATCCTATCGAGTATGTGCTTGAGTCGATAAAGACAATTTATTCGATAAAGCATAAGAATGGTGCTATCAGGCGTGTGAATGTGAATATAGCTGCGACGACTGTCGAGAACTACCGCAAGCTGAAGGAAGCCGGAATAGGCACATATATCCTCTTTCAGGAGACTTACAACAAGAAGAGCTATGAGGAGCTCCATCCTACAGGACCAAAGAGTGATTATGCATACCATACAGAAGCTCATGACAGGGCTATGCAGGGAGGTATCGACGATGTCGGACTTGGCGTTCTTTTCGGATTGAATCTCTATAAATATGATTTTGTCGGGCTT
The DNA here is from genome assembly GCA_944389075.1 of uncultured Spirochaetaceae bacterium. Classification (GTDB taxonomy): domain Bacteria; phylum Spirochaetota; class Spirochaetia; order Sphaerochaetales; family Sphaerochaetaceae; genus Ornithospirochaeta. Next base: position 17,228 of record CALXLA010000043.1, read on the forward strand.
CTCATGCATGCTGAGCATCTTGAGGCTGTTTTCGGAGTAGGTCCTCACACGATCTCGGTACCAAGGATATGCCCTGCCGATGATATCGATCCGGGTGATTTCGATAATTCGATTTCAGATGCTATCTTCGAGAAGATTGTCGCATGCATAAGAGTCGCTGTTCCGTACACCGGTATGATAATCAGTACAAGGGAGAGCAAGAAGGTCAGGGAAGAGGTTCTCAATCTCGGTATATCGCAGATATCAGGAGGATCGAGGACAAGCGTAGGCGGCTATGTGCATCCCGAGAAGGAGAATGAGAGTTCCGCACAGTTCGATGTCTCTGACAACAGGACTCTTGATGAGGTCGTCGCATGGCTAATGGAGCTTGGCTATGTTCCGTCTTTCTGCACGGCATGCTATCGCGAGGGAAGGACAGGCGACAGGTTCATGTCGCTTTGCAAGGCTGGCCAGATACAGAACTGCTGTCTGCCGAATGCTCTTATGACGCTGAAGGAGTATCTGATGGATTATGCATCCGACAGAACGAAGGCCATCGGAGATCCGCTTATCGAGAAGCAGCTTGAGGGCATCACGAATGAGAAGGTGCTTTCAGTCGTGCGCGACCGCCTGAAGAAGATCGAGGAAGGCGAAAGGGATTTCAGATTCTGATGGGACTTGGTTCTGTTCCGGCTGCTGAGAGGATGCATATCGCATTCTTCGGACTCTGCAATGCAGGCAAGTCCAGCCTTGTGAATGCATTCTGCTCGCAGCCTGTTTCGATTGTTTCGGAAAAGAAAGGCACTACGACGGATCCTGTCGTAAAGACCATGGAGCTTCTTCCGCTTGGCCCTGTCGTGATCATCGACACTCCGGGTATCGATGACAGGACAGAGCTCGGGCTTCTCCGCATAGAGCGTGCGGAGAAGATGCTCCGCCGTGCTGATATCGCGATACTCGCAAAGGAAGCCGGTACTGAGATGACGGAAGAAGAGGAAAAGCTCCTCACCACATTCAGGGAAAAGGAGATCCCCTGCATAATCGCCTATACGAAATCTGATCTTCTCGATTCAGTTCCTCCCACGGGTGATGGCTTCATATATGTGAGCGCGAAGGAAGGGATGAATATCAATGAGCTGAAGGAGATGGTGGGCCGCATTGTGAAGGATAAGGCATCAAGACCTCTTGTGGAGGATCTTGTGGAGAAGGGCGATGTCGTTGTCCTTGTGATTCCCATTGATTCGTCAGCTCCTAAAGGCCGCCTGATACTTCCCCAGCAGATGATGATGCGCTCCCTTCTCGATGCCGGCGCGATAGCTGTCGCAGTCCAGCCTGAAGAGCTTCCTTCTGTTCTGTCCTTTGTACGGCCAAGGCTTGTAATCACGGATAGCCAGGCTTTCAGCACCGTAAGCAGGATGGTTCCGGAGGATATCCCCATGACATCTTTCTCGATTCTGATGGCAAGGTATAAGGGAGAGCTCGATGTCCAGCTTGACGGGGTATCTGCGCTTGGTAATCTGAAGAAAGGCGATAAGGTCCTGATTGCTGAGGGCTGCACTCATCACAGGCAGTGCGAGGATATAGGGACAGTGAAGATCCCCAAGCTTGTATCTTCTGTTGCGGAAGGCATTGAATTCGAATTCTCATCAGGACATGGCTTCCCAGAGAATCTCTCAGAGTATTCCCTGATAATCCATTGCGGGGCATGCATGCTTACAGAGAAGGAGATGAAAAGCCGTATCGGGCTTGCATCCGATGCAGGAGTGCCTGTTACGAATTACGGGATGGCGCTTGCATACTTCAATGGGATCCTCTCCCGTGCGCTGAAGCCTTTGGGGATAGATGTCCATAATGACAGGAGGTAAGCGGGAATATTTTTAGGTTAAAGCTGTAAATTTTTTGGTTTCTTGTATTTATTTGATTAAAAATTGAAGCAATTGAGCAAAAAGAGCTTTACATTGCCCAAAAGCATGATAAATATATGGTATTGGAGGAAATTATGGCTAAGACCACCGATTCAATTAATAAGAAGCTTCTTTCTGCTGCCGTCACAGCGACAAAGGCCAGGGATATCAAGGAACTCCTGGACAAAGGCGCTGATGTCAACACACACAACGAGTGGGGACTTACTCCTGTAATGCTCGCTGCTCAGTACAATCATTCAGTTGCAGTGCTCAATGCGCTCATCGCTGCTGGTGCTGATATCCACGAGGCAGAGCCTAAGTACAGATCCAATGCACTTCATCTTGCAGCGAACAGCTCATCGAACCCTAAGGTGATTGATGCGCTTCTTGCAGCTGGTGCCAACATCGATGCAAGGAACTACCTCGGAGAGACTGCGCTCATCATGGCTGTGAACAGCAACAGCGAGACAAAGATCTCGACACAGCTGATCAAGTGCGGTGCTGATATCAATGCAAGGGATTATCAGGGACATTCTGTTCTTGAGTATGCAAAGACAGCAAAGAGAACATATCTCGTGAATCTTCTCAAAGAGAAGGGCGCTGTCTGATAAAAACAGGAATTACCAGAAAGAAGAAGCAGGGCTCGCACCCTGCTTCTTTTATGACTTCCTACTCCAGATCCTTCTCGACGATTCCGGCTTCGATTGCCTTCATCTCTTTCTCGATTTCGGCCTTCACTTCATCGGCTATATCCGAAATCAGATAGGATGTCGTCGTGCCGTCAGCTCTGAGCCTGACCTCGACTTTGCCTTCCTTGAGGCTTCTGTTTCCGAGTGTGATACGGATAGGGATTCCGATCAGGTCTGCATCCGCGAACTTGACGCCTGCTGTCTCCTTCCTGTCATCGTAAAGAACCTCGATTCCCTTCCTTGTCAGCTCATCATAGATCTGGTCCGCGATCTCCGTATCCTTTACAAGCGATACAAGATGCACCTGATAAGGAGCAACTGAGATAGGAAGCTTCAGGCCGCCCTCGTCGTTGTATTCCTCTGCAAGACATGCGAGAAGTCTTCCGACTCCGATGCCATAGGACCCCATAACTACAGGAATCTGCTTTCCGTTCTCATCCTGGTATGTGCAGTTCATCGATTCAGAGTATCTTGTTCCGAGCTGGAAGATGTTTCCGATCTCAACACCTTTTGATGATCTGAGAGGCTCTCCGCACTCAGGGCATGTCATTCCTTCCCTTGCCGATGCGATATCGCAGACGATTCCCTGGTAATCCCTTCCGAAATTCGTGTTCAGATAATGGTATCCCGCCTCATTCGCACCTGCTACGAGATTATTTGACTCTGCAACAGAATCATCGACTATGCAGATGAAACTGCCTGTGGCTCCAATAGGGGAAGCATAGCCAGGAACCATCGAGCATGCCGTGATTTCCTCTTCATGTGCAGGTCTGATTGAATTCGCCTTCGCTGCATTGGAGAGCTTGGATTCCTCGACCTCAAGATCTCCTCTTACAAGCGCTACGATGAGCTTTTCCTCTTCCTCTCCGTTTGTATCGTTGATGAATGTGCCGACCATGAACACGCATTTCGCTGTCTTCTTAGGATCGATATTCAGATAAGATGCAAGCTCCTCGATCGTCTTTGACTCAGGAGTCGCGACCTTCTCCATAGGAAGCATATCTTCCTTGTAGTATTCTTTTCTGAACTTCGCGATCTGCCTGTTCGCGGTGTATCCGCACTTATCGCAATAGATGATCGTGTCCTCTCCGATAGGTGAGAGATACATATATTCATGTGAGACCTTACCGCCCATCATACCGGAATCCGCGCCTACTGCGATTGATGGCAGCGCACAGCGCGAGAAGATCCTGAAGTATGCTCTGTAATGATCCCTGTAGACTTTATCAAGGCCCTCATAATCCTTATCGAATGAGTAGGAATCGAGCATCGTGAATTCCCTTACCCTGATAAGGCCAGCTCTTGGCCTCGGGTCATCGCGGAACTTCGTCTGCATCTGATACACAAGGCGCGGGAGTCTCTTGTATGAGTCAAGCTCGACTCTCGCGATATCCGTGACAGCTTCCTCATGAGTCATCGCAAGGACCATGTCCCTGTTGTTCCTGTCAGTGAATCTGGCCATCTCCTTGTCGATTGAGTAGAAACGCCCTGTTTCCTTCCAGATATCCGCAGGGTTGACCACAGGCATCTGCATCTCTTCAGCACCTATCGCATTCATCTCTTCTCTGATGATCTGCTGGATTTTCTGTGTTGCCTTGAATCCAAGCGGCAGCAGGGAGAAGATGCCTGCTCCCATCTGTTCTATATATCCTGCTCTGAGAAGATACTCATAGCCCTTCGAATCTGCACCTGATGGCGCTTCCCTGAGTGTTCGGGAAAACATCCTAGACATTCTCATATGCGTACTGTCTCCACGATTGAGCATTATAGAGAATCTCTGTGCTACAATCAAATGATGAGACCGTTGCCGTTTGAAACAATAAGGCTTGCCGATGATGGTGTCGTGATACTCGATCAGAGGAAGCTTCCCGGAAAAGAAGAGTATATCGTCCTCAGGACCGCAGAGGATGTATGGCATGCGATAAAGGATCTTGCTGTGAGAGGTGCTCCTCTCATTGGCGTTGCCGCAGCATATGGCTTCTATATCTCGGTGAAGGACATCGAGAAGGACTTTGAGAATGAGTGCAGGAGAGTAGCTGAATATCTTGATTCATCACGTCCTACGGCAGTCAATCTCTCATGGGCACTGAAGCGCATGATGAGAGTTGTTGAGGAAGGCGGAGCTGATGTGAAGGATCGCCTCCTTGAAGAAGCTGAGGCCATACATCGGGAAGATATGGAGATGACTGAGAGGATGGGTGAGTATGGGTATCAGCTGATAGGCTCGTCCACTGGCATCCTGACTCACTGCAATGCAGGTGCTTTAGCTACAAGCGGATATGGTACGGCGCTTGCTCCTGTATATGCGGCTCTCGACAAAGGCAGGAAGGATATAAGGGTATACTGCGATGAGACAAGACCGCTTCTCCAGGGAGCAAGGCTTTCCTCTTTCGAGATGATGAAGGCAGGTGCCTATACGACAGTGCTTACTGATAATATGGCATCGTATGCGATGGCTTCAGGCCTGATAGACATGGTCTTCGTAGGAGCTGACAGGATTGCATCCAATGGAGATGCTGCGAACAAGATAGGCACAAGCGGGGTTGCCATCCTTGCGCATCATTATGGTATCCCTTTCTATGTCGTGGCTCCTATGTCCACTATAGACTTCTCAATCAATTCAGGAAAGGAGATTCCTATAGAGATGCGTGACAGTTCAGAGGTGACTGATATGTGGTACAGGGAGAGAATGGCGCCTGAAGGTGTCAATGTCCTCAATCCTGCTTTTGATGTCACTCCGGCGGAACTTATATGCGCGATAGTCACGGACAGGGGTGTTTTCAGGCCGGAAGAGATACGGAGCCTGGTATGAGAATGTTTTCTGAAATCTTTCTTCGTGGTAAGATGTTGCCATGGATATAGAGGTGATGAAAGGCGATATCGCAGCCTTCATGAAACGCACGTATGACAGAGGGCTTACGACTGCGACAGGAGGGAATATAAGCGCAAGATGCGGCAGCATCATGCTCATTACGCCTTCCGGCAAGGATAAAGCATCACTCACCTCTGATGATATCGCCTCCGTGGATATCGAGACGGGTGAGAATCTCTCGCCTGGAAAGAGACTCAGCATCGAGACTGAGATGCACAGGCTTGTGTATGCCAATAACTGCGAAATTCTTTCGATTGTTCATGCACACCCTGTTTTCGCATCGCTTTTCTCCGCGACTGACTGTAAGATAGATACATCCATAATCGCGGAAAGCTGGTATCTTCTCGGAGATGTCAGGAAAGTTCCATACCAGAGGATGGGAAGCAGGGAGCTTGCGGAAGCTGTTGCTGAATACTCTGCAGGAAGTTATGCGCTTCTGATGGAGAATCATGGTGCGATTGCCTTTGGCCGTACTCTTCTGGAGGCATTCGACAGGCTTGAATGCCTTGAGCAGAGCGCGAAGCTCACATATCTTTCGCATTCTGTCACCATCAATCCGCTTGATGAGATAAGGAAAACGGCTATTGCCGCAATGAGATAGAGGAGGAATTATGGACAAGAAGCTTTTGGATCAGCTTAAGGCCATGGCTTTCGAAATCAGGATCAGGACTATCAGGGAGATAGCATGCTTCGGTTCCGGCCATATCGGGGGAAGCATGTCGATTGTCGAGCTTCTGACATATCTTTACTATGACAGGATGAATGTCGATCCTGCGGATCCGAAGAAGGATGACAGGGATCGCCTGGCAGTTTCTAAAGGACACTCTGGTCCTGCTGTCTATGCGACGCTTGCGATGAAGGGCTTCTTCCCCGAGTCATGGCTTGAGACACTCAACCAGGGAGGAACAAGGCTTCCTTCGCATTGCGATATGACAAAGACTCCAGGTGTCGATTTCACAGGCGGCTCTCTCGGGCAGGGTTTCTCTGCTGCTGTCGGCATAGCGCTTGGACAGCACCTCAAAGGTTACAGTGCGAGGACTTATACGATAATCGGAGATGGAGAGGCTCAGGAAGGGCAGATCTATGAAGCGGCAGAGGCTGCAGGAACATGGAAGCTTTCGAATCTCTATGCGTTCCTTGACCTCAACGGCCAGCAGCTCGATGGCTATACAAAGGACATCATCCCTTCTGGCAATGTCAAGGAGAGATGGGAATCTTTCGGATGGGATGTCCATGTCTGTGAGAATGGCAATGACATCGAGGCGATTGCAGATGCTGTGGAGAAGGCTGATGAAGTCAGCGATAAGCCTCATATGATCATCATGAAGACAGTCAAGAGCTATGGCTATATCCCTGGCGAAGGTGTGAAGGCAAACCATTCGATGCCTATTTCGAAAGAGCAGGCCGAGGAAGCCATCGAGGCTCTCAGGAAGAGGGAAGGGAGGTAATGATGAAAGACGCACATGTTTTCTCTCACTATAAGGAAGCTGTGATCGGTGCAATAACGGATCTTGCCGCAGAGCATGATGATATCGTATTCCTTGATGCGGATCTCTCGTCATGCATCGGCTCGACAACTTTCCAGAAGGCATATCCTGACAGATTCTTCAACTGCGGTATCGCTGAGGCAAATATGGCAGGCGTTGCGGCTGGCCTTGCCTCAATGGGCTTTACACCATTCATCCATTCATTCGGGTGCTTTGCATCAAGAAGAGACTACGATCAGCTCTTCATCTCAGTCGGATATACTCATCAGACTGTACATGTGATCGGTTCGGATCCTGGAATCACCGCTCAGTACAATGGCGGAACGCATATGCCTTTCGAGGATATTGCGCTGTTCAGGCAGATTCCGGGCTTTGTGATCATTGAGCCCTCAGATGCACAGTCGCTTTATGCACTGACTCAGCAGGTATATGAGAATGGGCATTCGTCTTATATCAGGACACCGCGTAAGGGCATCGTATACCGCTATGATCCGAGAGCTGAGATTGTCCTTGGGAAAGGCATTGAGCTTCTCGATGGGGAGGATGTCGCTATTGTGGCAACTGGTGCCCTGATGGTGGATGCGGCGCTTGCAGCTGCTGAGCTTCTGAAAGAGAAGGGCATCAATGCAACTGTGGTTGATCTCCATACTATCAGGCCGCTCGATACTGACCTCATCGATAAGATCGCATCCCGTACAGGCCATGTCCTCGTCTGTGAGAACGGAAGATACTGCGGTGGTGTAGGCGAGATGATCGCAGGCTATCTTGTACAGACCAATCCTGTGAAGATGTCTTTCCTCAATGTCGGTGAGAGATTCGGGGAAGTAGGCAATCTCAAGTACCTCTCAGGTGCATTCGGATTCAATGCCGAGACTATCGTCTCTAAGGTGGAGGCTCTGCTTAAGTGAAGCTGCAGCTTGAGACAATCCCTGTATGGGATGGTGTCAAAGAAGGGAGTGAGTGCTTTCTCTGCTCCCTCATGAAACAGGCTGAGGATGATGGCGTAAGATACTATCTTTCCTCAGCTGTCATGACTCCTGAAGTGCGTGTGGAGACCAACACGAAAGGTTTCTGCACACATCATTTCCTTATGCTGGCGGATGGTGGCAAGGCACAGTCACTTGGCCTCGTGATGGATACCTATTATGAGGAATCCTCAAGGATCCTTGATCCATATATCGACAAGATCCTCTCAGCCGGAAACGCGCGCAAGGCAATGAAGGCCGTGAATGCCTTCGTTGCGAAGGAAGAGGAACGGGAGCGGGGCTGTCTTATCTGTACGAGGATGGAGGACAGGCTGATGCGCTACTGTTATACGATTGCATCGCTCTGGAAAGAGGATCCCGAGTTCAGAAGCGCGCTTCTTGCATCGAAAGGCTTCTGTGTCCATCACACCAAGGAACTGGCTTTGAGAGCGAAGGAAGCTCTCTCTGGCGATGATCTTGCTGGCTTCCTCCACGATATCTTCTCGCTTCTGAAGAGCAATCTCGAACGCGTCAAGCATGATGACTGGTGGCTTACCCAGATGTACAAGAGCGAAAATAAGGACAAGGACTGGAATGGGTGCGAGGATGCCCACAGAAGAGCTGTCTGCAAGCTCGTCGGCGAGCATCATGTGATTGATCCGATAAAGTGATTATTTCCGTCTCGGGCTTCTCAGCTTGAGATGGAGCTGCTTTCCGCTTTTCCTATCAGCGACAGGACTTTGCTTGATTGTTGTCTCAGCTCCCGTCTTCTTATCCACATGTATATAGTCAATAAGCTCTTCTGAGAATCTGTAGAGAAGGAAGAAATCGCTTCCTGGCAGCGGAGTGAATGCAAGTGTCAGGACAACTTTGTTCTTCTTGCTGAAAGCTTCTGCTTTCTTCCTCTGCTTTACTGTCAGATATCTCTTTGACCAGAATACCGCAAGAGGCGAAACCCCTTCTTTGTGGATTAGGATATCAGCGCCATCCGTATCGATGTCGATGCTGAATGCAGGAGGAAAGTAAGGGCGCAGTGATAACGCAATCCTGTGTGTCGCTGCTGCCTTGCTCTGCTTCTCAGCATCATCTTCTGTCTCAAGGTAGGAGCGTATTCCATTTATGAATGCTGAATAGATTGATGATTTCTCAGTCAGATCGCTCATACGAAATCTACATTCACCTCCATCTCAGACACCTTGGATATCGTTGCGAAGACAGAGCATTCGCTTTCTGCTTTCCTGACCAGAGACAGGAATTCCTCCTTGTCCTCCGCTCCTGTCGCCGTGATTGCCATCACAGTCTTCCTGAGCGTTGTCGGAACTTCATCGCGCTTTATTCCCCTGACATTTATATCAACAGAAGTCCATGGCTTGTGCTCATAGGATGCAAGCGTGAGATAGAAGCAGCCTGCGAGGGCTCCCAGAAGGTACTCATAAGGCCCTGTGGCTGCTGTATAGTCGTATTCTTTTCCTAATGAATTCTCGAAATACCGCCTGCTATCTGTGAAGTGTGCTGTTATGATGCGTTCTCTTGCCATATGATGAGTATAGCATAAAGCAGACGGATACAGCTATTGCGGAAACAACTGTCAGACATTTCCTCCATGATAATTCATGAACTCATTAGCCGCTTTGTTTATCGCATCGGTCACCGTCTTTGGCGTTCCTTTGTAGACAAGGTCTGTCAGCGTTGCTTTCATTTCGACAATGGTTCCCATAGAAGTCTGGGTTGTCTTTCCTGTTGATTCTGCAGTAAACGAGAATCTTACAAGAGGGCCTTTGCTGTATTCTCTTGTGTCTGTGTATTCAATGCCTTTGCATGTCATTGTCGAATCACCGGGTTTGTTACTTTCTCCAGCTTTATCGAGAATCTCGCATTCATCGACTTTGATTATAAGCTCATTGCCTATGCTGACAGTCAGTCCTTTGCTGCGCTGGATAATATCATGAGTCGCATCTGTTCCAGACTGGTAGAGCTCAGGAAGGGAAGCGCTGAATGTGCCATACTCAGTCTCAGCAGACATTGCAGTATTTCTGCCTTCCCCTGGAAAGAACAGCATCATGTATTTATACGCAGCAGAAGATTCATCGTCAGGAGTACCGCTTAATACGATTTCCTGGAAAATCTCTGAGAAGTTCTTGTCAGCAGGAATTGATTTCATCTGAGATTGCGCAGACGGCTCTCCAGATGACGACATCATAGGTGATATGCTTGCAGACATTGCAGTCAAAGCTTCATCAAGTGCTGCAATCACTTCATCATCGCTTGCGTCTGCTCCTTCTCCGGTTGGCCCTTGTGCACATGCCGAGAATGCTAGCAATATAGCAATAACGAGTAGAATACTTAGGAATTTCCTCATCCCAGCCTCCTTTTTAAGGGAGAATTTCCCTTTTCTTAAGGCTACCGAGGGGGGCAGTTTGTCAAGGCTGAAATCAGCTTCTATGACTATCTGATTGCCATTGCCGCCTGATATGCAGATGCAAAAGCAAAAGTCAGCGAATAGCCACCTGTATCTGCATCGATATCAAGGACATCGCCTATGGCATAAAGCCCGGAAATCAGCTTTGATTCCATTGTCATCGGATTGAACTGGGATGTATCTGCGCCTCCGCGTGTCGACATCGCTGCAGAAGAAACAGGGCTTGCCTTCGATGTGAAGCTTCCGATAGCTTCCTGTATCAGAAGTTCCTCTTTTCTTGAAAGGCTTCCGAGTTTCTTTGCGGAAATATCACCGAGAAGCACATCGGAAAGACGCTGGGGGATATCAAGTGCATTCCTCACTTCTTTCTTCGGGAATGCTTTCCGCAGCTCTTTGATATCATCATCGGAAAAACGTATCGAGACTTCATGACTGTCATTGACCCATCTCGAGATATTCAGTACGGCAGGTCCGGAAATCCCATTGTGAGTAATCAGGATATCGCCTGAGGATATATGCTTTCCTGTTCTTATCTCAGCTTTCAGTGATATCCCCATGGCTGGCGTAAGTTTTCTCTCAAGGTTCAATGGCGCGAGCGCAGGATATATTTCCGTGATGGCATGGCCAAGAGAGGCGAGTAGCCTGCAGCCGCTTCCGTCAGAGCCCGTATGCGGATAATGCGCACCACCTGCAGCGATTACGACGATATCCGCATGGAGGATTGTCCCCTCTTCCAGAGTTATCGCGAAGCCAGGGTCAAGATATCTGATTGAGGCAGCAGTTCCTTTTATTACTTTGCCTGCTTTTCTGAGCAATGCATCCCTGACAGTATGGGCATCTTCATCTGATGGGAATATTCTGCCATCCTCATTTCTTGGAGCAACGCCAAGCGATCTGAAGAATGCGACGATATCGTCGGGAGTATGGCTGTACAGCACTTTCTTCGCGAACTGCCTGTTCCCATAGTAGTGGCTCAGAAGCTCTTCTGGACTGCCTTCATGTGTGAAGTTGCATCGTCCGCCTCCTGTGAGCAGGAGCTTCCTGCCACATTCGTCATTTCTTTCGAGAATGACAGCAGATGGACAAAGAGCCGCAAGATACAGACCTGCGGCTCCTCCTCCGATTATGAGAGTTCTCACTCTTCAGGCTTCACTACAGCAAGGTGAAGCTCTTCAAGCTGCTTGTCATCGACATATGACGGGCAATCATCCATCGGCGAAAGCGCAGCCGTGTTCTTCGGGAAGGCTATGACTTCCTTTATCGAGGCCTCGTTTGCGATGATCATGCAGAGTCTGTCGATTCCAGGAGCGATTCCACCATGCGGCGGCGGTGAGAAGCGGAATGCATCAAGCAGGAATCCGAATCTCTCCTTCGATACCTCATCTGGTATATTGCAGATCCTGAATATCCTCTTCTGGAGCTCGACATCATGGATTCTTATAGAGCCTGAAGCAAGCTCATAGCCATTGAGGACGAGGTCGTACAGGTCTCCCTTGACTGCACCCGGATCAGATTCGAGAGTATCAAGATACTCAGCCTGAGGCATGCTGAACATATGGTGAGCTGCTTCCCAGTGTCCTTCATCCTCGTTGAATTCAAAGAGCGGGAAGTCTATGATCCAGCAGAATTCAAAGCCTTCGCGGATGAGGCCAAGGTCTGCTCCGAGACGCGATCTGACAGCACCCATGCTTGTGCAGCACTTCTTCCAGTCCTTATGTGCTACAAGGAGAATGACATCGCCATCTTTTGCCCCTGTCGTTTCCAGTACCTCGTTTTCCATTCCCTGGAAGAACTTCGATACACCGCCTGTGAGCGTTCCGTTGCCTGCCTTCATCCATGCAAGACCATGTGCTCCATAGATCTTCGCAGCGCTTTCAAGCTCCGCAAGATACTTCCTTGTATAGTCATGGCCTTCCTTCTGAGGGGCGACGATGTATTTCACATAACCGCCTTCGCTGAGAGTCTCTGTGAATGCATTGAAGGTGGATTTCGATGCGAATGATGAAGCATCATGGATTTCTATGCCGAACCTCAGATCTGGTTTGTCAGAGCCATATGTATTCATCGCATCATGGAATGTTATGCGCCTGAAGTGTGCTGGCAGATCTACGGAAAGGACGGATTTGAACACATATCCGAAAAGATCCTCGATCAGGGCAAGCACATCGTCGCGTCTAACATAGCTCATCTCGATATCGAGCTGGGTGAATTCAAGCTGCCTGTCGCCGCGCGGGTCTTCATCGCGGTAGCAGCGTGCGATCTGGAAGTACTTGTCGAATCCGGACACCATCAGCAGCTGCTTGTAAAGCTGCGGGGACTGCGGCAGCGCGAAGAACTTGCCGGGATAGATCCTTGAGGGAACGAGGAAGTCCCTTGCTCCTTCCGGAGTGCTTCTGATAAGCGTCGGCGTCTCTATTTCAAGGAAGTCCGTCTTATAGAAGAATTCCCTTATCGCCTTTACGATCCTATGGCGCATCGCGATGCGTTCCTGCATGCCAAAGCATCTGAGGTCAAGGAATCTGTATTTGAGCCTGAGATCCTCGCGTGCATTGTTCTCCTCATCGATCATGAAAGGCAGGACATCGCACTTCGAGAGTATCTCGATCTTCTCCGCCTTGACCTCGATCTCACCAGTGAGCATGTCGGCATTGATCATATCCTGAGGCCTGCGCCTTACTGTGCCTTTCACAGCGATGCAGTATTCGAGCTTGAGCTCAGAGGCCTTCTTCTGCAGATCCTCTGATGCGTCATCATCGACAACGACCTGCGTCAGGCCATAGCGGTCGCGGAGGTTGATGAAATGAAGTGCACCGTGATTCCTGTCCCTGTGCACCCATCCATTGAGGATGACTGTCTTTCCTTCATCTGATGCGCGGAGGCTACCGCAGGTAGCTGTTCGCTGCATGAAAGCTTCTTCCATAACTTGGCTCCTTAGTCCTTCAGGATTCTATCATTCCATCCTAGAAAAGAAAAGGACGGCAGAATATCGTTGAATAACGAGAAATGAGCAGATTGAAGGCAATATTCTTCCATATTGTCGTAAAAGTAGTAATGTGAATGAAAGATAACAATATTCTGGAGTCTGATATGGTGTCTGTATCTTTTGATAAAGGTATTATTGCAGTCGAGAATGGATTTTCCGTGGAAGCTTCGGAAATAAGGGATCTCCTTTATTTCCCCAGCCCCAATTCCGAACATATATGGAAAGATGATGCATTGTTCATTTATCTCAGGGGCGATGCTTTCAGCAGAGGAGAAGATGCTCTTCCTTCTGGATGGAGCCATGCCATCTGGGGAGAGGCTATGATTCCATTCCTTATCGCTGTCAGAAAGGCATCAGGATACGATATCAGCGGGATAATCAGCAGAATGGAGGAGAAGGAAAGGCTCTTCTCCTCAATGCATTGCGCGCATGTCGGGAAGAGCCTTGCAGAGCTTGTCAGCGATGCTGAGTCCTCTGTGGGAGTTCCCTGACAATGAATCTGTTCTCCTGCAGGTAGCGTATGGCTTCTACAGCGGCTTTTGCGGCACTTGTGGTCGTCGTATATGGTATGTGCGCACGTACAGCCTCTGTCCTGATATCATCATCGCTCTTGCGCGAATGGAATCCCATCGGCGTGTTGATGATCAGATCTGCTTTCCTTGCCCTGATGTAGTCCACGATATTCGGATGTCCGTCCTGGGTCTTCAGCACAACATCGGCAAGTATTCCCTCCTTGAAGAGATCCCTTGCAGTCCCTTTTGTCGCAAGAAGAGAGAAGCCGAGCTCCTGAAGCGACTTCGCAATCGGAGCGATTGTCTTCCTATCCTTGCTGTTCACGCTGATGATGACTCTCCCTGATGTCGGAAGCTTGTTCGCGGCAGCTGCCTGGCTCTTCGCATATGCCTCGCCGAAAGTGCGCCCGTAGCCTACGACCTCTCCTGTGCTGCGCATCTCAGGTCCGAGTGCAGGATCCACGCTCTGGAACCGGTCGAATGAGAATACTGCTTCCTTTATAGCCCATCCCATGATGCATCTTCCTTCCGCATATGAGCTTCTTTCCTTCACAAGGCCCTGGCTCACGAGATCCTCGCCAAGCCATACCCTTACAGCCGCTTCGACAAGATCGACTCCGCTTGACTTCGAGATGAATGGCACAGTCCTGCTTCCCCTTGGGTTGACCTCAATGATATAGAGCTGCCCATCTTTCTCGGCAAACTGGATATTCATCAGTCCACGTACATTCAGATGTCTGGCAAGCTTGAGTGTCCATTGCCTCATCTGCTCCAGGATTTCCGGCTTGCTTTTGTATGGCGGGAAGACAGCTGCACTGTCTCCTGAGTGGATTCCAGCAGCCTCAATATGCTGCAGTATACCTCCAATGTATACCGATTCGCCGTCTGATACCGCATCGAGGTCATACTCAAAGGCATCTTCCAGGAATTGATCAACGAGGACAGGAGCATCTTCGGAAATCGTGACTTCAGGCTTTGCGATGAATTCATCGAGTCCCGATTCATCATAAGCGATGAACATAGCCCTTCCGCCGAGTACGAATGATGGCCTCAGAAGCACAGGGAATCCTATCTCTGCGGCTTTCTCCCTTATCTCGTCTATGCTTGATGCGCTTCTGTTTTCAGGCTGCCTCAGGCCGAGCTCCTTCACAAGCTCTGAGAAGAGGCCTCTGTCCTCAGTCCTGTCTATCGATTCAAGGGATGTTCCGATGATGTTCGCACCATTTCTCTCAAGTTCTGCCGCCATATTCAGAGGAGTCTGTCCTCCGAGCTGGACGACCACATTCCTTGTACCTTCCTTCTTCATGATATCGAGGACGGCCTCTGCGGTCAGAGGTTCGATGTAGAGTCTGTCGGATGTGTTGTAATCCGTGGAGACTGTCTCTGGATTGCTGTTGACCATGACAGTCTTCCTTCCGTGTTTCCTGAATGCGCGGGAAGAGAGCGTGCAGCATGTATCGAACTCAAGTCCCTGGCCGATTCTGTTAGGGCCAGATGCCAGGATTATCACGGCATCAGGACCAAGACCGGTGCCTTCATCTTCTTCTCCATAGGAAGTGTAGCAGTATGGCGTGAGTGCCTTGAATTCTCCTGCGCATGTATCTACATAGTGGCGTGCAGGTACTATATGTTCTGGGAGAGGATCTTCCGTCAGTGCCTTGATGGCTTTGTCTGAAAGACCTGCCTTCTTTGCCTTCAGGTAAAGCTCCTCTGTTATCGGAGATGATGCGATCTCTTCCTCCAGCTCCTTCATTTCCATCAGCAGCGAAAGGAAGTATACATCAAAGCCTGTTATCGATGAGAGTTTCTGCAGGTCTGTCTCTCCATCCTTGATTGCGGTGTATGCCGCAAGATATCTGAGGGGATGTGCGCTTCTCAGTAGAAGATCGCTGTCGTATTTCGACTTGTCGAGCGCAGTGATTCCCTCAAGCTTCTGTTCTGATGAGCGGAATGCCTTGTTGATGGCTTCAAGCGCTGTGCGTCCAAGAGCGAGTGTCTCGCCGACAGAACGCATCTGCGTGCCCAGGGCAGCTGCTTCAAGAGGAAATTTCTCAAGCTCGAAGCGGGGTACTTTCACCGCCACATAATCAAGGGCAGGCTCGAAGCATGAGACAGACTCTCCGGTAATTTCATTCTGTACCTCATCGAGTGTGTAACCCACAGCAAGCTTCGCGGATATCCTGGCAATAGGGAAGCCAGTAGCCTTGCTTGCAAGCGCAGAAGATCTTGAGACTCTCGGATTCATCTCTATGACGACCATGCGCTTGTGATCCGGAGAGAGCGCGAACTGGACATTCGATCCTCCGCAGTCGACACCGACAGCCCTGAGTATCTCTATTGATGCAGTACGCATCTTCTGATATTCATCATCATTGAGTGTCTGTATAGGGGCAATCGTTATTGAGTCTCCTGTATGGACACCCATCGGATCGATATTCTCTATTGAGCAGACGATGATGGCATTGTCCTTGCTGTCGCGCATGACTTCCATCTCGAACTCCCTCCATCCTATGAGGGATTCCTCGATGAGGATCTCATGCACGGGACTCACTTCAAGCGCCTTCTGCACAAGAGGTATGAAGTCCTCTTCTTTCTCAGCGATTGAGCCGCCCATTCCTCCGAGCGTGAATGATGGTCTGATGATCAGTGGAAGCGGGATTTCCTTCTTTATCTCAAGGGCTTCTTCTACAGAGCGTGCGATCCCGCTTCTTGCGCTTTCATAGCCGAGATCCGTCATTATCTGCTTGAAGATGCCTCTGTCCTCAGCTTTCTCGATAGCCTCCGCGGAAGCTCCGATCACTTTCACGCCATATTTATTAAGGATGCCTTCCTTTTCGAGTTCCATCGTCAAGTTGAGCGCAGTCTGGCCTCCCATGGTGGAAAGTATAGCATCTGGACCTACCTGGTCGAATATTCTCTCTATATATTCCTTCTTCAGTGGTTCAAGGAAAATATGGTCGGCAATTGATGGCGTTGTCATCACCGTAGCAGGATTCGGATTAATAAGCGAGACTTCATAACCCTCTTCCTTGAGTGCGCGCACAGCCTGATTGCCGGAATAATCGAATTCGCATGCCTGTCCGATCACGATTGGACCTGAGCCTATTACAAGTATGTGATGTATGTCATTTCTTCTCATTTGGCGTACTCCATGAAAGTGTCGAAGATTGCTTCTCCCTCTTCCGGGCCAGGGGCGGCTTCCGGATGAAACTGCACAGAGCGTACATTAAGCCTGTTCTCATAAAGTCCTTCGACAGAACCATCATTAGCATTCACGAACCAGAGCTTCACATTCTCCGGAAGCGATGATGCATCTGACATGAACCCGTGATTCTGAGCTGTGACGAAGGTTTTCCCTGTGAGGCAGTCCCTTACTGGATGATTCGATCCATGGTGTCCGAACTTCATTTTCACTGTCCTGCCTCCAAGTACCATCGTTATGATCTGATGTCCAAGGCAGATTCCCTGTACAGGGAGCTTGCCTATACAGCCTTTGGCCATTTTCACAGCTCCATGAAGGAGGGCAGGATCACCAGGGCCATTCGACAGGAACAGCGCATCGATCCCCTGTAGCCCGAGGATATCTTCTGCAGTTGAAGTCGGGGGAAGGAGTGTTACGGCAGCTCCTCTCTTGTATAGGCAGCTGATGATTGATTTCTTGATTCCGAAATCAACGACAGCAAACCTCCTTACGGGATTAACCGGAGGTTCCGGGAAGCCATCACCTAGTACTGGATTCTCAATAGCGGCTTTCACTGCAACACCTTCAATCAGATCCCTTTCCGTGATTTCCGGAAATGATGCAAGTTTCTCTTCTGCTTCCTTCCTGTCCTCTGGGTAGAAGAGTATTCCATTCTGAGAGCCATGATCCCTCAGATGAAGCGTAAGTGCCCTTGTATCAATCTCCTCGGCCCCTGGGATTCCTTCATTGGAGAGAAACTCGTCAAGGGAGATTCTCCCATGAAGAAGAGGGCCTCTGTACAGCTTCCTTACCAGAAGAGCAGTGGCTTTTATTCCACTGCTCTGGTTGTCGCAGATATCTATTCCATAATTGCCGATCATAGGACTTGTGAGTGTTACGATCTGTCCGTTGTATGATGGGTCCGTAAGGATTTCCTGATACCCGGGAATTCCTGTATTGAATACGACTTCTCCTGCTTCAAGGGAAACCGGGGAGCCGAATGCAATTCCTTCGAATTCCTTGCCGTCCTTAAGCTTCAAGATTACTTTCTTCATAACTCCACTCCGCCAAATTGTTTGAATTCTAATCAAACGTCTTGCCTTTATGCAACATGAACGAAACAAATGCGACAAAATGCAACAAAATGGCAACAGCCTATTTCGTAAGAATATAATGCATGGTTGCTTTTGGTACTCCGAACACATCTGCGAGGGCTTGGACTGAGAACACTTTCGGATTCCTTTCCCGCAGCTCTCTTGCCTTGCGTTTCCTGGCTTCCTTGTCGCTTTCGCCTTCCTGCGGATCTATCCCTATATAAGGGAAGATTGATTCGGCAAGCAGAGGCAGATCTACAGCAATATTGTCCAATGCCGCTTTTCGCTTTGCTTCCATCGCAGATAGCCTTATAGTTCTGAATGATGCATTGCTATATAATTCAAGCAGTATTTTCATTCCGTTATCGGAAATTATATCTGGTTTTAAAAAGTCAATAATGAAATTTTTCTTTGCCTCGCTGTCAGGAGCGGGAATATGTATCGACATGAAGCTGTCGCTATCGTCTGGCAGTATCTGCTCATCAGTGTTTTCGATTGCAGCAACAAAACCAGTTGCTGAAATGCGCTTTAGTGTCTGCAGATCCACAGTCCCTTTGATATGAAGGAGTCGTTCTTCTGTTGGATCCGCATCACCATCTCCTTCTGCAATCGGAAGTGATAGTGCTGATGCGATATATTCCACCAGTGCTGTTTTCCCACATCCTGAAGGACCGTCAATGCATAGGACTGTGGGAACTGTTATCCCATCTGCCGTAAGGACGGAGTGCATCTTTATCCCTTTGATGAACATATCAGCTTTGTCCACCACATGCTTTGGCAGATAGAGCTTCGGTGGCTTTGCTATGATCATGCTGCCCTTTGATGCGGCAAGTGCCTTTCGCAGCTTCTTTGCCGTTTTCACATCCCCTTCATATTCTATTGTAGATATAAACAGGCTGAGCTTCGATGCTGCCGCACCCGTATGTCCGGACAGCGCCAGTTCCAGTATTTCCGTTATTTCCGATGAATATTTCAATTTATACTCCTTGCTGGAATATTTTGCATCATATAGCTGTATATTTCAATCATTATGCGTATTTATTGGACGATTTATTGATTTAATTGTCCGTAATTTTGTTTGTTGCAATGATAGTTGCGGGTGTTTCTGAATGACTGCTTTTGCTGTAGAATCTGGATATGAACTTGTATATGGTTGCAACTCCGATAGGGAATCTTGAGGATATAACATATAGGGCTGTGAGGATTCTAGGCCAGGTTGATGTGATAGCCTGCGAGGATACAAGGCATACAGCTCATCTTCTATCGCATTATGGAATCAGCAAGAAGCTTATCGCATGTCATGCCCATAACGAGGAGGAGAGCTCGAAAGGGATTCTCGCGCTTCTTGATCAGGGGCTTGATATAGCTTACTGCTCGGATGCCGGCACGCCGGGGATATCTGATCCAGGAGCCAGACTTGCGGAGCTTATCAGGGCATCAGGCCGGCATAATGTCGTCCCTGTCCCGGGACCTTCGGCTTTCGCTTCTCTTGTATCTGCGGCAGGAAACATTGGGAAGGCTTTCACATTCGAGGGATTCCTGTCGCCGAAGAAGGGAAGGAGAGAGAAGCGTCTGAAAGAGCTTTTCCGGCGTGGAGAGGCTTTCATCATATATGAGTCTCCATTCAGGATTCTCAAGACACTTGAGGATGTGAGGAATCAGGGGAAGGCAAGGCTTGTTGCGGGCAGGGAGCTTACGAAGGCTTTCGAGGAGATCGTGACAGGAAGCACGGAGGATGTGATTGCCTACTTTGATTCCAAGGATAAGATCAAAGGCGAGTTCGCAGTCATAGTCATTCCGGAGGCAGGCGATGATCCTTCCGAAGAAGATACTGACGCTTAAGCCAAGAGTGCAGCTAAGGAAAGCTGCCGACATATTCCACGAGGCATCTGTCAGGACAATGGATGGGAGATATCTTTCAGATGTCCTGGAGATAGTCCTCTCATCGGATCTTGTGAGCAGCAGGGACAAGGACAGGATCCGGTCGTTTTTCTCAAAGCAGGAACCTGTTGCCTTCGATGACATACACTATCTTCTTCTCGATATTCTTGGCGATGTTCCTGCTGATTGGGATGCCATGGATGATAATGGTGGTATTGACTGGTCCGAACGCATCGTCTTTCCCCATTTCCTTTATCTTGACCATATAAGATCTCCCTATAATGTCGGCTCGATATTCAGAAGTGCAGAGGCCTTTGGAGTTGAGTCGATTCT
Source organism: uncultured Spirochaetaceae bacterium (assembly GCA_944389075.1). GTDB lineage: Bacteria > Spirochaetota > Spirochaetia > Sphaerochaetales > Sphaerochaetaceae > Ornithospirochaeta. Next base: position 37,527 of record CALXLA010000043.1, read on the forward strand.
CCTTGCTCCCGGAGGTGCGAGTCCTGATCATCCAAGAGCGAGGAGGACATCCCGCGGAACATGTGATGCGATTCCTTGGAAGGAGGCTGAGCTTCGTGATATCGACATGCCTGTGTTCGCGCTTGAGACAGGCGGTGAGGATATCATGGAGTTTGAGTTCCCCGATAGGGGCATATGCATAATCGGCTCTGAAGAGACCGGGATATCTCCAGAGGCAAGGACGCTTGCGATGTCATCGCTTGGGCTTGTCTCTATCAGGCAGTATGGAGCCAAAGGATCAATCAATGTATCAGCAGCTGCCGCGATACTGCTTTCGAGGTGGGCTAGCCTTTCTGGCTCCAGCGGCAAAGCTCCCTGAGCGCATCTTCGACTTTCCTGTTGTATGAACCAGGAGGGAACGTGCCTTTCCTGTCACGTTCTCCTATGGACATACCGGACAGGATGGCCATCCCGTCATCAAGATCCTTTATCGCATAGATGTGGAACTTGTGCTCTGCGACAGCGTTTTCGATGGTCCGGGGAAGTATCAGGGATGAGATGTTCACTTCTGGTATGATCACTCCCTGCGTGCCTGTGAGTCCTGCTGTCAGGCATGCATTGTAGAATCCCTCGATTTTCTCATTGATACCGCCAACCGGCAGGAGATCTCCCATCTGGCTTACAGATCCCGTGACAGCGAGATCCTGCCTTATAGGTATGTTCCCTATTGCTGACAGGAGAGCATAAAGCTCTGCAAGTGAGGCACTGTCGCCATCGACTTCTGCATAGCTCTGTTCAAAGCATATGCCTGCATACAGTGACAGTGGGAATGTGCGTGCATAACGATGCCTGAGATAGCCTTCGAGTATAAGGAGGCCCTTGTCGTGGATTCCACCGGAAAGCCCTGCTTCATGCTCGATATTCACGATTCCTTCTGTTCCAGGCGCAACTGCCACAGATATGACAGCAGGTGTGCCGAATGACGCATTACCCCTGTCTATGACAGCAAGACCATTGACGATTCCTGTCTTCGTGCCGTTCAGCGCAATGACCATCGCGCCTGTCTTTATCTCGCTGTTTATTCTTTCTTCCGTGAGGGAGCCGTACCATTCTCGCCTGTGGAGTGCTTCCTGTACATCAGCAGCTTCTATCATGGCATGGCTGCTTTCCGCTGCGATTATATTGGCCTCTTCAAGAAGATCTCCCAGAAGTGAAAGCTCTGATGTAAGCTTTGACCTGTCTTCGGCAATCAGCGATGAGTGCCTGAGAATCTCCGCATATGCATCATCCGAGGCAGGGAGGAAGTCCTTTCCTGCAGACATAAGGTAGCCGACGGTTCCGTTTATATTCTTGTCATCAGCATCAACTGCATAATCGAATTCAGGGGTGATGCGGAAGAACCGCGGGAACTTGCTGTCTTTTTCTGAAAGGGAATCGAATATATCCTCGTTGCCTAGAAGAATTATCTTTGTCAGCATCGGTATGGGATCAGGCCGTACAGATGAAATCATCTCCCCGAGCACATTGCGTGAGGAGAGAGCCCTCTCTGTCATCTCTATATAGCGTTTCAGTGTTTTCCACAGTTCTTCGTCGGATGTCACTTCCTCTGCATCGAGAATCAGGTATCCGCCAGCTGCCAGCTGATAAGATCCTGGCCTTATCGCAAGATGCGGAGCGGCTTTCTCATCTATTGATCCGAAAAGCGATCTGTGGGATGGGTGGCTCTCGATGATGGCTGGGCGTGTTTCTGCTGCGCTTCTGTCGAGTATTATGTTTATTTTGTAGGCATCTCCGCATTCCTTGTATTCAGGAAGAGATGCTATGAATCTCCTTATGCTGTCGTCTGGCCACCGGCTGATGATCTCAGAGCTGGTGATTCTGCCTTCTCCCAGCGCCTTCAGGTCTTCCTGGAACAGTTTTGCCTTTCCTTTGCCGAAAAGCAGGATGCGGGGACGTCTCTCTTCGATGTTCCAGCAATATGCTGCATCGCAGAGCATTGATGTGTCATTTGCATATTCATCTATCGCGCTGAGCGTGGCTGACAGTATCTCCTGTCCGGCATCTCCGGAGATGAAGATGTTATATCCTATTCTGTCTATCGAAAGCCCGAGCCTCAGAAGGCCCAGCGCACGTTCCTGTCCGATTATGCCAGGCCCTGCTTTGATTCCGCTGAATGTTCTTCCGCTGTAGGACAGGACAATATCTTCTGCTCCAAGTTCCCTGATCATCGCTTAGATTGTATTGCCCTCCAGCAAGTACTGTCAAAGGGTGATATAGCCGACGTACGCATTGATTGCTATAATGGATTGTATGACAGTTCAGGAATTCGGAAGGCTTCTTGAAGAGAGGCTGGATATAAAATCATTCGATGATATTTCCCTCAATGGATTCCAGATTGCAGGACCTGACAGGGAGCTGAGGAAAGCAGCCTTTGCGGTGGATGCGTCATTTGCATCCATCGATGAAGCAGCGGCGGCCTCTGCTGATGTCCTGATCGTGCATCATGGGTTATTCTGGGGACATCCAATTGCTGTTACAGGCAATCATTACGCAAGAGTGAAGAGAGCAATTGACAGTGGTCTGTCGCTTTTCGCATGCCATCTTCCGCTTGATGCCCATCCGCTTTATGGTAACAATGCGCAGATGGCTCTGCGGCTTGGGATGACTGAGTTCGATCCTTTTGGCACTTTCAGAGGAAAGTCCATCGGCTTCAAGGGAAAGCTCCCCTTCCCGATGACAGTGCCTGAGGTCGCCAGGCTTCTTGGATTCACAAGGGAGTCCGGAACGCGGATCCTGAAGTTCGGAAAGGATCTTGCGGAGACTGTCGGCATAATCTCAGGAGCTGCCGGCGATGATGTGGATCAGGCAATAGAGGCTGGTCTTGATCTCTTCATAACAGGAGAAGTCCCGCACGAAGTCTACAGTATTGTACGTGAGAATGGAATCAACCTTCTTGCTGGTGGCCATTACCAGAGCGAGGTATTCGGAGTGAAGGCCCTGCAGCGCATGGCTGAGAAGGAGCTTGGAATCGAGACGATCTTCATAGATGTTCCGACAGGCCTATGATGAGAAAAGGCATTCCGCTTTCGCTTACTGTTCTGGTCATTGCACTTGATCAGGCAACGAAGGCATGGATAGTATCGTCAATTCCCGAAGGGACAGTCGCTTACAGGTTCTTCGGTGATTTCCTGTGGATCTGCCATGTCAGGAATGATGCTGTTGCATTCTCTCTTGGATCAGGGCTGTCTGATGCTGTCAAGATTGTTGCTTTTATCATACTGCCTCTTATTCTGATGGTCTTGATAGTCGCTGCGATTTTCTCTGACAGGATCCTGGGAAAGATCACGCAGTTCCAGAGATGGTGCCTTGCGGGTATAGCAGGAGGGGGAATCGGCAACCTGATTGACAGGATCTTCCGCTCATTCCGGGTCGTTGACTGGATTTCCACTAATAATTATGGATGGTTCGGGATGGAAAGATTCCCGACATATAATATCGCGGATGCCGCAATCGTCATCTCGGTGATTCTGCTGGTTGTGAGCATCCTCCTTGGGGAGATTAGGAAAAATGCCAAGCAAGAAAACTAATACGGCGATTTTCATGATTGCCGCTACATTGATCAATATCGTTCTGTTATTTGTCTTCATGATGCTCGGCCTGATTGGCCTTAACCTTGTAGTCACATACCTTCCGGTATCCGAGTCGCTTTTCCCTGTGCTGATGCTTGTTTTCTTCGTGCTGGCAATAGCTCTGGCGCTTTTTGTATATTCAAGGCTTGTGAAATGGGCTACAGCCAAGTATGGACTTGAGGATAAGCTTGCACCTCTATTCTCTTCTGGCAGGAGAAAAACACCTAAAGAGGACTGAAAATGCGCTTCGTAGAGAAAAGGATTCTCGAGGATACATACTGGTATTCATTCAATGATGAACCGATAGCAACTGTCGGTTCTTTGATTGTGCCGCGTCTTTCAGATCCTTCATTCCTGCTGCCTGACGAGTCTCCTGACGGCTTGTGGCATCTTTTCGCACACACATGGCTTGGCGTAGAGCATTACACCTCGACTTCAGGCCTTGAGTGGAAGAAGGAGCATCTTGTCTTCCTTAGAGGTCATTCGCCATTCATCTATAAGGAAGGGAATGTCTATTATATGCTCTATGAGCTCCATGACAGGGTATATGGGCATAAGAAAGACAGGGCAAAGTCCTCTAGGATCTTGCTTTCCAGCTCATCGGATCTTGCGCTGTGGTCTGAGCCACGGGTACTGCTGGATTCATCCTCAATCTCACGTTCAAGCTACAGAGGAGGTCCGGAGAGGATATCGAGGCCGCAGCTTATTCCCTGGCAAGGCAGATACAGGCTTTATTTCGGTGCGGGAGAGGGCCTTGTATATGATACGGACCAGAAGTGCACTGCACGGCTGATGTTCGCTGAGTCCTACGATATTGATGGCCCATATGTGCCTTCTGATACTGTTTTGATGGAGGCAGATCCAGAAAGCAGATATCGTTCTCTTTCTCCGGGGGCTGTCAGGATAATCCCTTGCGCAGATGGCATTGCTGCCATTGAATGCGCGTATTTTTATGATAAGGAGCATGATAGGTCGAGGTCTGCCATGCTGCTGATGGTCTCAGATGATGGTCTTGTCTTCCCGGAACCTCATGTGATGCAGCTGTCTCCGCTTGATGGATGGGCATCAAGGTGCATAACATGCTGCGATGCCAGATATAAGGAGAATGAGGAAACCTGGTATTGCTATTATTCTGCAAATGGCATCGATGCGGATAGCCGCATCCCTTATGTAAAGGAATCACTTGGACTCCTTCTTGGACGTCTTAGATAGTCGGAGGTTGTATGAAACGTATTCTTATCCTGCTTTCGGTTCTTCTTGCTGCGTCATCCCTGTACGCAGTCGATTTCGATTTCGTAATCGGTCAGAAGACTGGTGCAAGCCTTGACTTTGATAATTCTCAGGGCAATTTCAAGCCATCGTTCAATTTCAATGTCGATGCTGAGCTAGACATGGATTTCGATGAAGGACATGGGATGATGGTAGGGATAAATCCATATGCTGAAAATGGACAGGTGAAGTTCGGTCTCAGCGTTGGATATGCCTACAGACTTGAGATTTCAAGGAACACTGACTTCATGTTCTCTGTAGGTCCGACTCTTACTTTTGCAAGCACAGGGGTTGGGTTTGGTGTTTTTGTCGATGCAAACTTCGATTTCATCCTCACGGACCTGGTATTCATAAGAGTCGGTACAGGAGTCGAGCTTTATTTCGGAGAGTTCGGCTCAGAAAGTTTTGGCAGGCAGGATCTTTCGATGCTTATTCCTCTCCCATATATCGGAGTCGGCTTCCAGTTCTGATATCTGTTGCTGACATGAGGCTTTGTCCAGCAAAATGGCCGAAGCCTCAATCTTTTTCTTGAAGTCTGGTATTCCATGAAATATCCTCTTTGTAGAAAGGAGGTATGTCATGTCTGGAATAGGCCTGATTATATCATTCGTCATCGCGATTATCGTGATGATCGTTGCAATCAGCAAGTTTAAGCTCCATCCGTTTATTGCTCTGATGGGAATTTCATTGATTCTTGCAATCGTCGTGGGAATTCCTCTTGCAAATATCCCTGGCATGATTGGTGCGGGCTTCTCCGGTACGTTCAGCAGTATCGGTATCGTCATCATCCTTGGAGCTCTCATCGGTACTATGCTTGAGAAGACGGGAGGCGCTCTCAAGCTTGCCGAGATGGTTGTCCGGGTTGTAGGCAAGAAGCATCCTGATATCGCCGTAGAGCTGATGGGCTGGGTCGTATCCATTCCTGTGTTCTGCGATTCAGGTTTCGTTATTCTTGATCCGATCAGAGGTGCACTGCAGAAGAGGACCGGATATTCTTCCGTAGCGCTTACTGTTGCGCTTTCTGCAGGTCTCTATACATCCCATGTGTTCATTCCACCTACACCAGGCCCGATTGCAGCTGCAAGCTCACTTGGAGTCGGTGATCATCTTCTCCTTGTCATGGGAATCGGTGCACTTGTTTCTATACCATGTCTTATTGTTGCCAATATATATGCTAACTACATCGGCAAGAGAGTGAGGACTGTCGAGGATGAGAATGAAGTCAGCCAGGCAGAGTATGAGAAGCTTCTCAAGAGCTTCGGAACGCTTCCTAATGGCTTCATGGCTCTTGCCCCGATCATCATACCGATCATCGCCATGGCTCTTGGCTCAATCTCCTCAATGGCAGGCTGGACAGGTGCTTTCGCGACACTCTGCACATTCATCGGTACGCCTATCATTGCTCTTGCAATCGGAACAGTATTCGGTGTGATACTCCTTGCACAGAGAAAGCAGATGAAGGATTTCTACTCAATTGTCGATGATACGCTCAAGACAGTAGGCCCGATCCTCTTCATCACAGCCGCTGGCGGTGTTCTCGGCAGAGTCATCTCCGAAGCAGGGTTCGTAGGTTATATGCAGGAGCATGCCGCAGTGCTTTCGAAGATCGGAATCTTCTTCCCATTCATCGTCTCTGCGATTCTCAAGACTGCACAGGGATCCTCTACTGTTGCCCTTACGACAACAGCTGGCATCATGGGCATGATCACAGATCCAGGTTCAATGATGAATCTGCTCGGTCTCTCGACGCCTATGGCTGGTACGCTGACGGTAATGGCTATCGCAGCTGGCGCAATGACTGTATCACATGCCAATGATTCCTACTTCTGGGTTGTCACGAAATTCGGACATATCGAAATGGAGGATGGCTACAAGACACAGTCTGCCATGACTGGCATCATGGGTGTTGTCGGCATTATATTCGTCTGGATTCTTTCACTCTTCCTCATCTGACAGGGAGATGTGATTCCATACTCAGCCTCAGCCTGCAGCTGGGGCTGAATCAAATATAGGAGATTCTATGAAGAAAGCGGTATTGATACCTGATTCCTTCAAGGGGACTATGTCCAGTTCCGAGATAATTGCGATCATGAAGGAGAGAATCGAGGCATATAATCCAGGCTGCGATATTGTCTCTATACCTGTCGCTGATGGTGGCGAAGGAAGTGTTGATGCTTTCCTTACCGCGCTTGGAGGCGAGAAGATCAAAGTCCGGACAAAAGGTCCTTGGGGAGAGGAGCTTGATAGTTTCTATGGCATGCTTCCTGATAAGACAGCAGTCATTGAGATGGCAGCATCCGCAGGACTTCCTCAGGTAGGCGACAGGAAGGATCCTTCGAAGACGACTACTTATGGAGTAGGTGAGCTGATCCTCGCTGCTGCTAAAAATGGGGCAAAGCGCCTTGTCATAGGACTTGGCGGAAGCGCGACGAATGATGCCGGATGCGGAGCTGCTGCAGCTTGTGGAGTGAGTTTCCTGGACAAGGAAGGCAACAGCTTCATCCCAGTAGGCGGAACACTTGATAAGATTGATAAGATTGATATTTCCACCATGGACGAGAGCGTGAGGTCGCTTCCTATAACTGCCATGTGCGATATCGATAATCCATTCTATGGGCCAACAGGTGCTGCAGCCATATTCGGACCTCAGAAGGGTGCTGATGAGAAGATGGTCGAGCTTCTTGATGGCAAGATGAAGCATCTCGCATCAATCATTGAGTCACAGCTCGGCATCGTGCTTCAGGAGATTCCGGGAAGCGGAGCTGCCGGTGGAATGGGCGGTGGCATGAAAGCTTTCTTCGGTGCGCGCATGCAGATGGGAATCGATGCTGTTCTTGAGATAACAGGTTTTGAGGATCTTGCCGCAGGTGCCGATATGATCTTCACAGGCGAGGGAAAGATCGACAGCCAGTCTCTCAGGGGAAAAGTAGTGATAGGCGTTGCACGCAAGGCCAGGAAGATGGGTATACCTGTGATAGCTGTTGTCGGCGATATCGGGGATGATATCGATGCTGCCTATGATGAAGGCGTTACAGGCATCTTCTCAATAAACAGGGTCGCTGTTCCTTACAAGGAGGCAAGGCTCAGGGCCAAGAGCGATATGAAGCTCACTATGGACAATATCCTGAGATTCATGAAAAGCATGAAATAAGGGCTCAAGTGAGTGTTGCATAGCAGTTATGACAGGAGTGCCCTGGAAAGAACTTGGGAATGCCAGGAAGACCTGAATCTGAGAATGAATGGGCGGAGACTATCTGCTCAGCTGCTTGTTATGGCTTGCGCTCAATGAGACAGAGAGCCTCAATAGAAGTGAGAGCATGAATTCATCTCATGCTTTGCAACGAAATAGAGAACAGGGAGCATTGCTGCTCCCTGGATTTTCTTTTTCAGATTGATAGTCAATCAGGCCTTTGCAGGTTCTTCTTTTCCGAAGAGCTTCTTACAGCAAGCTATGACAACAATAATAGCAAGGGCTACAAGAAGGACAGCAAGGACAATCTGCATTCCCTGTCCGAATGCGCTGACAGTTGCTGATGCGCCGAATGTCATGACATTCTTTACGATCATCTGGATAAGTGCAACCAGTGTCACTGCAAGCATGAAGAACATCGGGACGAACATCATCTTGTTGGATTTCTTCACTTTCTTGAGGTAGACAGCTACAGCTGCGAGTGCAAGAACGGAGAGAAGCTGGTTTGCTGATCCGAAGAGTGCCCAGATTTCAGCATATCCGACCTTTGCGAGGAGGAAGGATGGAACAAGGACGATGATTGATGCAACCCATCTGTTTGTAAGGAACTTCTTCCACTCAGGCAGCTTCGATGTATCCTCATCTTCCTTGTCGAGGAAGAGTTCCTGGAAGGAAAGCCTTCCGACTCTTGCAACGGAATCAAGCGATGTGAGCGCGAATGCGGAAACAGCAAGCGATATCAGCGTGTAGGAGATTGTCGAAGGAATTCCAAGGTTCGAGAGGAATCCTGATACCGCAGATGCGAATATCATCTGAGGTGTGCCTGCCGGAATCTGGCCACCTACGGCAACGGAACCTACCGCGATGAGTGCGATAACGCCAAGAAGCGACTCGACAAGCATTGCTCCATAGGAGATAGGAAGCATGTCAGATTCCTTCTCTACCTGCTTTGATGCCGTCTCAGAAGATACAAGTGAATGGAATCCAGATACAGCACCGCAAGCGACTGTTACGAAGAGGATCGGGAACATTGAACCTGCACTTGTCGTAAATGCTGTGAATGCAGGAAGCTCCATTGCTGGATTCGAGATGAAGATCCCGACAACAGCGGCTGCTATCATGAAGATGAGAAGATAGCTGTTTAGATAGTCTCTTGGCTGAAGGAGTGCCCAGACAGGAACGACAGATGCGATGAGGATGTATATGAATACGAGGATCATCCATGTGTTCACTGAAAGCGAGAACGGGAAAAGACATCCGAGCGCAATGCAGAGCACGAGTGCGATTATGGATACAGTGGTATTGACAGCAGTTCCGGGCTGCTTGTACTTGATGAAGAATCCGATTGCCACAGCAGCGACAATGAAGAGCGTAGAGGTGCATGCAACCTGCGAGTTCGCGAAATTCTGCTCAGCAGAGAATGTTTCCGCGACTCCGAAGCTCTTCGCCACGATATCGGAGAAGGCCGCTACGACAAGGATGGAGAAGAAGTATACGAAAAGCAGGAAGAGCCTCTTTCCTGTTTTCCCTACATAGTTCTCGATGATGATTCCAATAGACCTGCCTTTATTGCGCACGGAAGCGAACATCGATGAGAAGTCCTGGACGGCTCCGATGAAAACACCTCCGATAAGACACCAGAGAAGGACAGGCACCCATCCGAATACAGCAGCCTGAATAGGTCCATTGATAGGCCCCGCACCGGCAATCGAGGCAAACTGATGTCCGAAGACGACCTGTTTCTTCGTGGGTACATAATCGATGCCATCGTTGATTTCAACAGCAGGAGTCTTTACGTTGTCATTGACACCCCAGATCTTGGCAAGATACTTTCCGTAGAAGATGTATCCGCAGACAAGAGCTACAATGGCAATAGCCATTATTGCTATACCATTCATAAAATACTCTCCCTTTCATTAAATATCTTTCAGAGTTTATGGGGTATAAAACCTGTTATTCAAGATTTTCAGGGCAAAGTGAGGGAAAAAATCAGGTATATATGTATTGTTTATGTACTCCTGATATGCAATTGAAAAGCAATGCAATCACATCTAGAATATCATCACCGAGGTTTATATGAAGATACGTACTCTCATTCTCCTGGCTATAGTTGTAATACTTGCGGGGTGTTCGGGAAGTAACATTCCCAGTTCTGGTGAAGTGGATATGCCGGAAAACTACTCATTCACATGGAGCAATGGAGATCCTGAGGGATATAGCGTCGCTATTACGTCTTCAGGTTATACAATCAGTGGTCCTGATGGATTTCAGATACGTAGTCAGGACAGATATAAGTGGCATCAGCCTGAAAGAGAAGAGGCAGGGGATGATGTATTAACAATAACTATTAAGCAAAGATATGTAGAAACCATAATTGGAAGAGATTCATTCACAATAAGAAATGAAAGTGGTACAGAGATGCTGGACGTTAGTATTACTGACATTAGCGGAGAAGAGGTAACTACAGTTTTGGAATTGACGGGATTGAAAAAAAATAATCCCTGATTGACATACTCTCTCAAAGAGTGTTGAATGGTTAAAGCCTGGGGAAGTAGCTCACCTGGTAGAGCGACAGGTTCGCAATCTGTAGGTAGGGGGTTCGAGTCCCCTCTTCTCCAAATTTCTTATCATCAGTTTTTGAACAGGCATTCTCTTCTGTAAGTTGATATCTTAATTCTTTATTTTATATTGATAACCTTATTCGTGCTATGACAGAGAAGAGGGCCGCTGCATTTCTGCAACGACCCAGAAAAAGAGAGAATAATATTCTACTCGACGTCCTGAAGGGCTGCGTAGTTTTCCTCGCCTGTCCTTACCTTGACAACCCTTGTGACGTTGTAGACAAAGATCTTTCCATCCCCGATATGTCCTGTGTACAATGCCTTCTTTGCTGCATTGATGACGGAATCCACTGGTATCTTGCTTACGACGACTTCGACTTTCACCTTTGGAATCAGGTTGACATCCATCTCGACACCACGGTACTTCTCCCCAGCACCTTTCTGAATTCCGCATCCCATCACCTGTGTCATCGTTATGCCTGTGACTCCAAGAGCATTAAGCGCAGTCTTGAGCGCATCAAAGCGGGACAGCCTGCAGATTATGCTCACTTTGTGCATTCCTGTATCACAGCCTTTATCGGAAGATTCCTGCTTGCCGACGACTTTAACTGCGGCATTGACCTGTGCAGACGTAGCTTTCTCTATATTATCTTCCCCTAGGTCAGTGTTCTCATTGATTTCCATATCAAGACCGGTTATATCGTTGATCGCAAAACCGGAATATGCGGATGCAAGACCATGCTCATGCATGTCGAGACCATCAATCTCGACTACCGATGGGACACGGAGGCCTACTGTCTTATCAATGATCTTGAATATGATGAACATTGCGATCAGCACATAGGCCGCTACTGATATGATGCCAAGGAGCTGTACACCAAGCTGGCTGAATCCACCGCCATAGAAAAGCCCGGGAGCGACACCATCTCCTCCATTGCTGAACAGGCCTACCGCGATTGTTCCCCAGATTCCATTCACCATATGTACCGATACGGCACCTACGGGATCATCGATCTTTGCTATGTTATCGAAGAATTCAACAGAAAGAACCACAAGGATACCTGCGACAAGTCCGATGAAGAAAGCCCCAGCAGGAGTGACGCAGTCACAGCCAGCCGTGATGGCGACAAGACCAGCAAGTGCCGCATTGAATGTCATAGATACATCTGGCTTTCCGTAACGGATCCATGTGAAAATCATCGCGACAACTGTTGCTACTGCCGCTGCGAGGTTCGTGTTGAACATCACAAGCGAGGCAAGCACCATATCATCATCTGATGACATTGCCACAGTGGAACCGCCATTGAATCCGAACCAGCAGAACCAGAGTATGAAGACACCCAGTGCCATGGCCGTGAGGTTATGACCAGGAATTGCCCTTGCTTTTCCATCTTTTCCGTATTTGCCGATTCTTGGGCCCAGCATCGCTGCACCAAGGCATGCAATGAGACCTCCTACCATGTGGACACATGTCGAGCCTGCGAAATCATGGAATCCGAGGCCAGCCAGCCATCCGCCTCCCCATATCCAGTGCCCTGAGATTGGATAGATGATAAGGCTGATCACAGCACTGTAGATGCAGTATGCCTTGAAATTCGTGCGTTCAGCCATCGAACCCGATACGATAGTTGCTGCTGTAGCGCAGAATACAGTCTGGAAAATGGCGTAACACCATGTTGGCAGAGTACCGAAGTCATAGGTCCCTCTTATCATCGGATCGAAGCCCCCGATCAGTGAGCCGGAGCCTGCAAACATGAGCCCGAAGCCGATCAGCCAGAAACAAGGTACGCCGATACAGAAATCCATCATGTTCTTCATGAGTATGTTTCCTGTATTCTTTGCACGGGTAAGACCTGCTTCGCATAGGGCAAAGCCTGCCTGCATGAAGAATACGAGGACCGCGCTGATGAGAACCCAGATAACATCCGTTGCTGAATACATTCAAATCCTCCCACCGATCTTCCTGTAAATGAAATGAGGTGCACCAGGGAGAATTTATCTTCCATAGTGCACCTCATTGCGCAGAAAGAGTTTACAACAAAGAAAAAAGCGCCTTGGATATGGTCCAAAGCGCCCTTGCTTGCTTATGCTTTACAGTTTTCGCATATCTTATGTCAATACTGGTTCTGCTTTCTTCTGAATATTTTCTAGAATTTCTCTGCTTTATCGATATCCACGATGAATACCACGCAGCCACCCGCGGGAACTTCGACCATGTTCGCACCAGATGGATTGAATATCCTCATATCGCTCCCTGCTACAGGACTGAGCTGCATCCTATGGCCTGCATGCTTCTTGAGTATTGCGATTGCCGTATCGACCTTTGCATTATCCGTACCGATAAGAAGCGTCGTGTTCTTTGCTTTCAGGAAGCCTCCTGTTGTTGACAGCTTTGTCACGAAGAAGCCTTCCTTGTTGAGGCTCTGTACTGTATCTGATTCGTCAGATGTCTGGATAATTGCAAGTATGAGTTTCATTTTCTTCTATTCCTTTATTCAATTATTATATCATCAGCAGATGAAAGCTGTATATCATAAAATGTCCATGTTGACTTGTGATTTCCAAAATCGCTACAAAATATAGACGAGGTTGTTATGGAAACTGTTGCTGATTACTTTGGTTCCCTTGTCTTCAATGATGATGTGATGAAGGAACGTCTTCCAAAGGATATATACAAGGAACTGAAGAAGACGATAGAGGAAGGAAAGGATCTTTCGATAGAGGTCGCTAACTCCGTAGCCAATGCCATGAAGAACTGGGCTGTCGAAAAAGGCTGTACCCATTATACGCATTGGTTCCAGCCTATGACTGGCATAACAGCTGAGAAGCATGATGCTTTCATAACGCCTGCTGAGGGAGGGAAGGTCCTGCTTGAGTTCTCCGGAAAGGAACTCATAAAGGGAGAGCCAGATGCCTCTTCGTTCCCATCCGGTGGCATCAGGGCGACATTCGAGGCAAGAGGATATACCGCATGGGATCCTACGAGCTATGCTTTCATAAAAGATGCGACGCTGTGCATTCCGACTGCCTTCTGCTCATATTCAGGAGAGGTCCTCGATAAGAAGACGCCGCTTCTCAGGAGCATGGAAGCTGTCTCTGCTGCCGCATGCGACATCCTTCGTCTTTTCGGCAGGAACGTCAAGAGAGTCATAACGACAGTTGGAGCAGAGCAGGAGTACTTCCTGATCGACAAAGCAGATTATGCAAAAAGGAAGGATCTGATTTACTGTGGCAGGACACTTCTGGGAGCAAGGGCTCCGAAAGGGCAGGAGCTTGAGGATCATTACTTCGGTGCTCTGAAGACAAGGGTCTCTGAGTACATGAGGGATCTTGATAAGGAGCTCTGGAAGCTGGGAATCTATGCAAAGACATCTCACAATGAGGTTGCACCCTGTCAGCATGAGCTTGCCCCTGTATACACCACGACGAATATAGCAGTGGATAACAATCAGCTCGTGATGGAGCTGATGAAGAAAGTCGCAGAACGCCATGGGTTTGCATGCCTTCTTCATGAAAAGCCATTTGCTGGTGTGAATGGTTCCGGCAAGCACAACAACTGGGCTCTCAGCACGGATACAGGCAAGAACCTGTTTGATTCCGGAGACAGTCCCAGCGATAATCTCCTTTTCCTCCTTCTGATAACCGCAGTGCTTAAAGCAGTTGATGAGTATCAGGATCTGCTTAGGGTTTCTGTCGCATCAGCCGGGAATGACCACAGGCTTGGTGCTAATGAGGCACCTCCAGCAATAGTCTCGGTATTCCTCGGGGATGATCTTTCCGAGATATTCGAAAGCATTGCCGATGGAAAGAAGGCGATGGGGAAATCAAAGGAGAAGATGCAGCTTGGAGCCCATGTCCTCCCTGCGATTCCAAAGGACACGACAGATAGGAACAGGACAAGCCCGTTTGCATTCACCGGCAATAAGTTTGAGTTCAGGATGCTTGGCTCATCATTCTCTGTTGCGGATCCGAATATCGTGCTTAATACCACAGTCGCCAAGGAACTCACGGATTTCTATGAGGCTCTGAAGGATGCTGAGGATTTCGACAAGGCTGTGCTTGCCCTCATCAAGGATACCTATATAAAGCACAGAAGAATCGTATTCAATGGCAACAACTACAGCCAGGAATGGGTGGAGGAGGCAAAGAAGAGAGGGTTGCTGAATCTTTCGTCATCTCCAGAGGCTTTTGACACATTCACGGCGCCTAAGAATATAGAGCTGTTCTCCCGATTCGGGATATACAACTCCATTGAGATGCATTCACGCTATGAGATCCTCCATGAGGCATATTCAAAGACCATAAGAATCGAGGCGCTTACGATGATCGATATGGTGAATAAGCAGATTCTTCCGGCTGTCATGTCCTATGCCTCGGATATCGCGGCAGGGCTTAATCAGAAGAAAGCCGCTCTGCCAGATATGCCGTTCGAAGCAGAGGTGGACAGGCTTGCAGAAATCGAGAGTCTTGTTTCCCGGCTTTATGGAGCTGTAAAGAAACTTGAGGAGGCTGTTGTCGCCGGGGAGGGGCTTGAAGGCGCTTCGCTTTCGCATTATTTCTGCAGCAATGTCCTTCCTGCGATGGATGATGTCAGAAAACATGCGGATGCGCTAGAGCTCATAGTAGGGCAGAAGTACTGGCCATATCCTACATATGGCGAGATGCTGTATTACGTCGAATGAAAAGAAAAAGCTGCTGCACGGATCTGTACAGCAGCTTTAACCAATCACTCAGCTGAGAACTCTTCCTTTCCTGCACCGCAGAGAGGGCATACCCAGTCAGAAGGTACATCTTCCCACTTTGTTCCTGGAGCGATTCCATTGTCTGGATCGCCAGCTGTTTCGTCATATACATATCCGCAGAGATTGCAAACGTACTTCATAGTCAGCTCCTTATTGATAATTATTATCAATAAATTACTGCCATTTCAGTCCAAAGTCAACCCAGAAGTCTCTTTTTTGGTTGCTGATACCGCATTTTGCTGTAAAACTTAGAATAATTCATATCAAGGAGGATTACGGCGTGGGATTTGATGTAAATGCTGGTGCTTTGCTGATAACCGGTGGATACCTTGTCGGTATGCTTGTAATCGGATTCGTTGTCGGCAAGATCAAGATCAAGAACAGCTCTGACTACATGCTTGCAGGACGAAGAATGGGACTTTTCATGGTTGCGTTCTCTCTCAGCGCAAACAATATCGGCGGCGGTTCGACAACTGGACTTGCGAGCAAGGCATATGGCACATGGGGGATGAGTGCCGTATGGTATGTTCTTGCAGCTTCCATTGCGATGATTCCGCTCGCATATTTCGCCCCGAAGATCAGGAAGACTTTCGCTGTCACCATTCCGGAGGTCATCGGAAGAAGATTCGGCAAGGCTTCATCGATATTCTCTGCTGTCCTCAATATCCTGGCCCTTTTCTGCCTCACATCGAGTCAGGTGGCGGCATCGGGTTCTGTCATCGCGACTCTGACAGGAATTCCTCTGAATGTCTGTCTGTTCGCAGCAGGTATCATCATCATCGTATATACCACCCTCGGCGGTATGATTGCCGATCAGATATCTGATTTTGTCCAGTTCATAATCATCCTGGTAGGTCTTGCGATAGCGACGCCGTTCGTGCTCAATGGATGTGGCGGATGGGATGCGATTTCCGCAAAGCTTCCTGGCGAGCAGCTTTCATTCACGAAGATCGGCTGGGTCGTGATCATCGGATACATCTTCAACTATTTCTGCACATTCCTTTCTGGTCCTGAGATGATCAGCCGCTTCGAGAGCGCAAAGGATGAGAAGACAGCATTTGGCGCATCGCTTCTTTCCGGTGTCCTCATGGCTGCCATGTCGATCTTCCCGACGCTTCTCGGCCTTGCTGCCCTCGCGATGAAGGATCAGATACCTGGCATTACCGAAGCAACTGCAATGATGGGCGTGACAGAGCATTTCGCTCCTACGATCATCACAGGAGTCGTTTCCGCTGCTATCATCTCCGCGACGATGTCCAGCGCTGATTCGAATCTTCTCTGCATGTCCACGATGTTCATGAAGGATATCCTTATCCATTTCCGCGAAGGCGCTAAGGAGATGACCGATCAGCAGCTGATTTTCTGGACCAGGTTCTGCAATGTCTTATTCTGTCTTGTTGCGATGATGATTTCATTCCTCGGCATCAGTATCGTCACGATGAACACATTCGCTTTCGCGATCCGCTGCGCAGGTCCTTTCGCAGCCTATGGCCTTGGAATCATAGTGCCAAGGGCAACAAAGCATTCAGGAACGATATCGATTGTCACGGGAACCATTGCCGTCATATTCTGGCAGATACTCTCAGGTGGTGACTTCTACCTTGGAATTCTTCCTGTGGTATTCGGCTGTGCTGTCGGTACTGCTACGTTCTTCATCGTAAATGCAATTGAATGGCATCTTGGAGTCGAGCCTGCTCCTTCTGCATTCCTTACTCCGGAAGAACAGAGAAAGCTCGAAGCCGAAGGCAGATGATCATAAGAAAGGCTCCCAGATCCGGGAGCCTGATTTTTACAGCGCAAGGAATGCTTTGTAGCAGCTGTATGCTGATTTGACATCTGATGCTGCTGTTATCTCCCAGGGCGCATGCATGCTCAGCACTGCAACACCGCAGTCTATGACTTCCATGCCATAGTAGGCAGAGTATTTTGCGATTGTGCCGCCTCCGCCTACGTCTACTTTCGACATTTCGGCTGCCTGATATTTCACGCCATTATCATCCATGGCCTTCCTGAGCTTCGCGATGAATTCCGCATTTGCTTCGGATGCACTGCTCTTGCCTCTGCCGCCTGTGTATCTGTTGAATACTACGCCTCTTCCAAGGAATGATGAGTTCTTTTTGTCATACAGCCCCTGATTGAGTGGATCGAATGCTGAGTTGACATCACTTGAGAGCATGTATGAATTACGGAGCATCCTTCTGAGTTTCAGTCCGTCATAGCCTTCTGTCTTATCGAGAAGCTCTGATGCAGCATTCTCGAAGAACATGCTGTCCATGCCCGTATTGCCGCATGAACCGATCTCCTCCTTGTCCACAAGTATGCAGCAAAGCGTTCTTTCTCCGGCCTCGGCTTCAAGAAAAGCAGAAAGAGATGCAAATGCGCATACTCTGTCATCCTGACCATAAGCAAGGATCATTGAGTTGTCGAGGCCCATGCTCTTTGACTTGCCAGCAGGAACCGCCTCGAGTTCTGCGGAGAAGAAATCATCTTCCTCTATGTCATATTTCTCGCTGAGAATCCTGAGAATGGCATTCTTTGCCGCATCCTTCTCTTCTGATTCTTCTCCGGAAAGCCCGACTATGATATCTAGATCTTCACCCGGAATGAACTCCGAGGCTGTCTTCTTCATCTGCTCCTGTGCGATATGAGGAAGAATATCCGAGATGCAGAGAGTATTCTCGTCATCCTCTCCGATCTCCACCCTGATCACGGATCCGTCTTTCTTTGCGACTATTCCATGGAGGGCGAGTGGGAGCGTTACCCACTGGTACTTCTTGATTCCGCCATAGTAGACAGTATCGAGATAAACCAGGCCATCGCTTTCATAAAGCGGCTTCATCTTGATATCGAGGCGGGGTGAATCGATATGGGCACCAAGGATATTCATTCCGTTTTCCGCCTTTCCGCTTCCGACTGTGAAGAGGGCTATGGATTTCCCGTTCCTGACATAATACAGCTTGTCGCCGGCAGATGCCTTGCTTATCGTGCTTATGTTCCTGAAGCCTTTTGCCTCAGCTGCCGCTATGATCTGATTGACGCATTCCCTTTCTGTTTTCCCATTGTCGAGGAATGCGCGGTATTCCGCTATAAGATTTCTGTCCATATAAGGAAAGATAGCTTTATTGAGGCCAAATGGCTATACCATTGTGATATACTTTACCTTATGCCTAGGAGAAACAGGAAAAAGATACATAAGCTTACGCTGAAGGAGCAGATCAGGCAGAAGCCGAAGATGTTCACGCTCTATCTGCTAATAAGGCTTTCGGTCGTGCTTGTTCTGATAGCTCAGCTTTTCAATCGTGATATCGCGAACGTAGGATACTGCGTACTTGCGCTCATCCTCCTTACGATACCTTCGTTCATTGAAGATAACTGGCATATCGATATTCCGGATACTCTTGAGGTGATTGTCCTGCTTTTCATCTATGCCGCGGAGATTCTCGGGGAGGTGAGGGCATATTATGTCCAGGTGCCGTTCTGGGATACCGCCCTTCATACAGTCACGGGCTTCCTTGCTGCGGCTGTAGGTTTCTCCCTTGTCGATATCGTGAACAGGAACGAGAATACGAAACTCTTCCTTTCTCCGCTGTATGTCGCTATTGCGGCATTTGCATTCTCCATGACGGTAGGTGTCTTCTGGGAATTCTGGGAGTTCTTCTGCGATTGCTTCCTTGGAATGGATACACAGAAGGATACTGTGATACATGCAATCGGCTCTGTCGCGCTGGATCCGACTATGTCGAATAAGGTCGTATGGATCAGGGATATCACATCGACATCGGTGAATGGGATAGATCTCGGTATCGATGGCTATCTGGATATCGGACTGTACGATACGATGAGCGATCTCTTCGTGAATTTCATCGGGGCGCTTGTCTTTTCGATAATTGGATTCTTCTATCTCAAGTCAGGTACGCACAGCACTTTCGCAAAGAGATTCATCCCGACGCTGATGGCTGAGAAGAAGAAGGAATCCGAGAAGGAATGAAGAAGAGGGCACGTGGCCCTCTCCTCAAAGCATTGATTTCAGATCATCAAGCGCTTCCTGATTGATTTCCTCCCATGGGAAGGAGACATCGGTGCGTCCGAATGAACCATTTCCCGCAGCCTGCCTGTAGATAGGCTGTCTGAGCTTGAACTGCTCGATCATGCCTGCAGGTCTCAGGTCATAGTGCCTGCCGATCCATTCGATGAGCTTGTCTTCGCTTATTTTTCCCGTTCCATATGTGAATACCGCAAGCGATACAGGTTCTGCAACACCTATTGCATAAGCAGCCTGAAGCTCACACTCAGCGGCAGCTCCTGCGGCAACGACTGTCTTGGCGATGTTTCTCAGAGCAAGGGATGCTGTCCTGTCGACCTTCGTACAGTCCTTTCCCGAGAATGCGCCGCCGCCATGATGTGCATAGCCGCCATATGTATCCACGATGATCTTCCTTCCTGTGAGGCCTGTATCTGCGGCAGGTCCGCCATATACAAAGCGTCCTGTGGGATTGATGTAGTACTTTGTATTCTCATCGCAGAGCTCAGCAGGAATCACGGCTTCGATTACCTGCTTTTTGATATCTCTCCTGAGCGCTTCAAGCTCCACATCAGGGTCATGCTGCGCAGAAACGACTACCGCGTCGATTCTCTTCACGCTTCTTCCATCGTATTCCACAGTCATCTGGCTCTTCCCATCAGGGCGGAGGTACGGGAGGATGCCTTTCTCCCTGACTTCCTGCAACCTCATTGAGAGCTTCCTTGCGAACACTGCAGCGGCTGGCATATATTCATCGCCCTCATCAGAGGCATAGCCGAACATCATACCCTGATCTCCTGCACCAAGGGTATCCTTGTCACTGTATGAGTTGTTTACTCCCATTGCGATATCAGGGGATTGCTCATGGATGCTGCATGTGATTACAGCTTTGTCGTCAAAGCCATATTCGCTCTTCGTATATCCGATTTCCCTGATGATGCGGCGAGCGACCGCTTCATAGTCGACCTTTGCTTTCGACGTGATTTCTCCCATGATATGCACAGCACCTGGTTCTGTAGTCACCTCGCAGGCTGAACGCGACATCGGATCCTGGCGGAGAAGCTCATCAAGGATACCATCTGCAATCTGGTCACATACCTTATCTGGATGTCCGACAGTTACGGACTCTGAAGTAAATAGCCTTTTCATAACAAATAGAAATATAACCCCATAATCGGATTTAAGGTAGTAGGACCGGAGAAAATAAATCAAGGCATCATCGCCGCGATTATATCAGGGACATCCCGCATGGAAATCCTGAGCTCTTCCGTAAAACGGCTGGCAGGATAAGACACAGGTAAGCTCAGCCATATTGAAATGCGCACGATCATGGCATCAGCGATCAGCGCATATGGCTTCCTGTCGTCAATCGAGCGTGGGAAGGCATTGATGATGAAGTCCTCAAGCATCCTGTGGAAATGAAAGTGCACGGAGGCATCTGCGGTTTCCTGGAAAGGGATTCTGTATAGCCATATGTTCCTTTTCATATGCAGGAGGAGCTTATAGATCCTGTCCCAGCCCCTTTTCGTGCAGGGAATGCTCCGGACAGCCTGGTTGAGATCCGCAATCAACGTGGCGGAAAGCAGATCATCCTTCGTACGGAAATGACTGTAGAATGTCCTTGGGGTAACTTCGGCACGATTTGCTATCATGCGTACCGTGATAGCATTGTATCTTCTTTCCATGAGCATATCGCGGAAAGCTTTCGCGATCCGGTTCCCGGCATTATCCATAGGGATATTGTATCAGATCGGGTGGCTTCGCTGCATTGATACTGTTCGCTTCAGGCGTTAATATCCTGATATGTTGACATTGGATACAGTTTATCAGGCATCATTCGTTCTCAAGCAGGTCGCACGTCTTACAGATCTTATCAGGGCACCTAAGATGTTCCCCGACAACGAAGTCTACCTCAAGACGGAGAATCTTCAGATTACAGGCTCTTTCAAGGTCCGTGGCGCATATTATAAGATCTCCAAGCTTTCAGATGAGCAGAAGCGCAAAGGCGTTATCGCATGCAGCGCAGGAAATCATGCGCAGGGTGTAGCACTTGCGGCTTCCAGACAGGGGATTGATTCCCTCATCTGTCTTCCGGAAGGAGCTCCTATCTCAAAGGTGGAGGCGACACGCAGCTATGGCGCGAGGATCGAGCTCGTCAAAGGCGTATATGATGATGCATATAACCGTGCTGTCGAGATAATGAAAGAGACAGGGCGTACGATGATCCATCCTTTTGATGATGAGGATGTGATTGCCGGACAGGGAAGCATAGGACTTGAGATTCTGCAGCAGCTTCCTGATGTCGATAATATAGTCGTCCCGATCGGAGGTGGCGGTCTTATAGCAGGTGTCGCTTTCACGGCAAAGATGCTCAAGCCATCTGTCAGGATATATGGTGTGCAGGCTTCAGGCGCGGCTTCGATGTTCAATTCCTATGAGCATCATAAGATTGAGGAGCTGTGCTCTGTAAGCACTATCGCTGATGGCATTGCCGTCAAATGCCCAGGTTCCATCACGTTCCCCCTTGTGGAGAAGTATGTCGATGATGTCGTCACAGTCACGGATGACGAGATTGCTGTTGCCATACTCGATTTGATGGAGAAGCAGAAGCTCGTCTCTGAGGGAGCTGGCGCGGTAGCCGTTGCGGCAGCTCTTTCCGGAAAGCTCAATCTGAAGGGGAAGACCGTTCTCCTTGTCTCTGGCGGGAACATCGATGTTACTGTGCTTTCAAGAGTCATAAATCGTGCCCTGATCAGGGAAGGAAGACTTGCCGATATCACAGTCGAGCTTATTGACAAGCCAGGCCAGCTTATGGATGTTTCCTCGATTATCGCATCGCTTGGCGCTAATGTCATAGCTGTCTTCCATGACAAGAACGGGAATGAGAAGACACTCAACAACTGTACGCTTCGCGTATCGATGGAGACTCGTGACCATGAGCATGTCGCAGAGATCAAGAAGGCCCTTTCCGAGAAAGGCTTCCAGTTCGTCGGTGAAGGCAGATGATCTTCTTCTTCGATATAGATGGGACACTGATGCCATTCGGCAAAGATGTTCCTGCAAGTACTATAGAGGCCATACATTCTCTCAGGAGAGATGGCCATAAGGCCTTCATTGCGACAGGAAGGAGCCCTGCTGAAGTCAGCGACAGAATAAGATCAATAGGTTTCGATGGAGCTGTCTATTCATCAGGCGCCGCAGTCGAGATAGATGGGAAGACCATATATCGGCGCATATGGAGCCGTAAGGAATATGACAAGGCAGTGCCTTATCTTCTTGGCAGAGGCTTTCCTGTCATACTCCAGGCTGACAATGGCACTTATCTTACGCAGGAGACACAGGACATCTGGTACAGCCTTCTCATGAAGCATGTCGGAAGGATAGTGCAGGTTCCATCCCTCAGGATCGTGGATGAGCTGCCTGATGATGAGGAAGTGAACAAGCTCCTTTATATAGGAGGTCCTCTCATCGAGGTCTCTCAGGCGCTTGTCCCGGAATTCCAGACTGTAGCGAATACTGTCGGACTTCCTCCTGATATGATGGGAGAGGTCATGCTCGCAGGTATAACGAAGGCGACGGGCATGGACATTGTCATGGAGCACTATGGCTTGGATATCGCTGAATCTGTTGCAATCGGCGATGGTGCAAACGATATCGAGATGGTAGAGCATGCGGGACTTGGCATCGCAATGGGCAATGCGTCCTCAGACCTCCTCGCAGTCGCAGACTATATAACGGATGATGTCGAGGCTGATGGCCTCAGAAAAGCTGTTGAGCATGCAATCTCTAGATCCAGCAGAAGCAGAACCTGAAGAATGTCATCATCATGCAGAGGCTGAGGCAGAATCCGCCAAGGCCTCTTGATGGATGGCCATATGTGCCTGTGTATGCGGTATATTGCTGCCTCTGGCCGGAAATCCTGCTCTGGAATGCCCTGTACTGCATGTTGCTGGGATCCCTTCTGATGGCTTCCTGGATATCTGCAGAAGCCCCTGCCGTATCACCGATGAAGTATTTCGCATACGATGAGAGATAGTACCATCTCGCCGTGCGCTTCTCATAAGGAACGGAATTGAGTGCGTTGATGGCTTCCTTATAGCGTCTTGCATTGATGTAGCTGACAGCGGCGCTGAGCTCAATCGGCTCTCCGCTGCCTTCCTGATAGCCATACGAGGAAGAATAGCCATAGCTGTCGGAAGAGGCCTTATTGTTGATTATCTGGTCATAGGCTGCATTGATTTCCTGCATCCTGCGCGCAGCTTCGGGGCTGTTTCCGGCAACATCCGGATGATACTTCTTAGCAAGCGTCTTGTATGCCTTCTTTACTTCGTCTGTGCTTGCTCCCGGCCTGAGGCCAAGGACGCTCCAAGGATCTGTCATCTGCGTTTTTCCTTACTATGCTCCCCACGGAGCCAGATTCCACTGTATAGCACATTGCGGAGAATTGAAATATGCTCATCAAGGGGAAGACGCTCAAGGGCTGCTGATGCATCAGCAGCGGCGGAGATGAGCATTTCCTTGACATCATCCCAGGATGCATCTGCCGGTAGCGGGTTGAAGATGCCTTTCCGTGCATCTTTCTTCCTGTCGCACCATGCATCCATGATGTAGACGAATCTTCCCAGGCCATATCCAAGCGCCCAGAGATCGTCACGGAAGAATGATTTCTCATCCATGACAAAGACCTCCCCGAGGAATGTACCTGAATGCCTGGAAAGAAGCTCTGGGTCCTTTATCTTGCGTTTCTGGTCATCTGCGAGCATAGAAAGCTCATTTCTCAGCACGATGTCCTGCCTTGGGTACTTTTCGGCAAGTTCCTTCATATATGGTTCTGTCTTCTTTAATGCGGAACTTCCTTTTCCCTCATCGGCCTGATCATCCAGGGCTGAATAGTATGCGAGCATCATCTGCATGTCCGCAGCATATGCTGTGCATTCAGTTGTTATGTATCTGTGCTCTTTTATCGGATTCGTTATGCATCTTTCGGTGCCGGATGTTTCCTTGCTGTCGGTAAGATCCGATAGAAGCATCTCCAGGAATGTCATGTCATAAGAGAGAAGGGAAGTCCCTGCGCTACCGTATTTTTCCTTCAGGACGTGGCAGAGTCCGCAGTAATGAGCTTTGTAATTGGCCTTCTCTTCTTTTGTGAGATTTGTTATATCCGCAGTGACATAGCCGAACATCATGTCCTCTTTATGAACTGGTGCCCGCATTTGGGGCATGTGATCTTTATCTTGCCTTTGCCTTTCGGAACACGGCATTCCGTTTTGCATTCAGGACATCTGAAATACCTGAAGCCTGCATCTTTCTTCTCTGATTTCCTGAAGACAGACAGGAAGACATCATTCTCATAACGCCTTCTGGCTGTATTCCTGCTGAAGATCCTGAAAAGGGCAATGCCTGCGAGGATAATGGCAACAAGCGTGAGAATGAGCCTGATTGCAGCAGCACTGACTGATGCAGCCACCGCAATGACAAGCGCCGCCGCCGTCAGGAAAGCCGACAGCGCATCTGTGCCATTCCTGCCTGAATTGAAATCATTCATCATAACATGAATATCATAATGGATTGTGATATTGTCAAATGGATGAGAGCGTGATATCTAGGATTTTATGGATATTATCGCGCACCGCGGCTTAAGCGGAATTTATCCGGAGAATACGATGCTCGCATTCTCCAAGGCAGCAGAGGCAGGAGCTGATGGCATAGAGCTTGATGTTCATCTTTCATCGGATGGCGAGGTCATGATCATCCATGATGAATCCCTGCTTCGCACCACCGGGATCGATAAAACGGTCTCTTCGCTGACAAGAAAGGAACTCGAGGCCATAGATGCGGGGAATGGCCATGGCTTTTCGCCGATTCCGTCCCTTGAGGAATACCTTGATTTCATAAAAGGGACATCGCTTTATACGAATATAGAACTGAAGACATCCCCTGTGTACTATCCTGGAATAGAAGAGAAGACGCTTGATCTCGTCAGGAGATTCGGTCTTGAGGAGAGAGTGATATTCTCATCATTCAACTGGCTGTCGGTTCTTTATATGAAGAAACTTGCTCCTGAAATCCCTGCAGGATTGCTCATCGATAGCTGTGCTATATCAAATATAGGATATGAGATGAGGAAATCCGGCATAGAGTGCTATCATCCGGGATTCGGCTTGTTATCCGATGAGGCTGTATGTGAACTTCATGATAACGGCAGGAGAATCAACGTCTGGACAGTCGATGATGAGGATGAGATCAGGCAGTGCATGGTGTGGGGAATAGATGGCCTCATAACAAACAGGGCAGACAGGGCGATTGATATAGCCAGAGGAGGAAGTAAATGATTTATGATTCAGTTGAGTGCCTTATAGGGCATACGCCGCTTTTCGAGCCGAAGAGGCTCTCTTCTGCCCTTGGGCTGAAAGGACGGCTTCTTCTCAAGCTTGAGTCGTTCAATCCCGCAGGTTCTGCGAAGGACAGAGCTGCGCTGTTTATGATAAATGATGCGGAAGAAACGGGAAGGCTGTCTTCTGGAGGGACGATCATAGAACCTACTTCAGGCAATACGGGGATTGCGCTTTCTGCCATCGGCGCTGCCCGTGGATACAGGATCATAATCGTTATGCCGGATACAATGTCCGAGGAAAGACGAAGCATGATGAAGGCTTATGGCGCAGAGCTTGTGCTCACAGATGGAAGGAAGGGCATGGCCGGCGCCATCGAGAAAGCGGAAGAGCTTCACAAGACAATCCCGGGTTCCATCATCGCAGGGCAGTTCAGCAATAAGGCGAATGCAGAGGCTCATTACAGAACCACAGGACCAGAGATATGGGAGGATGCCGGTGGCAATGTCGATATCTTCGTCGCAGGTGTAGGTACAGGCGGTACTATCACGGGCGCCGGCAGATATCTGAGAGAAAAGAATAAGGATATCCATATTATTGCAGTTGAGCCTGATGCGTCTCCTGTCCTTTCAGGAGGGAGACCGGGTGCTCATGCTATCCAGGGCATTGGAGCTGGATTCATTCCTCAGCTTCTCGATGTGTCGGTCTACAATGAGGTCCGCCAGGCCGGAAAGGACGATGCATTCAGGATGGCAAGGCTTCTTGCCGCAAAAGAGGGAATCTTCTGCGGCATAAGCTCAGGTGCCGCGCTATCTGTAGCCGCAGAGGCTGCACTTAATGCTGAAGGAAAGACAGTTGTCGCTGTGCTTCCTGATTCAGGAGACAGATATCTCTCAGGTGAGCTCTGGAAAGGTGAGTATTGACGCAACAGAGATTTGAGAATTATTCTCATATCTGTGACAGCATACAATACAAAGCAGAAAGAGTGCATAATCTCGTTCTTCCGTACGCACAGTAACTGCTGCTATACGGCAGACGAGGTGATAGATAATGTCCCTGAGGCTTCGAAAGCCACGATCTACAGGATAATCTCCCATCTTGCAGAGGATGGCTATCTGATGAAGGTGCAGGGTATGGGAAGGAGCGTGTGCTATCAGTACTGTAATCCTTCGACATGCCCTGAGCATATGCATATCATATGTACAAAGTGCGGAGCCTCGTTCCATCTTGATAGCGAAACCAGCCAGAGAGTCCGCAGGGCAGTTTCCGATGCCTGTGGGTTTGAGATTCTCAATGAGACGGTCCTGAAGGGTATTTGCCCGGAATGCAGGGGAAAGCTGTGAGACGCATAGCTCTGGTTCTTTGCATTGTCATTCTCATTGCATCCTGCAGCAGGGAATCTGTGGATAACAGCGGTTTTTCCGTTATTGCTGCCGGTTTCCCTTCCTATGATGCGGCACGTGCTGTCATGAAAGGTGCCGGGGAGCCGTATATGCTGCTTCCTCCTGGAGTGGAGACTCATAGCTATGACCCGAATCCGAAGGATATGACAGCTGTTGCGGAGGCAGATCTCGTAATATATACAGGAGGGCATTCCGATCACTGGATTGATGAGATAATCGCAGCGGATGACGATCCTCCGAAGGCTTTCCGGCTGATAGACCAGGTAGAGCTTCTTTCCGAAGAGCACAGGGAAGGAATGGAAGAAGGACATCATAGCCATACCATTGATGAGCATGTATGGACGAGCATTCCAAATGAGATGAGGATAGTTTCTGCATTTGCGGATGTTCTGTCATCAATGGATCCGGAAAATGCACGGACATATAGGGAGAACAGCGATGGATACATCGCGGAACTTTCCGTGATTGATGATGAAATAAGGGAAATTGTCAGGAATTCAAGGCTTGATACGCTTATCTTCGCCTCGCGTTTCCCTCTTCTTTATTTTGTCCGCGAGTATGGGCTTGAGTACTATGCGGCATTTCCGGGGTGTGCAGAAGAAACAGAGCCCAGCGCCAGAACTGTTGCATTTCTCATAGATAAAGCGCGTGAGATAGGCTGTCATCACATACTGAATATAGAATTCTCATCTGCATCGATTGCACGCACTATCGCAGAGGAAGCTGGATGTTCCGTGCTTGTTTTCTATTCAATGCACAACATAAGCGCTTCAGATTTCGCAGCAGGCGAGACCTATGCGTCGCTTATGAGGAAAAATGCAGAGACTCTCAGGGAGGCACTTTCATGATGCTTATAGAAGGCAAGGATATCTCAATAGGATATGAAGGCGATGCTGTGATAGAGGATTTCACATTCTCAATCGAGCAGGGGAGCTATATCTGCATCGTAGGGGAGAATGGTTCCGGGAAGAGCACCTTCGTGAAAACCATTCTGGGACTTATAGAGCCTCTGAAGGGAAAAATCTCCTACAATGGACTGAGGAGCAATGAGATCGGATATCTTCCCCAGAGGGCCCTGATACAGCAGGATTTTCCATCTTCCGTGATGGAAGTCGTCCTTTCAGGTTGTCTGAACAGGCATCGGGGAATGTTCCGTTATGCGCAATCTGAGAAAGCCAAGGCTGCTGAAGAACTCAGAAGGCTTGGTATGGCTGATAAGATAAGTGAATCGTTCCAGGATCTTTCAGGAGGACAGCAGCAGAGAGTCCTTCTTGCGAGGGCGCTTATGGCAACGGAGAAGCTCCTTCTTCTTGATGAGCCTGCCGCGGGGCTTGATCCTGGGACATCTTCCCAGATGTATGGGATTGTGGAAGAGCTCAACAGACAGGGAATAACGATTCTGATGGTAACACATGATATACATCCTGTTCTGAATAATGCGGACACAGTCTTCCATTTCTCGCACAAGGGTTTTTATCAGGGAAAGAAGGATGAATATTTCGCGACACAGATGGGACGCATCTTCATGAAGGAGGCGGGGCATGATCATAGCTGAGATCCTTTCGTATCCGTTCCTTGCGAGGGCTCTTGCCGTCGGGTTCCTGATAAGTCTTACGGCTTCCCTTCTTGGTGTCAGCCTTGTGCTCAGACGTTTCTCGATGATCGGAGATGGCCTTTCCCATGTGGGATTCGGAGCTCTGGGAATCGCGGCTGTCCTTTCGCTTCCGCCTATGGCTGTCACGATACCGGTCGTAGTCGCAGCTGCATTTCTTCTTCTCAGGATGTCTGAGCGGAAGATGGGAGGGGACAGCGCCATTGCCATGATTTCATCGTCAGCTCTTGCGATAGGAGTCATCGCAGTATCATTGGGAGGGGTCAATACCGATCTCAACGCATTTCTTTTCGGTTCGATACTTTCGGTGTCGAGAAGCGATGCTGTCATAGCGACGGTGTCTGCGGTTGTGACTCTCTCTGCATATCTGATTTTCTATCATCAGATCTACGCATCCACGTTCGATCCGGCTTTCGCACGTGCGACGGGAATAAAGTGCGAGCGCTATACATCGCTCCTTGCGGTCCTTACCGCTGTCATGATTGTCGTGGGAATGAGGATGCTCGGCTCGCTTCTCATCTCATCTCTCATGATATTCCCTGCAATGACTGCGATGAGAGTCGCGAAGACATATCTTTCTGTGTCCATTGTCGCGGCAGCTGAATCCGCGCTGGCATTCCTTATAGGCTTCATTGCATCGTATTCATTTTCCCTTCCTACAGGAGCTGCGATAGTCGTGACGCATCTTGTTTTCTTCATAATTGCATGCATCATAAGGAAGTTGAGGGCGTTGCTCTAAAATCAGTGCATTCTCTTGAACTTTTTTTGTACAAAAATATCCATTCGTGCCATATAATCGTCATGAAAGGAGTTTATTATGAAGAAATGCTTAGCAATGCTTCTTGTCATCCTGCTTGCAGTTTCAGCAACAGTCATGGCAGGTGGTTCAGGGGAGAGTTCATCATCTTCAGATGGCCCTGTTGTAATTAAGTACTATACATGGGAAGACTCAGCACATAAGCCTCTTATCGATGCTTTCAATGCAACACATGACGATATCCAGGTAGATGCAGAAATCCTTCCTTCCGCAAACTATGAGGCAAGACTCAATACTCTTCTCGCAGGACATGTTGAGATGGATGCTTTCATGGAGAAGAGACAGACCGATATGTTCGTACAGTACAACAACGGATATATCGAGCCGCTCAATGACTACATTGTTGAAGGCACACCTGCGGACGCAGCTGTAAAGGCATATGAGTCCCAGATGAACTATGATGGCGATATTCTTGGTATCCCATGGCGCGCAGGTTCATACTATGTCTACTACAACAAGAAGGTCTTCTAGGCAGCAGGAGTTCCTACTCCAGATGTCTATATCGAGAATGGTGAGTGGACATGGGACAAGTTCGTTGAGGTTGCGAAGGCTCTTACGAAGCCTGAGCTCGGAACAGTCGGCTCATGTATCTACATCTGGGCTAATGGAACGACATTCATTGAATCCCAGAATCATCAGCCTATCATCGATTCCAATGGAAATATCCAGTTCGACGATGGCTTCCTCCGCATGCTCCAGATCAAGAAGGAACTTGAGTCTTGCGGTGCTATGATTCCTCTTACTGATATGAAGGTAACAGGAACTCATTACTCCAACCTCTTCTACAATGGCAACCTTGGAATGCTCATCATCGGCGAGTGGTTCCCAGGCCAGATGACAACAGGCGAGAGAGATGGTCTTCTCAATGGATTCACGGCATCTGACTATGGTATCGCAAGACTTCCGGATGATGATCCTACGACATACACAACCCAGGGAGCTTCAACAAACAACCATATCACATCATACTCGACAAAGAAGGATGCAGCTTATGAGTTCATCAGCTGGATGGCAGGCCCAGAGGCAGCAGCTATCGCAGCAGGACTTGGTGTTCTTCCTGCAGTAGTTACAGATGAAGTAAGGGATATCCTTTCCGAGAGCATTCCAGACGATGGAACATCTCTTAACTACTTCCTCGAGGACAGAGACATCTATACAGCTAACTTCAGCCCATATGGCTCAGCTGTAGAGTCCATGATCGATACATTCCAGGAGAACTACCTCCTTGGCAACATCCCAGACGATCAGGTAAATGCTCAGTTCCAGGCTAACCTTGAGCAGATTGTCAGAACTAACTGATCTGTCGGTTTGATTTATACGGCACGCCTGGCGCTTGAACGAGCGTGAGGCTGCCGCTTTTTTTTCCTGCGGCTTTCAATATGAAGACTGCAATAAAAAGAGGAGAAGATATGGGAACAAAAAAAACTGCCCAATTGGGGAAGAAGCCATTCAGCATTGTGAAGATGGTGACGATTCTCTCGTTCCTCCTTCCCAGCTTCATTGGCTTCGTCGTATTTGTCCTGGCTCCGATGATCTGGTCTGTGATTCTTTCTTTCACGAACTACAGGGGAGGCCCGAACTATAAGTTCATCGGACTGGAGAATTATATAAATGCCTTCAGTTCGCCTGATTTCTGGTCGTATCTCTGGATTACTGCCAAGTACATGGTGATCACCGTAGTCTTCCAGATTGCGCTTGGTCTTTTCTTTGCAGTGCTCCTGCAGAATCAGTTCAGGGGATGCGGATTCTTCAGAGGTGTATATTATCTTCCGAATATCCTTGCATCAGTTGCTGTCGGTATCGCATTCATGACTATGTTCCGCCCTGTAAGCGAAGCCGCAGGTGCTCCGAATGGCGGTATAGTGAATGGATTCCTGATAAGCCTCGGGCTCCAGCCATCGCAGTTCCTTGCAGGACAGGATACAGCGCTTGGCGTAATCATCCTCGTATCCATCTGGCAGAATTTCGGATACTACATGGTTCTCTTCATCGGAAGCCTCCAGAATGTCAACACATCGCTTTATGAGGCTGCTGATATGGATGGAGCTGGATGGTGGAAGAAGTTCACAACTGTCACGATTCCGGGAATCTCGCCGATTCTTTTCTACGGTATCACAGTCGCCATCATCAGAGGATTCCAGATGTTCGATTACGTATACGTAATGACTGGTGGTCAGTTCGGTGGTGGTCCTGCAGGATCTACAAATGTCCTTGCATTCGATATCTACAAGATGTTCACACAGTCCAGATATGGATATGCATCAGCAGAAGCCGTAATACTGATGGCTATTATCCTCGTCCTTACGGTGGTCCAGCAGAAGGGCCAGAAGAAGTGGGTGGTCTATGACGTCGTATAGAAGAAATCAGCTGATAATGAACATACTCAAATATGTTCTCTTGATCATCGTAGCAATAATAATGCTTCTGCCGCTTGTTGTCGTAGCCAGCTCCTCATTCAAGATGGAGACGGAGATCTTCGAGTTCCCATTCCATATCATACCTAGGAATGCGATTCTCTCGAACTTCGAACAGCTGAAGGACAACTTCCCTCTGTATACGTGGAACTCCATAAAGGTCACGTTCATAACAACAGTTGTCCAGCTGGTTACTGCCTCGACAGGCGCATATGTGTTCTCGAAGATACAGTGGAAGGGAAGGAACGCCATCTTCATGCTCTATGTCATGTCGATGATGATCCCATCTCAGGCTGTTACTGTTCCGCAGTTCATCATCGTAAGGAATCTCGGCCTTTTCGATTCGCATGCAGCTATTGTGCTTTTGGGCGCATTCACAGCTGTCGGTACATTCCTCATCAGGCAGTACATGCTTTCGATTCCTGAGGCCTACAATGAAGCTGCACGTATCGATGGTGCAAGGGAGTGGACGATATTCGCAAGAATCATCCTTCCGATGACGAAGCCAGTCCTGATTACCCAGGCAATCTTCAGCTTCCGTTATTTCTGGAATGATTTCTATACTCCGCTTCTTTATATCATCACACCGACCCTCAAGACGCTGCCTCTTGGCATGACGGACTTCACCACAGAGCAGTATGTCTATTATGGACCGCAGATGGCTGCCGCTCTGATATCCATCATTCCTGTCCTGATAATCTTCCTTATCGGACAGAAATACTTCATCCAGGGTGTCTCAGCAGCTGGCGTCAAAGGTTGATTCAATGAACCTAGCGGTCTCCGCTAGGTTCTATATTGATAATGCTTATTAAGGAAGGATTAGATATGACAAATCCAGGCAATTTCAATCCTGAGATTCATTCGACGGATTTCAGGAAACCTTTTGAAGCTTATCGTGTCGGACGCAATGAGCTTGTGCCGATTGATGGAAGGAAGATGGAGAGCCTCAATGGTAAATGGCACTTCCTTGCAGATCCTCTTGAGTATATGCTTCGCGGAAGCTGGTACAAAGAGGAGAAATATGATGAGGCTGGACGTGAGAAACCTCAGGATTATGACTTTGATTCATACCCCAAGATGAAGGTCCCTTCATGCTGGAATATGGAAAGGAGCGATCTTTTCTACTATGAGAGCATGGGTGACTATATAAGGAATTTCCGCTATGTGAAGCATAGCGATGATGAGCGCGTGTTCCTGCACTTTGAAGGAGCTGCCTACAGAACATATGTCTTCCTCAATGGAAAGCCTGTAGGGATGCACGATGGAGGCTCGACGCCATTCACTGTGGAGATCACGGATGCCGTAGCAGAGCAGAACAGGCTGATTGTGGCAGTAGATGGTTCAAGAAGCGATACAAGAGTCCCTATGAGCAATACAGACTGGTTCTTCTACAGCGGAATCTACAGGGATGTCTATGTCATCAGGACCGGCAGGACAGTAATCAAGGACTGGTTCGTAAGGCTTGTCCCTGATACGGATTTCTCTGAAATAGCACTTGATTTCGAAGCTGATGGACTCAATGAAGGTACAGCTGTACTCAGAGTTCCAGAACTTGGCATCGAAAAGGATGTCAATGTGAAGGAAGGGAAGGGAAGCATCGTGCTGAAGGCTTCTCCAGAGCTGTGGTCGCCTGAGAATCCAAAGCTTTATGACGTAGAGCTCTCTTATGATGGCGATACTGTTAAAGACCGCATCGGATTCAGGGAATTCAAGGTTGTCGGCAATGATATCTATCTCAATGGAAAGAAGCGCTTCATGAAGGGTATATGTCTCCATGAGGATGATATCAAGATGGGGAAATGCACAACTGAGGCATCTATCAGAGAAGCCATCAGGGTCGTGAAGGAAGAGCTTCATGGCGTATTCATCCGTCTTGCCCACTATCCTCACACAAGGCTTTTCGCAAAGATCGCTGATGAAATGGGTATCATGCTCTGGGAAGAGATCCCTGTCTACTGGGCTATCGCATTCGACAATGCATCGACATACAAGGATGCCGAGAACCAGCTTGGCGAGCTGATCAGGAGAGATCACAACAGGGCAAGTGTCGTCATCTGGTCTGTAGGCAATGAGAATGCAGATACGGATGCACGCTTCCGCTTCATGTCCTCCCTTGCTGATTTCGCGCACTCACAGGACAATACAAGGGCTGTCGGA
This sequence comes from uncultured Spirochaetaceae bacterium, assembly GCA_944389075.1. Taxonomy (GTDB): domain Bacteria; phylum Spirochaetota; class Spirochaetia; order Sphaerochaetales; family Sphaerochaetaceae; genus Ornithospirochaeta. The sequence continues at coordinate 71,653 of CALXLA010000043.1, forward strand.
GCTGCTTGCCTTGTCAATGAGGTCGATGAGAGGATCGAGGACAGGTTAGCAGATAGTCTGGATATCATAGGAATCAATGAATATTACGGCTGGTACAACCCTGATTTCTCGAAGCTCGGCAGAGTGCTCAGGAATTCAGCGCCGTCCAAGCCCGTGATAATCACCGAAGTCGGAGCTGGTGCACGTGCCGGCAACCATGGCACATCTGACATGCTCTGGACAGAGGAATTCCAGGAAGAGTTCTACAGGAAGCAGGTCGCTGAGATCGGTTCATGTTCCTTCATCAAGGGTGTATCACCATGGATCCTGTATGATTTCAGGGCAGAGCGCCGTTTCAATTCATATCAGGAAGGATTCAACCGCAAAGGTCTGATTGATTCTGACAGAAAGACAAAGAAGCTTGCATTCGCAGTGCTGGCATCATTCTATGAGACAAAGGAATAAGATTTATGAAAACATTTGATCTTCCTATAACGCATAATAAGCTCGTGACAAGGGCAGATCTTGCAGAGAGCCTTCTGCAGATGCTCAAGCCTGCAGCAGAGCATCTCAATCTCGGAGGCGGAGGCCTTTTCATTGGCAACAGCTCTGCGCATTACAGTTCCAGAGTTGCGCTCATGGAGGGCTGGAGCCGCCTTCTCTGGGGTGTTGCGCCTTTTATTGCCGGTGGTTTTGAATGGGATCAGTTCCCGAAGTTCTTCAAGGGACTGACAGAAGGAACAAATCCGGAGAGCGAGAATTACTGGGGCGATGTTCCCCCACATGACCAGAGAATGGTGGAGATGGCAGCTATCTCACTTTCACTTCTGCTTGTTCCTGAGACATTCTGGGAACCGCTGACAGCTAAGGAGAAAGACAATCTGGCATCGTGGCTTCGCCAGATCAACCGCAAACCTCTCAGCGATAATAACTGGCATTTCTTCAGAGTGCTTGTTAACCTTGCGCTGAGGAAGCTTGGGCAGGAGCATGACTGGGAACAGGCTGAAGAGGATCTTGTCTTCCTTGAAAACCTCTATGCAGAAGATGGGTGGTATCATGATGCGATTCCATTCGATAACTACAATCCTTTCGCTTTCCATTTCTATTCGATGGTCTATGTCCGCTATATGGCAGATGAGGATAAGGAGAGGTGCGAGAGATTCAAGGAGAGAGCAAAGCTTTTTGCTCAGCAGTACATCCTGTACTTTGCAGACAAGGGCAACAGCGTGCCTTATGGCAGGAGCCTGACATATCGCTTTGCAGTTGCTTCATTCTTCAGCGCATGTGCCTTTGCAGGCCTTGAAGTGCTTCCATGGGGAGTGCTTAAGGGACTTGTGCTCCGCAATCTCAGATGGTGGTTCTCTCAGCCCATCTTCGACAGCCAGGGACTCCTTACAATCGGTTATGCATACCCATCGCTTATTATGGCAGATGAGTACAATGCTCCAGGTTCTCCATACTGGGCACTGAAGACATATGCTGTCCTTGCGCTCCCTGATGATCATCCGTTCTGGAAAGCCGAAGAGCTTCCGATGCCTGTGCTTCCTGATGCGAAGTTCCTGAAGTGTCCGGGAGCTATCATGACAAGGCATTCCGATGGTGATGTCGTAATGCTTTCAGGAGGGCAGTATCCTGCATTCGAGATGAATCATCTTGCGGAGAAGTACTGCAAGTTCGCATATAGCGCAGATTATGGCTTCTCTGTAAGCATCAGCAATCATGGTTTTGAGTTCACAGGCTGTGACAGCATGCTTTTCGTGAGCGACGGCGATGATTACTGGAGGCCAAGAAGGGAAGTCAGGGATGTCGTTGGTTCTGATGAGATGGTCAGGAGCACATGGTCGCCATTCAAGGGACTGGATATTACGACATGGCTTATCCCTGCAGGAGATTTCCATGTCCGCATCCACAAAATAGAGGCTGAGCGTGAGTTCTGTGCTAAGGAAGGCGGGTTCGGCATCATCCATTATCTTGGCCATGAGCTCGAGCCGGTTGTCGATTTCCATGAAGAGGCGAATCTCTATGGCATAGGTGTTCCATGGGGTTCCACCATGATCCGCGATATCATCGGAGGCAGGAAGCCATTCTGGGCGAAGCCGAGACCGAATCTGAATCTGCTCCATGATACTTCAATGGTTCCATGCCTTGATGGCAAGATAGGAAAGGGATGTTCATTCTTCGGCTGTCTTGTCGGAGCTGGCAAGGATACTGCTATCTGGACAAAGGCTCCTGAGGTTAGTTTCTCTGAAAAAGATATGACTGTGACAATTGATGGCAAGTGCCACAAGCTTGTGTGAGGTTCTATGGATAACAAAGCATGGGCTGAGAGTGTTCTCAGCAAAGTGGAAAAGAAGATGAAGGCTGTCGTCGAGCGCAATGCTCATAAGGTTCCGTATATTACAGATAACGGAGTCTACGACAACAGAGATGGAGACCAGATCAGCTGGTGGACCAATGGTTTCTGGGGAGGCGTTCTCTGGGAGATGGCTGCGCTTACAGGCGACAGCTGGTATGAGGATCTTGCCTATGAGATGGAGAACAAGCTCGACCGCAATCTCATGTGCGCAGAGCAGCTTGACCATGACAATGGCTTCAAATGGCTTCTGACATCTGTGTACCACTACAAGAAGACAGGCAACCAGGAAGCCAGGAACAGGTCCATCCTTGCTGCTGAGAATATGGCTGGAAGGTACAACCTTGCAGGTCATTTCATCCGTGCATGGAACGACCATGTCCGCGATAAGGAGGATGTCAGAGGCTGGGCAATCATCGACTGCATGATGAATCTTCCTCTTCTTTACTGGGCTTCCGATGAAACAGGCGATCCGAGGTTCCGTCATATCGCAAAGAGCCATGCGGACAGGGTAATCGATGCTTTCATCCGTCCTGATGGTTCTGCTTGCCATATAGTCGAGTTCGATCCTGAGACAGGCGAGAGGGTCAAGTCATATGGTGGGCAGGGCTATGGTCATGGTTCTTCATGGACACGCGGCCAGGGCTGGGCAATCTATGGATTTGCTCTCAGCTATATCCATACAGGTGAGAAGAAGTATCTCGAGACTGCAAAGCGTGTTGCTGATTACTTCATTGCAAGCGTTCCTGAGTCCAATCTCGTTCCTTGTGATTTCCGCCAGCCTGCAGAGCCTGCTCTTGAGGATACAACAGCGACATCGATTGCTGCATGTGGCTTCATAGAAATCGCGAAGGCTACAGGCGAGGAGAAGTATCTTGATGCCGCGGTCTCTCTTCTCAAGACTCTTGAGGAGAAGAGATGCAACTGGGATCCTGCTGTGGATAATCTCGTTGAGAAAGGCACAGTCGCTTATCATAACAGCGAGCATGAGAGAGGAATCGTCTATGGCGACTTCTATTTCATCGAAGCGCTTATGAAGCTGGCAGGGATCGAATATTTCCCATGGTAACTGATGAGGGGCTCCGGCCCCTCTTCTTATCTTGATTCAGATTCCCGTATGAGATGAACACAGCAGGAACTTTATCTACAGCCTGAAGAAATCAATCAGGATATGCGCGATTTTGTCAGAATCCGCTATATATGAGCTGTGGCTCTCTCCTTTGAGTATCATCAGTTCTGAGTTCGGGATAGATGATGCGATGAGTCTGGTATCCTCTTCCTTTATCATATCGCGTTCTCCTGCTGTGATCAGCGCGGGGACTGTGATGCGTCCAAGATCTTCTTTTGTTATGTTCGGCTCCGATACCATCATCCTGACTTTCGGATCCGGATACAGTCTGGCAAGCTTGCCATATCCGAAGCGATAGAGGAACTTCAGCGCTTTCGGATTGGTGTTTGCTCCGCTTACAGCTATAGCACCGACAGTTTCCGGATGTGTATAGGCGAGCATCAGTGCGGCAATTCCGCCGTCGGAAAATCCATATACAAAAGGTCTTTCGAGTCTGTTGAGGATTATGAAGCCGTATATATCATCGGCGATGAGATCATAATGCAGAGGTGCTTTGTCCGTACTCTCGCCATGACAGCGTGAATCAATACGGTAGACTCTGAAATGCTTCTCGAGAAGAGGAAGCGCTTTCTCGAAAATCGAGATATCCTCTCCATTGCCATGGAGCATTATCAGAGGGTGTCCTTCTCCTGAGACTTCATAATGAAGCCTGACTTTACCTGTATCGCAGAACATGCTCTGATTATACTTCGCAGAACCGGATTAAGGCCAGCATAAGCGCTTTTTGGACAAGACAGGCAATTGCCATCTTCCATATATATGTCTATCGGAATACAGTCAGGTTATGGACAAAGACAGGCATAAGCTGCTGACGACATTTCTTGCGAATATGCAGATCAGCGCATTCACATTCGGCGGCGGTTTCGTGATCATTCCGCTGATGAGGAAGAAATTCGCATCGGATCTGGGATGGATAGATGAGGATGAGATGCTGGACCTTGCGGCGATTGCACAGTCATCTCCGGGACCTATAGCGGTAAATACGGCAATCCTCATCGGGTATAAGGTAGGGAAGATACCGGGGGCTCTTGTCAGCATACTGGGGACAGTGATTCCTCCTTTTCTGATCATCTCGCTTATCTCAGGATTCTATTCGATCATAAGATCCAACCCATATGTCGGCTATGTAATGGCTGGAACTGCCGCAGGGGTCGCCGCAGTTGTTGCGGATGTTGTCGTATCAATGACGATTGATCTGGTGAAGCAGAAGCGAATCCAGCCTATCATCATGCTTGCTGCTGCATTCATCCTTATTGCGGTTCTCGATGTGAGCATAGTGGCTGTCATCATCCTCTCTGCTCTGGTAGGGTATGCAAGTTCTGTATGGAACAGGAGGCATCAGCATGATTTATCTTGAGCTTCTGTGGAGCTTCATGCAGGTCGGGCTTTTCAGCATCGGCGGAGGCTATGCCGCAATCCCTCTGATCCAGCATCAGGCAATTGAGGTCCATTCCTGGCTTACGATGCAGGAGTTTGCTGATATCATGACGATCTCTGAGATGACTCCGGGCCCTATAACGATAAACAGTGCGACATTTGTAGGTATCAGGGTGGCAGGGATTCCGGGGGCTATAGTAGCGACTCTCGGCTGCATAATACCATCAGCCATAATCGTCCTTCTCCTTGCCTATGTCTATTATCATTGGCGGGGACTCGATACAGTCCAGAGCATATTCAGAAGCCTGAGGCCATGTGTTATTGCCATGATAGCATCTGCAGAGATCCCTCTTATCTCTCTTGCCTTGTACGGAGGCGAGGATTTCGCAGGAACTCTCCGCATCCCGTCACTCATCATATTCACAGCAGCTTTTCTTGCACTCAGGTTATTCCGAATAGGTCCTATTGCCACTATGGTGATTTCCGGTACGTTCGGGCTCATTGCTGGCGTATGTATATTATGACAAAATGATTTTTAACTTCGAAAAAATCATCAGAGAGATGATTTTTCTGGACTTAAAAGTCATTTATATTAAAATATAGCTATGTTCAGGAAAATTGAAGAGACTCTTGCGGGATGGAAGTCATCGTCAGACAGGAAGCCTTTGCTTATCATTGGAGCGCGGCAGACGGGAAAGACCTATGTCATGAAATCCTTTGGTTCAAGATTCTTCGATTCGATCATCTTCCTTGATTTTGAAAGGGATCCAATGATGCGGACGATTTTCGAAGGAGATCTTTCACCTGATTCGATTATCCCACAGCTTGAGGCAATAACAGGGATCCGCTTTATCAGCGGCAGGACATTGATAATCCTTGATGAGATTCAGGCATGTCCCAGAGCTATAACAGCCTTGAAGTATTTTAACGATAGCGCTCTTGATATCCACATCATAGGGGCTGGATGTCTTCTGGGTGTCGCTATACGGCGTGATGATTTCTCATTCCCTGTAGGTAAGGTGAAGACATTACGATTGGGGCCTCTGGATTTTGAGGAATTCCTGATTGCCTCGGATAAAACCATGCTTCTTGAGAAATGCAGGACATCGCTTTTATCTGCGGAAGTTCTCCCTCAAGCTCTTCATGAGGAACTTCTGTCTTTATATAGAACATATCTTATAGTCGGGGGAATGCCCGAGGCCGTCTCTGCATATCTTGGTAATGGAAGCTATATTGCAGCTCAGGATGTGCAGGCTGGAATACTTTCCGATTACAGATCGGATATCGCGAAATATGCGGATGATTCCGATAGGATTCTTGCGCAGAGGGCATTTGATACAATACCTATGCAGCTTGCAAAGGAGAATAAGAAGTTCCAGTATAATCTCATACGGAAGGGGGCTACTTCCGCGGTTTTCGGAAAATCACTGGAATGGCTTTGTTCTGCAGGTCTGGCACTCAGATGCACAAAGATAACAAGTCCTGAAGTTCCGCTTAGAGCTTATGAGGATATTTCTTCTTTTAAGCTGTATCTGCTTGATCCGGGATTGCTTGTACAGATGTCAGGCTTGCCTAAAGAGGTCATCCTCAACAGGATCGGTGATCGTTTCATGGGAGGGCTGACCGAGAATTATATAGCGGCAGTTCTTACAGCTGGCAATATTCCGCTTTGTTACTGGGAGTCTTCAGGACAGGCTGAGATAGATTTCCTTATGCAGGTGGGAACGGATGTGGTTCCAATCGAGGTCAAAGCGAGCGATCACGTCAGATCCCGGAGCTTGTCTGTCTATAGAAACAGCTTCAATCCGCCATTGAGCATAAGACTGTCTTCGAGGAATTTCGGGCTGGATGATGGCATATTATCTGTGCCTTTATATGCTGCATGGCTGCTGAAGGAAGAATACCTGCTGCATTTCATCCAGAAAGACTGATCGGATATCCGGATTCTGCATAAACGCCTATGCTTTGCCTTATAGAGCACCTATATGTTTTATGCATACATCCCGCTTTACAGAATAAAAGCATCTTTATAGTGCTTCGGATCAGAACTGCCCGAACAATTCCACGGCAAGATTGATGCGGAAAATGATGTCGAATGAGTAGCAGAAAGGGAAGAGCAGCATTCCGAGGATCCATGCTTCTTCTACAGATTTGAGCACAGTTTCCCTCATGATGAACAGACTGAGTATCAAGGTCATGAGCTGTATTAAGGTGCCAATCAGCAAGAAGGGGACGTTATCCAGAATGCCGGCTTTTGCATAACCGATGAATCTCTGCTTGGTAGGGCTGTAGTAGGAATAAATGCCGCATCTTCTTCTGGAAATGACATTGATGATTTTCGGCGTGATGAATATCAGCAGCCTTATAAAGCATATTGCTATGATCAGGGAGATTACGAGTATCAGAACTGCTGCTATGATATCCATGATAGCAAATCAGGGAATGAAAAGCAGGCTCGACAGGAAGAATGCGATTCATGAGTAAATCAGGAATAAATAATAGTTGATAAGCTTATAGGATATGAATGTACTTGCTATCCCCTGCCCGAAAAAGTCCACGACACCATATCCTAAGCTTCTGAAGAATCCCCTCTTATACCTCTTGATGTGTTATTTTACCAAGGCAGAGTATCAGAAACTGAGACTGAAATATTGGAAATAGAATTATTCTTGATAGTCTTTGCATCCATACTGAAATAGTGTGAAAATCTTCTCTTCAGCAAATTGCCAGCAAATTAAATGCTTATGCCCCAATAAGGGATATACCTGATGAATTTGTTTGAACTTGATTCATCCAGAGGCTTGATTACCTGTACCTTTACTTACAGCTTCCTTGATAAGCCTTGATATGCTGGCGGAGTAAGTGTTGGTAAGACCGAATCATTCCCTGTGAGACTTAATGGGAAAAGAGGTTCTTATATATTATATTTCAGAATGTAATGCAGGCTGTTTTTCCATTCTAGAGACGCTGAAAATGATGATGATTTAGGAGTCTAGTTCCACGTTTAGTTCCACGCGGAAGAAGGAAAAAAATAACTCTTTGAATTACAAGGAGTTACTAATGGAGCTGATCGGGATCGAAGGGAGTAAGCAATTTTGCTGAATCTTGTGAGATATTACTAATTCATTGTAAAACAGTTACTTGGCATTAACTGATGATTGCTATGCATAACGCCAGATATCAAGCATTGTCAGTCTTTTATGACGGAATTAATGACGCCAAACACGGGTTCTGGCTTGTTATTTTTGATTCTTCCAAAGCTTGTATATCTCTTTTCTTCTTTCAAACGCATCATGACCACCTTCCATTACCGTGATAATTTGATCTCGTATTGTAGCATCATCAAGGCTACCTGATTTAATATTGATATGCGTAATGCCTGCTTCTTCTATCGCAGAACAACAATGAACCATCTCCGAATCGCCTAATACGGGAATGTTTGCATTATGGGTTGCAAAAATGAATTGAATATTTGGCTTTACATTCATTACAGTTTTTATCACATCCTGATAAATTGTTTGGTTATCTAAATCATCTTCTGGTTGATCTATGATGATTAAATCATTGTCTTGTTGGCTTAGAATAAAGAGAATCATCGCAGATGCTCGTTGCCCTAATGACAATGATGTAATATCTCTTCCGTTATAGGTGATGCAATATTTATTGGGAACTTGGTAACAAAGTAAATCATCAATGTGTTCCTCGAAAGCTTTCTGGAAAGCTAATTTTGTACTATCTCCAGAAATAGAATTACAGCACTCGTTGAAGTTGCGGTACATTTCGATGAAATCAACATATTTCTCAATAAGTCGCGAGACTGTACTTGAATTAATTCTGCTTCCCTTGAACACATTTTGCATGTAAGCAAAATATTGTTTTTTATCCATGCAGTATTCGGAAGTGATATTTACTGCATTTTGACTTTCATTAATTCTATTTAGTTCGGTTTGAATGGTTCTAAATTCTTCTCTCCATAATTCTCCTAGCTCAGATAAGGTAGTATTCAAGCTACTTAGGTATGTTTCTTTAGTTTTTGATTTGTTTTCAAGAAGCTTAAGTTGTTCCTTATCCTGTAGTATTTTCTCCTGCAATGCTGGATATTCTTCGAGATTGATATTCGACATAAAACCTGAAGCTCTAATCTGGGCTTCAAGTTCTCGTTTTATTTGATCAGTTTCTTCGAAGGTCTTATCTTTTTCTCGAGAAAAATCTGCAATGACTGAATCAATATTAGCTAATAAGTTTGAAACCTTACTGAGAGAGTCAGATAGTGAGGATAGAATTTGCTCTGCTGTAGATGCAAATTGGTCTATTTTATGCTGAAAATTCTTGTTCCTATCACTTAAAGAACATTTAATATCTAAGGTTTGAATAGAAGTGATAGCTTCGGTAATAATATTTTTGTAGTCAGAGTATGTTTCCCTAACGTTTTTAAGAGTCCTTTCGTCTGTGTTGAAATCGGTTTGTGTCGATAGTCTCTCTTTCACGTTAAATTGATCAAATTGACTAAGCTTTAAGGTGTTTTCAGCAATAGAGGCTTGAATAGTACCTTTCTGGTCTTCAAGAGAACCAAGTCTATTGATTTTTAACAACAAATCAGTAACAGCAAGTTTCTTTTCATTGATTTTCTTTCTAATATCAGACAGTTTGTCACCAACAAGTCTGTCTACCAAGTTTGAATAAAAATCTTCATTTCTGGCAGTTAGCTCTTTTTGTCCGAAGAAAAGCGGACGGTGAATTACGGAAGTGCTTCTCAAGTTTGGAACGATTTCGCCATCTAATAATACTTCAGGGGATCGATTAAAAGTCCTGCTGATTTTATATTCGTTCCCTATTTCATTGGAAACAAGGATTTCAACTCTACCTCCACTTCCAATAGCATGTTTTCTAAGCCCTTCTTTATACACACAGTCTTCTATTTTCTCTGGCAATGGCAAGTCGAACGCATATCTAATCATTTCAAGAATTGCAGATTTGCCACTACCCCTAATCCCAATCAGATTATTAAGCTCGGGAGAGAATGATAGTTGTGTTCCAGAAAGAAAACCTCCATCAAAGGAAATAGACTTAATATACGAGTGCTTTGTTGCAGGCGGCGCGTCTAATAGAATGCGTGTTTCATGCTCTGCAATTGCAAGTTTTACAGCGTCAAAACTAGGCGCTCCAATTTTGAGCCAGCATGAATTCTTGCTTTGTCCAACACTTTCCATCATCTTAGGATCGGAACCTTCGACTCTAGCTGGTGGAGCAAGTTCGAATTGTGGAAACAATTCAAATGTGGCATCACTTAATTTCTGGAAGGCTATAATTCTGGACTCGCCAGTCCCTGTTGTAGCAATAGTTTTTATTGTTTGCATGGCCGCTCCAGGTTTCATAGAATCAAAAATTCCATGGCTTGAATTGGCATGGGCAAAAACTAAAAAATAGTCCTTATGGTAGTCATCAAGCATGTCGACCATTTGCTCTAATGAAAACTTAGATCGTGTGTCATTATAAACTTGTGTACGCGAGACTCCAGGAAATAGGCTGTCAATGAATTTGCTAATATAATCCTCTTCAGAAATCCAGTCATCAGAAAAAACAACAAGGATATGTATTCCCTCACTTCCTCCAGAAATATATAGCTCTGTGCCTGGTAGAAGATATATTTCTTCCTTTTTTCCTTGCTTTCGTAAACAATCAAACTCTCCCTTATTAAATTTATTGTGATTTGTAATGACACCTAACCCAATCCCTGCATTTTTTAAGGCAGCAATATACTCTTTGGGGAAAACGTTCTCGTCAGGGTATTCTGTGTTATTAATGTACTCAAATTCTTTATCTTTTATGGTGTGAAGATGAAAGTCCGATTTAACCCAAGTAGAGCCATATTGAAACCTATTCATGGAAATAGAATACTTTATTTGAGTTAAGTGTTGCTACTTGTATTGCATAGAAATTGTAAGATTGTAAGATTAATGAATTTATAAATCAGGAATCATTATATTGAACTTTATAGTACCACATCCATGTCGCACACATTGATGATGAATTAGGGATTCTCTCCTTCCTGAATATACAGGCAAGCAACGCCTTTGACTTCGGTATCAAAATAGCGGATGGCACTACTCATTGGTAAGAGTCTATGTTGAATTCGCAAAATACATATGGCGGTAGGTGAACCATTGTATTTCTTGTGATACATCTTAATGAGCCTCTTTCCTATGAAGGTTTTCAGAATATCGATATCGCTCTGTGTGACTCCGGTATTGATGTGACTCTCTTGCATGTTTCCACTTCTGTATTTCTTGAGATATTCAATATTCTATTGTATACTTTAAGACAAGTCTACTGCATAATGACTCAAAGGACTACTTATGGCTGTAAGTTATAACAAGTTATGGAAACTGCTGATTGATAAAGGACTCAAGCGGAGCCAGCTTTGTTCAATGGCAGGAGTGAGTACTAACGCCATTGCAAAGATGGGGAAGAACGAGGATGTCAGGCTTGAAGTGCTTGCAAAGATCTGTACATGCCTTGACTGCACTTTGGATGACATTGTCGAGATTGTTCCTGACGAAAAATAAGGGGAAGAGATAAACATATGGCTAACGGAAATCAGGAGAGGGAAGAGCTTCATCGTGCCATCTGGGCAATAGCTGATGAGCTCAGGGGCAGTGTTGATGGATGGGACTTCAAGGCATATGTCCTTGGAATAATGTTCTACCGCTATATTTCAGAGAATCTTTCTGCCTACATAGATAATGGAGAGCAGAAGGCCGGGAATTCAGATTTCAGTTATGCTTCCATTTCTGATGAGATGGCAGAGAATGCCCGTGAGGACATGATTAACACAAAAGGCTTTTTCATTCTTCCTTCCGAACTGTTTTGTAATCTTAGAAAGAGAGCAAAAGACGATGAGAATCTCAATGTCACACTTGAAACAATACTTAAACATATTGAGGACTCTGCTAAAGGAACTCAGAGTGAAAAGAACTTCTCAGGCCTTTTTGAAGATATTGATGTGAACAGCAACAAGCTTGGCAAGACTGTTGCCGAGAGAAATGAGAAGCTTGTCAAATTGCTCAATGGCATTGCCGCCATGAATCTTGGTGACTACAAGCACCACAATATAGATACATTCGGAGATGCATATGAATTCCTGATGGGTATGTATGCTTCCAATGCAGGCAAGAGTGGTGGCGAGTTCTTTACTCCACAGGAAGTATCTGAGCTTTTGACGAGGATTGCAGTTGTAGGGAAAAAAGAAGTCAACAAGGTCTATGATCCAGCCTGTGGTTCAGGATCTCTTCTTTTGAAGTCTGCAAAGATACTTGGCAAGGATCATGTCCGCAATGGTTTCTTCGGCCAAGAGATAAACCCGACAACATTCAACCTCTGCAGAATCAACATGTTCCTCCATGATATCGACTACGACAAGTTCGATATTGCATATGGTGATACTCTCCTTAATCCGCAGCACTGGGATGATGAACCGTTTGAGGTGATTGTTTCAAATCCGCCCTACAGCATTAAATGGAAAGGTGATGATGATCCTCTGCTCATCAACGATGAGAGATTCAGCCCTGCAGGTGTCCTTGCACCGAAGTCGAAGGCTGATCTTGCATTTATCATGCACTCACTTGCATGGCTATCAACCAATGGGACAGCAGCCATAGTCTGCTTTCCTGGAATCATGTACAGAGGTGGAGCGGAGAAAAAGATCAGAAAATACCTTGTAGATAATAACTATATAGATTGCATTATTCAGCTTCCTGACAATCTCTTCTTTGGAACTTCAATTGCAACTTGTATCATGGTTCTCAAGAAGTCCAAAACTGATAACACTGTACTTTTCATTGATGCCTCCAATGAGTTTGAGAAAGTTACGAACAATAACAAACTCACCCCAGAGAACATTGAAAAGATTGTAGGCGAATTCACATCCCGGGAAGATGTTGAATACTTCTCCCGCTGTGTCCCGTATTCTGAGATTCAGAAAAAGGATTTCAATCTATCTGTCAGTACATATGTCGAGAAAGAAGACAAGCGTGAAGTTATAGATATCGTCAAGCTCAATGCTGAAATCAAAGAGATTGTAGCCCGAGAACAGATACTCAGAGACGAAATTGACAAGATTATTGCGGAGATTGAAGGATGAGCAGAAAAGGCAAAGATACATCTATTATTCGTTCTTCTGCCGCAGAGTATCTGACTTACGTCGCTGCTACAGGTGGTTCAGATGAAAGTATCGAGCTTCGATATGAGGATGAGAACATTTGGCTTACACAGAAAATGATGGCGACTCTGTATGGGGTTGATGTGCGTACAGTCAATGACCATATCAAGAAAATCTATGGAGATTCAGAATTGTCTCAAGAAGCAACTATCCGAAAATACCGGATAGTTCAAACTGAGGGAAACAGGCAAGTATCCAGAGATGTCATCCACTACAATCTTCAGATGATTATTGCTGTTGGCTTCAAGGTCGACAACGAACGTGCTGTGCAGTTCAGGAAGTGGGCGAATACCATCGTCAAGGACTTTACCATTAAAGGGTGGGTAATGGATGATGAACGCCTGAAGAATGGAGGCTCAAAGCTTACAAAAGAATACTTTGACAAGCTCCTTGAGAAAGTCAGGGAGATAAGGCTTTCTGAAAGAAGATTCTATCAGAAGGTAACCGACATCTATGCCACATCTGTTGATTACGATCCGTCTGCCAAAGCAACTCATCGCTTCTTTGCTGCTGTGCAGAATAAGCTCCATTACAGTGTACATGGGCAAACTGCTGCTGAGGTGATATATAACCGGGCGGACGCTGAAAA